>JAHFPT010000182.1 GCA_023266625.1 Novosphingobium sp. | reverse complement strand
CCTGCGCGCGCCATAGCGTTGTTTTACCCCCTTGCGATCGACGATGACACCAATGGCACGGCCTTCGATGACTTCGATCCGCTCCACTTCGGCCTCGGTCAGGACGGTCAGGTTGGAACGCTTGCGGATCGGGCGAAGAAATGCCTGCTCCGTGCCACAGCGCCAGCCATTGTCCTGGTTGGCCTGCGTCAGGAACGAACCGAACGAAGACCCATCGTTATATTCGGCCAGCGTCGGAAGGCCAAGTTCGCCGCACGCCTTGAGAAACGGTCGGCAAAGCGGATGCGGGTCGATGATCTGCGCCACCGACATCGGCCCGTGCGAACCATGCGCCTGGCTGGCTTCGCCGTGCCAACGCTCGGACCGCAGGAAATACGGGAAGACTTCGTTGAATCCCCACCCTGTTGCACCCATTTCAGCCCATTCGTCGAAATCGCGGCGCGTTCCGCGGATATAGACCTGTCCGTTGATGGAACTGCTTCCGCCAAGCATCTTGCCCGCAGACCAAACCCACGACCGGCCATTCATGCTCGGATCGGGTTCCTGCTCATAACACCAGTCGAACTTGGGGTTGACCAGCATCTTCGCAAATCCGACCGGCAACTTTACCAAAAAGGAGTCCGCGTTGCCGCCTGCTTCAAGCAGCAGCACCGATATGCCGGGATCTTCGCTGAGCCGGTTGGCGACAACGGCACCCGCGCTGCCTGCGCCGACGATGATGTAGTCGAAATGTCCGGATACCGCTCCCGCTTCCTTCACACTCATATTCCGTGCTCCCAAAACCCTGCATGCCTTACGTTTATTGGACCAGCCGCGTGCGGCCTATCGTGATCGTCCCAATTGTTCGACGCGCGCCGCCAATGCGGCGATCTGGTCTGAATCGCGCATTGCGGCGTCTTGGCCCTGCGCTTCTGCCTCAAGCTGCTGTGCCAACGTCCGGCCAGCTGCATTTCGCAGCAACTGACGGGTCAACGCAATGGCTGGTCCCGGAATCGCGGCCAGTTCCCTCGCCAGTGCAATGGCTTCAACAAGCTCGCTGCCGTCGGCAACCACGCGATTGGCCAGCCCGTATTCCATAGCTTCTGCAGCCTTCATCGGAGTTGCTCGCGCCAGCCAATCGAACGCCCGCGCCGGACCCAGCGCTTGTGCGATGTGCCAACTCGCCCCGAGGTCAGGCACGAGGCCGAGCGGCAACCACGAAGGCACAAGTCGGGCCCCCTCACCCATCACGCGCATGTCCGCCATCAGCGCGAGCGCAAGCCCGCCGCCTGCTGCCGCGCCATTCACCGCCGCGACAACCGGGATATTCAGCGAATCGAGCGCCAGGGCCAAGGGATTGAAGCGCAGGCGCAGGCTCATCCCCGCAGGGTCCGCCCGCGCCGCCTTCAGGTCGGAACCCGCGCAGAAATTCCGCCCACAACCGGCAATCACCACTGCCCGGGCAGCGCAATCCGCAACTTCATGAAGTGCCCTCACAAGCGCGTCGAGCATCGCAATATCTAGCGCGTTTGCTGCGGTCGGCCGGTTAAGCAGGATGACGCGCAGATTACCTTCATCTCGCACAACGATTGTTTCGGTTTCTGTCGTCATATCGCTTGGTCCTGCCCCATAAAATTGCTGACTTTCCCGATATGTCGAAATGGTCGACCGACGATCGGCGGGCAATCATCCTTGACTTAATCCTAATGCTGTATGATTGATGATGCAAGGGCGCGCCAGTTTTCTTTCGCTGCACCTTTTGACAGGAGCCGTGATGCACAGGAGCTTTCAATACCTCCGAACCGACCTCGGACCAGACGGGATCCTGACCGTATCGATGAACCGCGGCGCGGCCAACGCAGTCGATCTCGACATGTACATCGAAATCGCCGACCTGTTTGGCAACATTGATCAGGTTGGCGGCGACGTTCGCGCTGTGATTCTGAGGGGCGATGGCGCCCATTTCTGCGCGGGCAACGATCTCGACGAATTTGCAACGATGACGCCCGAGAACGGGACCGAACGCATGTGGCGGGTCCGTGAAGCATTCTTCGCCATCCAGGACTGCAGCGTTCCTGTGATCGGCGCGGTACACGGTGCGGCGCTTGGCACCGGCCTTGCCATTGCCGCATCATGCGATTTCGTCGTGGCCGCCGAAGACGCCCGACTTGGACTGCCCGAACTAACCGTCGGCGTGATGGGAGGAGCTCGCCATCTTGCACGAATAGCACCCGAGCCACTCGTTCGGCGCATTTTCTTTACCGGCCAGCCAATGACCGCAAGGGATCTGATGAATGCGGGCGCGTCGCTGGTCGTATGTGATCGCGACCAGCTTGATCATACCGCCATGGCGTTCGCCAAAAGGATCGCCGGCTTCAGCCCGACAGCAACGCGCCTTGCCAAGCAGATCCTAAATCGTGTCGAGATGATGGACCTGAAAACGGGATACACCTTCGAGCAGGGCTTCACAGTGAAGATGAGCGGCCACCCCGATTCGAAGGAAGCGCTCAATGCCTTCCGCGACAAGCGTCCCCCTGCCTATGCGCCGCGCTCAGCATCGTGGAAAATCGAGGTCTGAGGCTTACTGGGAAAAACACCATGGCGCGCGATGCCCGGACGGTAGCTCTCGATTTCATGCATATCTGGGGCGGCGGCATCGCCGCGCTGCGTCAAGGCATCGATGAATATTTCACCAGTGCAACGGTCTGGGAAAATGTGGGCCTCAACCGCCTGACTGGCAAGGCAGAGGCCTTGGCCTTTGTTGACAGCTATCACGCGGCGCACGGGCTTGACGCCATTCACGTCGACATTGTCGCCGTGCTGGCCGATGCCCGTCGCGTGATGACTGAACGCGTCGATCATCTTGTGCGCGCAGACGGATCCGCCATTCATTCAACCCGGATCATGGGTGTGTTCGAAATCGCGGACGGAAAGATCGTCGCCCAGCGCGATTACTTCTGCTCGGACCCATCCCCTATCGAACCACATACCCTCCATCGACGGTGAGCACGGTTCCGTTGGCATACTCCGCGTCGCTGGACGCCAACCACAGCACGGCGCGCGCAATATCCTCGGCCGTGCCAAGACGGCCGCTGGGAATCTGGCTTGCGAACCGGTCGATCGAAGTGGCGTTGCCCTTGGTTCCGGCCGCTTTCAATCCGGGCGTCTCGATCAACCCCGGTGCCACCGCATTGCATCGGATGTTCCGGCTGCCGTAAGTGTCGCAGATTGCTTTGGTCAGACCTATTACGCCATGCTTGGCCGAAACGTATGCAAGCTTGCGATTGAGACTGACCAATCCGCCCACAGAAGCTATATTGACGATCGACCCTCCCCCCGCCGGAAGCATCGCCCCCAACTGTGCCTGAATGCAATAGAACGTGCTCGAAAGGCTCAGCGCGATCGTGCGATCCCAGGCCTGCGTCGGCAGTATCTCGCCGTCCTCTATGGCCGGATCGACCACGCCGACATTGTTGACCGCAATGTCGACCCGACCAAAGTATCCGATACAAGCGGCGACTATTTCGCTGCAGGCCTCTACCGACGTCACGTCGGCCTGTTGAAAGCGGACATCTAATCCGGCCTCGCGCAGCAAGCGAGCCCGATCTGCACCGGAATGATCGATGTCGGCCAGAATGACCGATGCCCCGCGTTCGCCGAACGCCCTCACTGTGGCGAGGCCAATGCCGGATGCGCCACCTGTCACGACAACTGCGGCCCCATGAAGATCGGACATCGTCAATTCCCTCGGCAGGATCCTGCCATATCTGTATCAGGCTATCGCGTGGAGATGGGGGTAGGCAGAAAAGCGCGGAGCAGGGGCAGACCGCAAATCGCCGTTGGACTCCACCTGCACCGTCCCGCGCGCCTTGAGATGCGGGTCCACGGTCAGTTCGTCCAGGTTCAGGACAGGCGCGGTACAGGCGTCCACACCCTCGAACAGCGCGGTCCATTCGTCACGTGACTTGCTCAGAAAGATCGCGTCCAGCTTATCCCGCAACACCGGCCAGTCACTGATACGCCACTGCGCCCGTGGCGAGGGATCGACGTCGGATAGCCCCAAGGCCCCTAGAAACGCAGCGTAAAATTTTGATTCGATTGCCCCGACCGAAAACCATTTCCCATCGGCACATCGATAGGTGCGATAAAAAGGTGCGTTACCTGAAAGAACATGCGTGCCAATCGCGCCCGCGAACATGCCCGACCGCATCTCGCTGAAAATCCCGGACAGGCCGAACGCTGCTCCATCACTGATTGCGATGTCCACGACTTGTCCCCTGCCGGTCCGCTGGCGGTCCAGAAGCGCAGTAACGATGCCGAAAGCAGCTAGATACGATCCGTTGCCGATGTCGCCGAGCAAAGCAGGCGGTGCAACCGGCCGATCAATTCCGCTGATCCCCAAAGCTCCGGACACGGCAAGGTAGTTTAAGTCATGCCCAGCCATCTGCGAATAAGGTCCACTCTGCCCCCAGCCCGTCAGCCGGGCGTAGACAAGGCCGGGATTGACAGCGTGAAGGACATCGGGCCCAAGGCCGAGCCGTTCCATCACGCCGGGGCGCGAGCTTTCGAGGAACACGTCGGCCCCGGCGGCAAGCGCGGTCACCTGGTCCACACCATCGGCCTGTTTCAGGTCGATCTCGCGCATCGACTTTCCACGGATCATGCCCGCAGACGGATCGAACACATCGACGGGACCGGGGCGGCGGATGGAAATCACCTCAGCGCCGAAGTCCGCAAGCATCATCGACGCGAACGGCCCCGGCCCCAGTGCGCTGACATCGACAACCTTCACCCCGCTCAACGGACCATATCGGGTTTGCAATGGGGCGTTGATGACAGATTCAAGGTTCATGCGGCAATATCAACGCTGGAAAGTATGGGCAGGACCTCTCGACCCATAAGCTCTACCATGTCGCAGAATTCGTCACCCGGAACGCCGCCCATGTCCATGTAGATCAGATTGACATCGGCTCCCAGTTGCTCGGCCAACCTGTTCAGACGCTCGGCAAATTCAGGTGGCGAACCCACGATTGCCGGACCTTCTGTACGAAGAAAATCGAAGTCGAACGGTGCAGTAAGATACGGCGGAGGATTGGAGTTGACGCGCTTGATCAGCTTCTGGGTAAACTGATGGTAGGTCTGATAGCGCGGCTGGAAGCGTGCAATCGCGGCTTCATGCGTCTCGGCAACCCAGCCATGCCAACACGCACCAACTTCCGGCTGACCAGCGTGCCCAGCCTTTGCATATGCCTCACGGTACATGTCTGCGACAGCCACGAACTTGTCGGGCTTTCCGAATGCGCTGGGCAGCATCAACTTCAGGCCAAGCCGGCCTGTCAGCTCTGCGGTATCTCGCGAGCTGCCGCCACCGACCCAGAACGGCGGCTTGTCACGCTGAATGGGACGCGGCCGCAGCGCCTCGCCGTTGATGGGCGCACGGAACTGGCCCTGCCAGTATACCGGCTCTCCCGACCACAGCGTGCATAGCAGTTCCATGCCCTCGGCAAACCGTGCGGCTGATTCCTCGATCGACTGCCCAAACAGCGTGTAAGTGCTTTCGAAAAAGTTGCCCCGCCCTGTCACGAGTTCGACGCGCCCGCCCGAGATCACATCGACTGCGGCGTAATCTTCCGCAATCCGCAACGGGTCCAGATTGGCCGCAAGCGCGACAGCGGTGCTCAGTTTGAGGTTCTTGGTTCGCTCGGCAATGGCGGCAAGTAGCACTGGCGGCGTCGAGAACGCATAGTCGAGGCCATGATGTTCGCCGATGTTGATGCCGTAAAAGCCGTTTGCGTCGGCAACGATGGCCGCTTCGATCATCATGCGATACCGCTGGGCGCAATTGAGGTGCGCGCCGGTAACGGGATCTTCCATCAGGTCGCCAAGCGACATAAGACTAATTTTCATATCTGCTCCATTGGGTGGTTGGCTTTGGCAGCCACCCGGTTTCCGGGGGCCTGCCAGCAATTCAAACTGTTTCGGGGAAGCTCTTCTTAACCGTCGATCTGGTGACTTCCATTTCGTAGTCTGGCTCCTCGGCAGGAGTGTCGTCGCGCATGAGGATGATCGCTTCGTCAGCGTCTGCATTGTCGAGTTCACGCGTGCGATAGGTCCATTCGACCATCGTTCCATCCGGATCGAATGTGTAAATTGACCGAATGAAATCATGGTCGACCAATGTCACGTGATAGCCATGCTCTAGCCATCGCTGCTTGCACCGCTGGAGATCTTCTTCGTCCTTCACCTCGAACGCGACGTGATTGATCCATCCCGGAAGGCCCATGCCGACTGACAGAGCAGCGCTCCAACTTGCCGGAAGCTGCTCAGACATTCCCCTCAGGTCCCACAGCGCGAACAGCAGTCCGTCGCCCATGTCGTAGAAGACATGCTTGGTCCAGCCGCCGCCAGGTGCCTGGCGCTTCACGGCCTTGACCAAGGAGAAGCCCATCGCCTGTGTGTAGAAATGGTGCGCCTTTACGATGTCTTTTGTCGCAAGGGCGAGATGATGAATCATGCCTGAACTCCAGTTGAAGGGGTGCCACCGGTTGCCTGCACTGAAGCGGCTTCGGACTGGCCCAATTGCTGAAGGCCGATTTGCCGAAGGAAAGCTTCCTTGTCGCTCGCCAGCGCGCGCTCGATCGCGTCGCGATCCTTCATCAGCACTTTGGTTGCTCGCAGAGCGCTGGCCGGCTTCCCGGCAAGGCGCAGCGCCAGGTCGCGGGCGACATCATCGACATCTGCGCTTTCCACGCTGCGCGTGACCAGCCCCCACTCGGCAGCGTCCGCACCAGTTACCGGTTCGCACAGGCACAGTAACGAATAAGCCCGGGCATAACCTATCCGCGCCGGAACCAGGTACGTCGAAGCCGCCTCGGGCACGACCGAGAGATCCACGAACGGAAATGTCAATCGACTGTCCTGTGCAACCACGACCACGTCGCAATGCATCAACAGCGTCGCTCCCACGCCGATTGCCCGGCCTCGCACGGCGGCCAGCAACGGCTTGCCGAAGCCGCTCAACGCAGCAAGAAAATCGTCGGATGCAAGTTCGTCGGCCGGCAGCTTGCCCGACGCCATGTCGGCCATCATGGCAAGATCGTTCCCGGCGCAAAAATCCGGGCCTTCCGCCTCGATGACCAACGCCTTGACGGCCGCGTCAGCATCGGCGTCGTTCAACGCCTCCGCAATCGTCCAATGCATGGCGTTGGTCAGTGCGTTCTTCTTGCCCGGCCGGGAGAGCCGCAAGAAGGCGATCGATCCGTCGCGTCTGATCTCAATATCCGCCATGGGCGCGCATCCAACTCCGGCCTTGCGAGCTTTTCACCTAACAATGTATGTTAATTACAGCAAAACTAGATTCGGGCAAGGCTTTTCAAAGAGATTTTTTCTGGGCGGTACGGCTGTCCGCGACAGCTCGCGACATGCTGGTGTGTGCGCAGGAAATCCACGGCAATGAGCGGATTTTCAGTTCAGGACCGGCTGGCCCAGTTCACCTGACGCGGCAACATCGCGCCAATCCCGAACATTACGAAATCGCCGAATATCCGAGTGATCCCACCGCCGATCAATGCCGAGATTTCCCGCCGCCGCGCGGCTCCTCGACCGTTTTGTCCGCTCCAACATTTTGTTCCAACTGACTTCTGCAGCCTCGAGGGATTGACACACCAACCACCGTATGTTTTCTAGATCAATCCACATCGCATTGATGGCGGACGGGAAATGATCTTCTTGGAGAGATCAATTGATCGAAGTTGGGCGATCGTCGGTTCAGACATGGGAATGCGACGTCGTTGGGCACCTCAACAGTCAGTTTTATGTCGAGCGTGCGACGGAAGGAGCAACCATTCTCCTGAGCAAAGCCGGATTGGGTCCGCGGCTAATGGCGACCCGTTCACAACGGCTGGAGCCGGTCGATCAGCACATGCGTTTCCTCTCTGAGATCAAGAGCTGGCAAAGCTATTCGGTAATAGCTGGCTCCTTTGAAACCGGCTCGGAGGAAATCGGAATCTACTGCGAACTGATCGCCGACGAAGGATCCCGGGTGGCAGCGGCGATCAGCACATCCTACCGGCTTTGCGACCTGCACTCGGGAAGACCTGTCAGCTCGCCCGACGCCATTCTCGAGAAGCTGGCTGCGATCAAAGCGGTAATTCCCGACCATGGCCTGCCACGCGGCATAGCGGCGGACGATCCGGTTGCCGACGCCGACATGGCTCTCGCCGACGCGCTAGGGATGCGCACCGTCGCGATGGCCGTCGTGAAACCGTCGGAGTGCGACCATTGCGGGCTGCTCCTGCCACGGTTTTTCACGGCACACTTTATCAACGGCATTACCGCGCTACAACGGCCCGATACACCCTACCCCGACGGGTTCGGCGCGATTGGCGGGGCGGCTGTCGAAAACAGGGTAGTCTACCGCCGCTGGCCGCGCGCAGGTGATGCACTCGTCATCCGCAGCGCCATCACTTTCGTGGATGCCCGCCGTTACAACTGGGTCCACTGGATGTTCAACCTCGAAACCGGCGAACTGCTTGCCAGCAATGAAGCGGTGGCGATCTGCATCGACATGGATCGCCGGATGCATATTCCACCTCCTCCGCATTTTCACGCCGATCTCGCAGGTCGCGCGAACCCGAACGTACGCATATGACATCAGGGGCACACAGGCAGGGACCCCTTTGCGGCATCCGGGTGATCGAAATGGCCGGTACGCAACATGGGCCAGTGACCTTCGGCGGCATGATCCTGGCCGACATGGGTGCAGATGTCATCCGCATCGATCGCCCGCGCGTCGAAGCGAGCGCCGCCCACATGGCAGAAGATGGCCCCGCCGGTATTCTGGGGCGGGGGCACCGCTCCATCGCCCTTGACCTCAAGTCGCCCGATGCAGTCGATCTGGCAAGGCGCCTGATCGAGAGGTCCGATGTGCTTATCGAGGGATTCCGCCCGGGCGTGATGGAACGGATAGGGCTTGGCCCGGAAGATTGCCTTGGGCGCAACGCCGCCCTCGTTTATGGCCGCATAACGGGTTGGGGCCAGACTGGACCGCTAGCGCATACCGTTGGGCACGATATCAATTACATCGCGCTCTCCGGCGCGCTGCACACGATCGGCGAAAAGGGCGGCAAGCCGGTCGTTCCCGCAAACTTGGTCGGCGACATGGGTGGCGGCGGTATCGTGCTGGCGCTCGGGGTCGTGGCGGCGCTGCTTCAGGCCCGCATCTCTGGAAAGGGCCAGGTGGTCGATGCCGCGATGGTGGACGGCGCAATCCTGCAGATGAGCGCGATCTTCACGATGCTCGAAACCGGAACCTGGCAATTCGAACGCGGCAGCAACCTGCTCGACGGAGGAGCACCGTTCTACGACACTTACGAGTGCAGCGATGGCCGCCACGTTGCCGTCGGCGCGATCGAACCTCCTTTCTATGCCGCGCTCTGCCGCGGGCTGGAAATCGAGCATGTCCTTGCCCACGACCAGATGGACCGGGCGCTCTGGCCCGATACGAAGGCCCTGATCGCCGAGCGCATTCGAACGAAATCGATGGCAGAATGGTTGACAATCTTCGAGGGCACCAATGCCTGCGTCAGCCCCGTGCTCACGCTCGCTGAGGCAGCCGAGCATCCGCACAATCGCGCGCGCGGCAACATCGTGCGCCGGGGCGGTATCCGCCAGCCCGGTGTGACCCCAGTGTTCAGCGCGACGCCCGGCGCAATCGTCAGCGGACCGCCGCGTATCGGTCGGGATGGTCCGGCCATACTTGCCGAGGTCGGTTTCACCGAAAGCGATATCGCGGCGCTGGTGGCCACCGGCGCAGTTCATGTCAGTCCGGCTTGACGCTGGGCCACTTGCCCACCGCAATTCAGGAGCACGAGATGGTGAAGCCAGCAACCCACGACTGGGTTTCATACCATGCACGTCGTCAGCCGGATGCACCGGCATTGACCCAGCACGAAACCGGGCTGAAGCGAACGTGGGGCGAACTGGAAAGCCGCGTTGGAAGGCTCGCGCATATTCTGCAAACACGGTTCCGGCTCGGTCTGGCCGATCGCGTCGCGGTGATCGCAGACAACGACATCCGCCTTTTCGAACTTCAATTCGCGTGCTTGAGGACCGGCACCATCCTCGTCCCGCTCAACTGGCGATTATCGGCCGGAGAGTTGGTCGCCCTGGCACGGGACGCAGGGCCAAAGCTGCTGATTCACGACGCCACTTGGGCCGAGCAGGCTTCCCACATTGCGCACGATAGCGGAATCGCCGAACGATTGCGCTGGTCCGATACGCTTGCCGACAGCGACTATGACCGCATGATCGACGGATGGGCAGAGG
>JAHFPT010000181.1 GCA_023266625.1 Novosphingobium sp. | reverse complement strand
GATTCTGACATTTGCATCCACTATTGGCTAGTTCATCGGCGAGTCTCGAAATCAATCCGCTAGGCCGACAAATTTATAAAATGCAATTTGCATTTGGTTTTTGATTGAATTAGTTTTCCGGCACATTGGAGCGGAAGCCGCTGTCAGGTGGAGGATAGATGAACTTCGAATTTTCTCCCGAGCAGGACGAGTTGCGCAACCAGTCGCGCCGTTTCCTTCAGGAGCGCTGCGATTCGGCTGCCGTCCGCCGTGTCCTCGATGGGCAGGTTCCCTACGACCGTGAGCTTTGGGCTGGCCTTGCCGAACTCGGCTACCTGGGAGCGGGCATCCCGGAGGAATATGGCGGTGTCGGCCTTGGCTACCTCGAACTTTGCGTGTTGGCCGAGGAGCTGGGCCGGGCGCTGGCGCCGCTTCCCTTTTCCTCGTCGATCTATCTGGCGGCGGAATTTCTGAAGGCTGCTGGAAGCGAGGAGCAGAAGCAGAGCTGGCTACCGCGCCTGGCCAACGGCAGCGCCATCGGAACATTCGCACTGGTCGAGGATTTCGGCGCTCCCTCTCCGGCCGGTATCCGCACCGCCTTCGCAGACGGCGCTCTTTCCGGCACGAAAATCGCTGTTGCCGACGGTGGCATTGCCGACTTTGCCGTGGTCGCGGCACAATCGGGTGATGGGCTGGGCCTCTACCTCGTCGAGCTCGACCAGCCCGGTGTCACACGCGAGATCGTCGGGACGATTGACCCTACGCGCGAACATGCCGCCTTGCGTTTCGACAGAGCGACGGCGGAGCCGCTGGGCGATAAGGCGGACGGCTGGCGAACCATCGAAGCAGTGAACGACCGCGCGGCTGTGCTCACCGCTTTCGAGCAGGTGGGCGGCGCTGAAGCGGCTCTGATGATGGCGCGAGACCATGCCCGCGAACGGATGGCATTCGGTCGCCAGATCGGCTCGTTCCAGGCGATCAAGCACATGCTGGCGGACATGTATGTATCGCTCACCCTGGCGCGTTCGAATGCCTATTACGGCGCCTGGGCGCTGTCGCAACAACATGCCGAACTCCCGATCGCCTCTGCTACGGCTAGGGTTTCCGCAACGCAGGCCTATCAGCAATGCGCGCGCAACAACATTCAGGTCCATGGCGGCATGGGCTTTACCTGGGCGGCTGATTGCCATCTCCACTATCGCCGCGCGAACCTGCTTGCGCTTAATCTCGGCAGCCTGTCGCAGTGGGAAGACGCGCTGGTCGAGCGCCTCCGCCAGCGTCCCTCCTGAAAGGCAAGGCCATGAATTTCGAGGATTCCCCCGAGGAAGCCGCATTCCGCATCAAGGTGCGGGGCTGGATCGAAGCCAATGCACCGAAGCATCTCGAGGATGAACTGCGCCGCACCTCGACCATCGGAAGGCTCGGCATCACCAGCGAAGACCCGATCGCTGCTTCCAAAAGCTGGCAGGCCAGAAAGGCCGCCGCGGGCTATGCCTGCCTGCAATGGCCAGTCGAGTTCGGCGGCGGCGGGTTCTCACCGATGGAGCGTGTCATCTGGCAGCAGGAGGAGGGCCCCTATGCGCAGCTCAGCCTGATGTTTTCGATCGGCCACGGCATGTGCGGGCCGACGCTCATGGCCTGGGCGCCGAATGAGGTGAACCGCCGTTATCTTCCCCCGATGGCGACTGGAGGGGAAGTCTGGTGTCAGCTGTTCTCGGAACCTGCGGCGGGATCCGATCTCGCCGGGCTGCGCACCCGCGCCGAGCCCGCAAGCGACGGATCGGGCGACTGGATCGTCAACGGCCAGAAGATCTGGACTAGCTTCGCGCAAAATGCGCAGTTCGGCCTGCTTCTCGCCCGCACCGATCCCTCCGTGCCCAAGCACAAGGGACTGACGATGTTTTTCATCGACATGCGTTCCCCCGGTGTGGAAGTGCGGCCGATCAAGCAGGCGAACGGCCAGTCCACGTTCAACGAAGTATTCTTCACTGACCTGCGCGTGCCCGATGCGCAGCGGCTGGGCGGCGTCGGCCAGGGCTGGGAAGTGTCGATAACGACACTGATGAACGAACGCGCGACCATCGGCGCAAACATCTCGACCTCGTTCGAACAGATCTTCGATTTCGTCTGCGGGCTGGAGACGCCGCTTGGCAGCCCGATGATCGAGGACCGCGCCGTCCGCTCCAGGCTGGCCGGCTGGGCGGCGCGGGCGAGCGGGCTTAAATACAGCAGCATGCGGTCGATCTCGGCGCTCTCGCGCGGCGAGACGCCCGGGCCGGAGAGTTCGATCGGCAAACTGGTGATCGCCTCGATGCGGCAGGAGATCGCCAGTTTCGCGTTGGATCTCCAGGGACCTGCTGGCATCCTTGACGATCCAGACACGGCCGCCGCGCGCGGCTGGTTCCAGGCCAACCTGCTGCGGTCGCCGGCGATGCGGATCGAAGGCGGCTCGGACGAGATCCTGCGAAACATCATTGGCGAGCGGGTGCTCGGGCTCCCGGCGGACATCCGTGTCGACAAGAATGTTCCGTTCAACGAAATTCCAGGCAGAGGCTGAAAAAGGTGCCCGATGCCCCGCCAGCGCTGGCCCATATTCCCGCCGACACCTCGGTAGACATCCTTTCGGGCACCATCGGCGATGCGCTGCGGCGGACCGTATCGCGCTTCCCCGAACGCCGCGCGCTCGTCTGGCCCAGCGGGAACGGGATCGGGACGCTCACTTATGCGCAACTGCTGGACGAAGCCGAACTAGTCGCCTCCTGGCTGCTGGAGCGGGCCGCGCCCGGTGACCGCATCGCCATCTGGTCGCACAATTCAGTGGAATGGATACTTGTCGAATACGGCTGCGCGCTCGCCGGCATGGTGGTGGCATCGTGGAACCCGGCCTGGACTGATTTCGAATGCGATCACGCCCGCGAACTGACGATGCCCACCCTGATGCTGGCCGGCCACGACACCCGTGGCGCCCCGCTGCTGGACCGGGCGGTGGCGATCGTGGGTGCGAAAAAGGTCCATCCGCTGGAGGAACTGCGCGCGCTGACCGCAGCGACTGTGCCGGGCTCGCTGCCCGAGGTGCAGTCTGCGGACCTGTTTCTGATCCAGTTCACTTCGGGCACTACCGGCAAGGCCAAGGGCGCGGCGATGTCGCATCGCACCGCGCTCAACGGAGCCTGGCTGCGCGTGCTCGCCGCCGATGTCGACGAGAGCGACGTATGGATCAACCCGGTCCCCTTGAATCACATGGGCGGCGCAGTGAGCCTTGTGATCGGCTGTATGACGGCCGGCGCCTGCTATGTGGTGATGACCCGCTTCGATCCTGCGGAGTTCGTCGCGCTCATGGGCCAGTGCGGGGCGACCCGGATCGGCGGCGTTCCAACGATGATTTACGCCCTGCTCGAGCAGCCCGGATGGGCTGAAGCGTCGCGCGATCTGCGCTCCGTGGGCTCTGGCGGCGCGCAAGTCCCGCGTCCGCTGATCGAGCGGCTAATGCAGGACTATGGCGTTACCGTCATCGTCGCCTTCGCCCAGTCCGAATGTCCGATGATCAGCGCCACACTTCCCGGCGACGATCCGGCGCTCGTGGCCGAAACCGTCGGACGGCCGATCCCGCAGGTCGAGGTCAAAATCTGCGACCCCGGGACTGGCGAGACGCTGCGGACCGGCGATGTCGGTGAAATCTGCGTGCGCAGCCCGGTCGTGATGGACGGGTACTACCGCATGCCCGAAGCGACGGCGGCGGCGATCGACGCCGATGGTTTCCTCCATACCGGCGATCTCGCCTCGCTGGACGCAGCGGGTTACATCCGCATTCACGGACGTGCGCGCGATGTCATCATCCGCGGCGGGGAGAATATATATCCCGCGGAGGTTGAAGACTGCCTGCTCGCGCACCCGCACGTCTATGCCGCCGCTGTGGTAGCGGTGCCCGACGACTACTGGGGCCAGATCGTCGGGGCGGCAATCCAGCTTCGCGAGGGCAGCCCGGCGACGATCGAGGAACTGGCTGCCCATGCGGGCAGCCGCCTGGCCCATTTCAAGGTGCCGCGCCACTGGCAATTCGTCGAATGCTTCCCGCTCACGCCCTCGGGCAAAATCCGGAAGGTCGAAGTGGAAGTGCTTTTCGTGTGAACGAACTCGTGTCCACTCGAGAGGCATTCATCATCTTTGCGACGATCTAAAGGGCTGTGACAGTAGTTGTGAAACCAGGGATTGGTTTGCTGTCGCAAGGCAGAGATCAGTGACAGACCGAAATTTCGATAATAAGCAGTTTGGAACCGATGGCGATGCTAAACAAACTTGACGATTTCCCAATCCATCAGACGGCCGAGCCACTGGCTCATCCTCACACCAGCGACATCAATGCATACGATCGCACGTGGTTCAACGGCTACACCGCCGACGGCTCCTACTATTTCGCGATCGGCATGGCGATCTATCCGCATCGCGGGGTGCTTGACTGCGCATTCAGCGTGTTGGAACGCGGCGGACGCCAACATTGCTTCTACGCCTCACGTAGAGCGCCGTGCGAGCGAACCGAGATGCAGGTCGGTCCGTTCCGCCTCGAGGTCATCGAACCGATGCGTCGCGCGCGGATTGTGCTCGACGACAATGAACGCGGTATCGCCTGCGATCTGACATTTTCCGCACGGACAGCACCTATTCAAGAGGCGCGGCAAACGCTTTGGTCAGGATCGCGCCGGGTCATGGACGCAACCCGTTTCGATCAGTTCGGTCGCTGGTCGGGAACCATTAGATCGCCCGACGGCACGATTAAGGTCGACGACAGCGTTTGCATCGGCACCAAGGACCGCTCCTGGGGTGTGCGAAGTTTCGGCGCTCCCACACCGAACATCGCACCCACCGGCCTTAGAACCACGTTCTTTCTGTGGGCGCCGCTAGTCTGGGAGGATCAGATTACTCATGCCATCTTCTTCGACGGCGCGAACGGCGAAGCCTTTACCCGGGAAGGCTTCGTCGCCCCCTATTACGGCGCAGAAAGTGCCATTCCCGGTATCGATGATCCTCGGTTGCAACGCATGGCCACGGCGCGTCACCGGGTCGATTACATTCCCGGGACGCGACTGGCGCGATCCGCGGAAATCGACCTTGTCGAACATTCAGGCGCGGTCCGAACCATTTCGCTGGAGCCACTGCTCAAGTTTCAAATGAAGGGGCTGGGCTACGGCCACCCCGTATGGGGCCACGGTCTGTGGCAAGGTGAACTGGCGATCAGCGGTGAGTCCTTCGACCCCATGACGCTCGATCCCCTGGCAACCGAAAATGTCCATGTGCAGCAGGTCGTCAGGGCGACTGACGGCTCCCGGATCGGTACGGGTGTACTCGAGCAAGTCCTCTTCGGCCCCTACCTTCCTTCTGGATTTACTGAATTTCTGGACGGCGCAAAATGACCGGCGGATACAACACTGAAAGTGAGCTGCTGGTTGGCCGTCTCGAAGGCTAGGCCCAACTGGCGATCCAGCCGCCATCTCAGCAACTTGGCTTGCCTACAGACGGATTAGAATTCATGCGGCTGTCAAAGGAATGGAAGGGCATGATCAGCAACTACCAGCGCCAGATCGACAGCTATTTTGCCAACCATGACAAGCAAAATTTGGCCAAGGGGCAAAACGTCGTCAACAGAGGCTATAATGCTCCGATCCTCGATATCGCGTTCTGACGGAAGGCAGCGCCCACCATGCATCCCCGAATTCATGCTCAAAATCAGCCGGTTTCGGCCGCGCTGGTAATGCCCGCGACCGGCGAGACCGTCACCTATGGCGAACTCGAGTCCCGCGCCAACCGCGCCGCCCATGCCTTGCGCCAGCTCGGGCTCGGCATTGGTGACACAGTTGCCATGGCCTGCGATAACAGGCCGGAATTCTTCGACCTCTACTGGGCGACCCAGCGCGCCGGGCTCACCCTGGTACCGATGTCGACCCGGCTCAAGGCCGACGAAATCGCCTACATCGTCAATGATAGCGGAGCGAAGGCTTTGCTGATTTCGGAGTATCTCGCGGAAACGGCGCAAGAACTCGAGAAGGTGCGCGCCAGCATGCCGGGACTCAACCATATCTGCGCGCTCGGCACGATCGACAGCCTGCCCGATTGGGCCTCGCTGTGCGCTTCCCAGCCCGCAGCCCCAATTGCCGACGAAAGGAATGGCGTCCGCATGGCCTATTCCTCAGGCACCACCGGGAGGCCCAAGGGCATCCGCCACGCAGGACCGGGCGGTGATCCGGTCCAGCCCAACACCGGAGCCCTGCTGTTCGGCAAGCTCTATCCGCTGGACGAAAGCACCGTCTACCTCTCCCCGGCGCCGCTCTACCACGCCGCGCCGATGGGCTTCACCACGGCGGTCCAGTCGCTGGGCGGCACTTGCATCGTCATGACGAAATTCGATCCGGAGGAATTCCTGGCGGAGATCGAGAGACGGCGGGTGACGGTGACGCAGGTCGTCCCCACCATGTTCATCCGCCTACTCAAGCTGCCCGAGGAGGTGCGCAATCGTTACGACCTGTCATCGCTCAAGTCGGTGATCCACGCCGCTGCGCCCTGCCCGGTTCCGGTCAAGCGGGCGATGATTGAGTGGCTGGGCCCGATTATCGAGGAATATTATGCCGGCACTGAAGGTATCAGCCATGTCATCATCAACAGTACCGAATGGCTGGAGCGGCCAGGTTCGGTGGGCCGGGCCATTGTCGGCCAGATCCACATCTGCGACGATGACGGGAGCGAGCTTCCCATCGGCGAAACCGGCACTATCTACTTCGGCGGCGGCAAACAGTTCAACTATCATAACGACCCCGTCAGGACCGCTGCCGCAGGCAATCCGCTGCATCCTGGCTGGACAACCATGGGCGATGTCGGGCGGGTGGACGAGGAAGGCTATCTGTTCCTTTCCGACCGCAAGGACTTCATGATCATATCGGGCGGGGTTAACATCTATCCGCAGGAGGTTGAAAACCTGCTGGTCACCCATCCCCGGGTCGCGGATGCCGCCGTGTTCGGTGTGCCCCATCCCGATTTCGGCGAGGAGGTGAAGGCCATCGTCCAACCTGCCGACTGGAACGATGCCGGAATGCCGTTCGAGCAGGAACTCATCGTCTGGTGCCGTGAGCGGCTGGCCGATGTCAAATGCCCGCGCAGCATCGACTTCGAAACGGCCCTTCCCCGCGCCGAGACTGGCAAGCTCTACAAGAAAGAACTGAAGGCCCGCTACTGGCCCGCCACTTGAAGGGACGAAAACCCCTCAGCCGTGGAACATGATCACCGACCGCGCCACCTCTCCCTTCCGCATGTCCTCGAACGCCTCGTTGATATCGCTCAGCGGGCGGCGGCGGGAGACCATCTGGTCGAGCTTCAGCTGTCCGTCCATGTAAAGATCTACATAGCGCGGAATGTCGATCGAAGGCCGCACTCCGCCCATCATCGAACCCTGCACCCGCTTTTCTCGCAGGAAGGCCAGCGCTGGAAGTTCGATCTTCAGGTCGAAACGGGCCGCGCCGACAATCGTCTCCAATCCACCCTTGGCGAGCATGGAAAAGCCGTCCTCAATAGTCTGCTTTAGGCCGATGGCTTCGATCGCGTGATCCACCCCGCGCCCGCCGGTGAGTTCCATCACCAGTTCGACAACATTGCCCTGCGAGCCGTCGATACCATCAGTCGCGCCGAAAGTGCGGGCAAGTTCCAGCTTTGATGCCACCCGGTCCACCGCGATGATTCGTCCGGCCCCGGCCACGGCTGCGGCATTGACCGCGGAAAGGCCCACACCGCCGCAGCCGATCACTGCCACGGTCTCGCCCGGCCGCACCGCAGCGCTGCGGACCACCGCGCCGAAGCCGGTGGTCACGCCGCAGCCGATCAGGCAAGCGCGATCGAACGGCATGTCACGGCGGATCGGAACACAACCGCTTTCATGCACCAGTATCTGCTCGGCAAAGGCACCCATGTTCATGAAGGCGGCAAAGCTCTCGTCGCCCCGGAACAGGCGCGGCGGATCGCCCGGTGCTCGCATGGCTTCGGGGGTGGCGCAACGGTGACTGTTGCCGCCGTGGCATTGTTCGCAGTGCCCGCAATGGAAGGTCAGGCAGACGACGATATGATCGCCGCGTTTCACGGTCCGCACTTCCGGCCCCACCTGCTCAACCACGCCAGCGGCCTCATGCCCCAGCACTGCGGGCAGCGGGTGCTGCAGGTCTCCAGCGATGATGTGGAGATCCGAATGGCAGACGCCCACGGCCTCCAGCCGGACGAGCACTTCGCGGCCTTGCGGTTTTGCAATCGAGATATCCTCGATTCCCATGTGCCGGCCAACTTGGCGCAGGACGGCAGCTTTCATCATTCTCCTCCTTGCCCAAGTGGGCAGATGTTATTTGGCGGCGAAGCGGATGCCGGCATCCAGCCGGATGGACTGGGCATTCATATAGGTGTTGCGGCAGAGTTCCAGCGCCAGAGCGGCATATTCCTCCGGTTCGCCGAAGCGGTTCGGGAAGGCCGTCATCGCACTCAGCCGATCCTTCATTTCCTGCGGCGCGCCGTTCATCAGAGGAGTGCCGAAAATGCCAGGCAAAATGGTATTAATGCGGATGCCGAAGCGGCCAAGGTCGCGTGCAATGGGCAGCGACATCCCGGCGATCGCAGCCTTGCCGGCGGCATAGGCAGCCTGCCCCATCTGCCCGTCCTGCGCCGCGACCGAGGCCGTGCAGACGATCGCACCTCGCTCGCCATCCAATGGATCGAGCGTTGCTGCGCCAGCCGCAAAACGGGTGATGGTGGCGAAGGTACCGACTGCATTGAGATTAACGACGCGGGCAAATTCGGCCGTCGGAAAAATTTTGATCGCGCCGGTTTCCTTGTCCCTGCGGATGGTGGTGATCGCATTGCCGCCGCCAGCGCAGGAAATCAGAATGCGTTCCTGGCCGTTGGCTTCGCGCGCTATGGCGAAGGCGGCGTCAAGACCGTCGTCCGACAGCACATCGGCTTGGCAGAACACCGCACCGGTATCAGCCGCAGCCTTTTCGCCGGCTTCTGGATTGAGATCGAAGATCGCCACTTTCGCTCCCAATGCGCGCAGTGCAATGACGCTGGCCAGGCCAAGGCCGGAAGCTCCGCCGGCAACGACCGCCGATATTGAAGCATCGATTCTCATTGCATGGCCTCTGTTGCATTTCTTTAACCACACTTTATTGCAGAGCACGCCGCTAGGAGCAAGCGTTGCGGCAGCCGGAGAGACTTGATGCCTGACAACAACCTGCCCGCCGAAGCCATCGCTGATCCGCGCACCTTCACCGACGAGGCAGCGCTGCATGGCTTGCTGGCAAGGCTGCGACGGACTGATCCACTGCCCTTCATCCAGGCCGAGGACTATCCGCCCTTCTGGCTGGTGACCCGGCATGCCGACATCATGGCTATCGAAAGGGACGCCGCGCGCTTCATCAACGAACCCCGGCAGGCGATACTGCCGTTATCCTATGAGGCGCTTTCCCGGAAGCTAGCTGGCGGTCTAGCTGTCAGGCAACTGATGCGCAATCTCGTCTCAATGGACGGCGAGGAACACCGTGCCTTTCGCGAGATCACCCAAAGCTATTTCACACCCAAAGGACTGGAAGATATTCTCAAGGATATCGAACAGCTGGCGGGTGAATTCATCAATCGCATGGCGCAAGCGGGAGGCGAGTGCGACTTCACAGAAATCGCCGCGCCATTCCCGCTACGTGTCATCATGTCGATGCTGGGTGTGCCGCAGGAAGACGAGCCGATGATGATGCGGCTGACCCAGCAGACGCTTTCCAGCCAGGACCCTGAATTCCAGTCCGAAGGCGGCACCGCCATGTCGGCAATGATGGAAATGTTCCGCTACTTTCAGGACATCGTCGCCGATCGCCGCAGCAATCCGAATAGCGACCTTGCCAGCGTCGTCGCCAATGCCCGCATTGATGGCGAACTGCTGTCAGACCGTGACGCCTTCGGCTATTTCAATATCATCGCAACCGCCGGTCACGACACAACCAGCTACAGCCTGACCGGCGGCATGCTGGCCTTGCTCCAGCATCCGGCGGAAATGGCGAAACTGCGCGCCGATCCTTCGCTGTTGTCATTGGGGGTCGAGGAAATCTTGCGCTGGACCACGCCGGTCAAACATTTCTGCCGCACAGCGGTGGAGGATTGCAAAATCGCTGGAAAGCAGGTCAAAGAAGGCGACGTTCTGCTGCTCAGCTATCCCTCGGCCAGCTTCGACGAAGCAGTCTATGAAGACCCCTTCATGTTCCGCATCGACCGCCGCCCCAACCGCCAGCTCGCTTTCGGCACCGGCCCGCATGTCTGCCTCGGCCAGTATCT
>JAHFPT010000180.1:1981-10317 GCA_023266625.1 Novosphingobium sp. | reverse complement strand
GATGTGGGCCGGTGCCGACTGGACCTGGGAAAAGCCGGTGCTGCGCGGCGACACCATCACCACCGAGGCGCATCTGAAAGACCTGGTCGAGCATCAGACCAAGTTTGCCGGTCGCTCGTTCCAGCAGATCTACCACGTCGATTTCTTCAACCAGCATGGCGACAAGGTAGCCGGTGCCGACAGCTGGGTGTTTCGCACCGACCGCGACGAAGCGCGCGAGCGCGGCACCAAATACACCGAAGCCCGGGGCCGGGTCGAACCCTTCACCGAAGCGCAGCTGGCCGAATATTCGGACCTCTATGCCGGTGAAGAAGTGCGCGGCGCGACGCCGCGTTATTGGGAAGATGTCAACGTCGGCGATGTCCTGCCGCGCATGGTCAAGGGCCCGATGACGGTCACCGGCTTCATCTGTTATGCGCAGGGCTGGGGCGGGCTTTACATCCGCGCCAACAAGCTGGCGTGGAAGATGCAGCAAGCCCACCCGGGCCTCGCCATCAAGAACCGCTTCAATGTGCCCGATTGCCCCGAGCGGGTTCACTGGGACGAAGCCTTCGCGCTCGAAGTTGGCGCGCCGGGCGCCTATGATTACGGCCCGGAGCGGTGCAGCTGGCTGACCCACCACATGACCAACTGGATCGGCGACGATGGCTTCCTGCGCAGCTCGAACTGCCAGATCCGCCGTCACAATCCCGATGGCGACGTGCTCTTCATCGACGGCACGGTCATCCGCAAGTTCGAGGAGGGTGGCAAGAAATACGTCGAAGTCGAACAGAAGGCGACGACGCACCGCGAGGAATTGTCGGCATTCGGTACGTCGGTGGCGCAGCTGCCCAGCAAGGGTTAGCTTCTTCCCCTCCCCTCAAGGGGAGGGGATCGAGGGGTGGGGCCTGTCGGTTCAACGCGACGTTGCGAATAGCGGACAGCCCCCACCCCAACCCCTCCCCTAAAGGGGAGGGGCTTGCTAGAAGTACCCAATGACTGAAACCAACACCTATCCCGGCCCCCTCTCGGGCATCCGCGTGCTCGACTTCACCCGCGTGCTCGCCGGCCCCGCCGCCAGCCTGGCGCTGGCCGATCTCGGCGCCGAGGTGTTCAAGATCGAACCGCCCGGCAGCGGCGACGAGACCCGCGGTTTCCCGCCGGTCCGCGATGGCGAGAGCCATTATTTCCTGTCGATCAATCGCGGCAAGAAGAGCATTGTCGTCGATCTCAAGGCTCCCGAGGGCCTCGCGCTGGTCAAGGAGCTGGCGGCGAAATGCGATATCGTCGTCGAGAATTACCGGCCCGGGGTGATGGACCGGCTGGGGCTAAGCTACGCTGTGCTGTCGGCGATCAACCCCGGCCTGATCTATTGCGCGATCTCCGGCTATGGCCAGACCGGGCCGCTGAAGGACAATCCCAGCTTCGACATCGTGCTGCAGGCGATGTCCGGCGCGCTCAGCGTCAATGGCGAGATGGGTCAGTCGCCGGTCAAACTTGGCATTCCGCTCGGCGATCTGGTCGGCGGGATCAACGGCCCGATTGCCATTCTCGCCGCACTGCATGAGCGCAATTCCACGGGCAAAGGGCGCTATATCGACGTCAGCCTGATGGACGGGCTGATGGGCATGCTCGGCTATCTCGCGCAGCTGGCCTTCTTCACCGGCGAGGACCCCAAATCGACTGGTTCCCAGCACCAGTATCTCGTGCCCTATGGAACTTTCCCGGCGAAGGACGGCTCGATCGTTATTGCCTGCCTGACGCCGGGCTTCTGGGCGCATATCTGCCGCGCAATCGCCCGCCCCGAACTCTCCGCCGATCCGCGTTACGACAGCCTCGAAAAGCGCCGCGATGCGCGGGGCGAGGTCAACGGTATCGTCTCGGCATTCACCTGCGAGCATAGTGTGCAGGAACTGGTGGCAATTTTCACCGAACACCAGGTGCCGCACGCGCCGATCCTGGGCATCATCGACGCGCTGTCACAGCCGCAGGCGGTGGCGCGCGAGATGGTGGTCGAGGTCGAGCATCGGACCTTGGGCCGCATTCCCATCGTCAACCGCCCGGTGACTTTCCCGGGCCAGCCCAAGCCCGAAGCGCCGCCGGTGCTGGGACAGCATACCGGCGAGATATTGCGCGCGGTGCTGGACTGGCCGGAGGAGCGGATTGCGGCGCTAAGGTCGGCAGGGGTGATTGGCTGAGGGAGTTATCCCTTCTCCCACTTCCCATCGAACAGCCTCGGCACACCCATGCCCATGAAATCCGCCAGATTGCGGTGCAAATTGAGCACCTTCTGCTCCTGGTGCGGATTGGGGATCGGGCCGCGAAAGCCGCTCGATTTCATGCCCTTCTGGACGAATTCCATGTTGGAGAAATCCTGTGCCAGAACTGAGCCCCAGTTCTCGCCGGTGGGCTCGGCATGGACCCATTCGGTCTTCGGCTCCTCGCCCGGCGGGAAGCGTTCGAGCGCATAGCTTTCGAAGATGCACTTGTCGGGATCGTCGCCATAGGGGCGGACGCGGTAGCATAGCGCGAAAGTCACGCCGTGGAGGATGTTCTGGTTGGGCCAAAGCCCCCAGGCGAGGCCAGCCTCGGCCATGATCTCGGGCGGGACTTCCGGCCAGATCACGCCGCGCGCGGCATCGTCCTGCTTTGCCGAGGCCATCCAGTGGGCGATGATTTCGGCCGGCGGGGTGCCCTCGGGCACTTCATCGACCAGTCGGCTCGCCGCCTTCACCAGCGTATCGGTGGAAGCTGCGAAATTGATCGTCTCATAGTTCTCCCGGATCAGCTCATAGGTCGAGACCCGCGGATCGTCGCCTTTTCCGGCGCGGGTGGTGCCCGAACTTTCGCTCATCTGGAATTTCGCTTCGCGCGTATCGTAACTGCTCACCGAGTGCAGGCCGTACTGTTTCGACAGCGCATAGTAGTCGCCATAGGCGAGCAGCTGGGTATGGGTTCCGGCGACGTGATAGGGTTCGAGGAAGGCTTCGATCGCCACCTTCCAATTGCACGGATAGATCGCCCACTGGCGCCACTTGTAGCGCATCTTGGCTATTTCGAAGTGGTCGAGGATTTCCCCGGCCCGGCCCATCCATTCCTTCAGCGAGACGCAGTCCGGGTCCATGTTGATGTAGATATAGCCGCCCCAAATGTCGATTTTGACCTCGGACAGGCAGGTGTTCTCCGGGGTCAGTATGCCCTTCCAGTCCTGCGGATCGAGGATGTAGGTATTGTTGCCGTCGAGATCGTAGGTCCAGCCGTGGAAGCCGCAGACGAAGTTCTTGCGCATATTGCCGCGCACCGAATGGACGCCCCCCGGCACGATATCCGGAACGCTGACCAGCTGGCGGCCGCGGTGCGGGCAGACATTGTGGAACGCTTTCAGCGTGCCGTCGTCCTTGCGCAGCACGACGATCGATTCATCGGCGACATTATAGGTAAGCCAGTCGCCGGGATCGGGCAGGTCGGTCTCGCGCTCGACCATTTGCCATATCTTTGGCCAGAGCCGCTGCTTCTCGGCCTCAAGATAGTCGCGGCTGAGGAAAGCCTCGGTGGGATAGGTGACCTGTAGTTCGTCGTCGAGCACCTTTGCCGTGATATTGGGGGCGGTGATGTTCCCGGCGGCGATTTTCGACAGCTCGTTCATGGCGTTCTCCCGGCATAGTGAGCTCCGCGTAGACTCGCGGATGTGCCTGGGCTGCATTCTCGACGATTCGGGGGGAAGGTTCAACTGCCCAGGTGCAAATCCTGCTACCCTGCTTTCACCGCCTTGATCGTCTTCACCACGTCAAGGAAGATGTTATCGACCTCGGTAATTTCGAACCCCGCCGCCCGCACATTGCTGACCGTATCGCGGTTCATCGACGGGCCGATCTTCTCGCTCAGCAGGGTCATCAGATCCATCATCTGGCGGAAGGGGTAGTGCTTGCTGCCGGTGTGTTCGAACATGAACAGCTGTCCGCCGGGTTTGAGCACCCGGTACAGCGCCTTCAAACCGCCCACCGGATCGGGCACCGAGCAGAAGGTGCAGGAGGTGAACACCTGATCGAAGCTTTCGGGCGCGAAGGGCATCTCGTGGACATCCATCACTTCGGAGCGGATCGTGCCGTCATAGGCGGCAATGCGGTCTGTCGCTTCCACCAGCATTTTCGGGCTGATATCGATCGCAGTGATGTCCTGGCCCCCCGGAAAGAAAGGAATGTCGAGCCCGGTGCCCAGCGCGAGGAACAGGATTTTCCCCTGCATATGGCTGAACAGCGCGGTCTTGAACGGCTTCCAGCGCTTTTCCGCGCCCAGGCTGGCCATGCCGTCGAAGCGCGGGGCGAGCTTATCCCATTTGGCCCGGGTGATTTCGGCCTGAGTGATCGCGGGGGCCATGTCAGCGCGCCTTCCGCTCGCGCGTGACTCCGCGCAGAATGGTGTTGGCGATCCAGATGAAGACGATTTCGGCTATCCCGCAGGCCGCGCCCATTTCCAGGGCGTGACGCAGCGGCAGCGGCATCATCGCTGCCATCATGCCGACCACCATCCCGGCCCACATGCCGGTGTACATCGACGGGATCATCGCCTCCATTGCGCCAAGCCGGCTGCCGAGCGGGAAGTAGATCAGCATGCCGATAACCATCCCGAGCGGCATCATCGCGGCCATCGCCGCCCACATGTTCCAGCCCGGCCCGACAATCGCCCAGGCCGCCAGCCCCGCGACCATGCCGATCACCAGGCTGACGAGGAAATCGCCGACGACATAATACAAGCGATGGTCCAAGCTGCCTCTCCCCTTGCGGTTCCGTTGCGCAAAGGTGACGGGGAATGGGGCGCTTGTCCAGAAGGGCGCTCAGCCCCAGGCCTTCCAGACGCCATAGGCACTGGTCAGGGTCAGGACGATGCCGACCAGCATCAGCATCCGCTTAGCCGGGAAATGTTTGGCGGCCCAGGCACCGAGCGGCGCGGCCATCAAGCCGCCGATCAGCAGGCCGAGCGTCGGTCCGGCGACATCGGCAAGCCCCAGTTTGAAGATGAAGGCAGCCGAGACGGTGATCGTCAGGAAAAACTCGACCGTGTTGACCGTGCCGACGACCTTGCGCGGGTCTTCGCCCTGTAGCAGCAGGTTCGAAGTGACCACCGGTCCCCAGCCGCCGCCGCCCGCCGCATCGAGGAAACCGCCGACCAGACCGAGCGGGGCAATCAATTTCGCTTCGGTAATTTTCGGCGGGTAGAATACGCCGCGAATGAACAGGTAGATGCCGATGCAGGACAGATAGAGCAGCACGAATGGCTTGACCACGCCCGCGTCGAGCGAGCTCAGCACATAGGCACCCAATATGCCGCCGAGCATGCCGGGGATCAGCAGGCGGAAAAACAGCCGCTTGTCGACATTGCCATGCGCGAGATGGCTGATGCCCGAGACGGCGGTGGTGAAACACTCGACCAGATGGACCCGCTGCGAGGCAATCGCCGGCGGCACACCCAGCACCGCCACCAGCAATGTGTTGGAAATCACCCCAAAGGCCATGCCGAGCGCACCATCGACCAGCTGCGCGGCGAAGCCGACGCCGATGAAGGGCAGCAGATAGGCCAGATCGATGCTGCTAAAGTCTAACATTGCCGACTCTATTTAATCTCGACTGATTAAATAGACATTTACCGGTGGGTGCGCGATGTGGTTTTTCCTGCGCTGCGTCAAAGTGAAACTTTCTTGCGGCGGATCGTGATCACCGCCGCCGGTAACGGAAGTACCAGATCTCATGCCCCTGCGCGCGCGCCTTGGCCTCATAGCGCGTCTCGGGCCAGCCGCTCGGACGGTTCTGGAAATCCGCGGGCTTGTCGCACAGCCAGTCGAACGCCGCTCCATGTCGCCGCATCACCATCAGCGCGTGGCGCAGATAGACCGGGTGATCGGTGCCGAAACGAAACTCTCCACCTGGCTTGAGCTTTGCCGCAATCAGCTTGAGCGGTCCATCATTCATCATCCGCCGCTTGGCGTGGCGGGCCTTGGGCCAGGGGTCGGGGTGGAGCAGATAGAGGAACGACAGCGCCCCGTCGGGAATGCGGGCGAGCACTTCGAGAGCATCGCCATGATGGATGCGGATATTGCCGATCGGCGGATGCGCGCCGCCGTCTCCGTCAATGTGAGTCAGCGCCTGGGCGACACCGTTGAGGAACGGCTCGGCGCCGATGAAGCCATGATCGGGCAGCATGTCAGCCCGCCCTGCCAGATGCTCGCCGCCGCCAAAGCCGATCTCGAAATGCAGCGGGCGGGTATCACCGAACAGGCGTGTCGCGGTGACCGGGCCTTCGACTGGCACGGCGATGCGCGGCAGCAGCGTCTCGACCAGCGCCTGCTGGCCCTTGCGCAAGGGCTTGCCCACCGAGCGGCCATAGAGCCGGTTGAGCGTTGTGGGGTCGCCGGGTTTGTTTGCACTCATGGCTGGCCCGCTAGGCAGCGAGGCAGCTGCTGTCCACGCGAAAACGGCCCGCACTAAAAGTGCAGGCCGTCATCGGGTCAAACTGGTTTGGGAGAAAATATGTTCAAGCCGCCTCGGCCTGCTCCTCGGGATCGCGCAGCACATAGCCGCGGCCCCAGACGGTTTCGATGTAGTTGGCCCCGCCGCAGGCTCCCGACAGCTTCTTGCGCAGCTTGCAGATGAACACGTCGATGATCTTGAGTTCGGGCTCGTCCATGCCGCCATAGAGGTGGTTGAGGAACATTTCCTTGGTCAGCGTCGTGCCCTTGCGGAGCGAAAGCAGCTCCAGCATGGCATATTCCTTGCCGGTCAGATGGACGCGGGCGCTGTCGACTTCGACGGTCTTGGCATCGAGATTGACGGTCAGCTTGCCGGTGCGGATGACCGATTGCGAATGGCCCTTGGAGCGGCGGACAACGGCGTGAATGCGGGCGACCAGCTCTTCGCGGTGGAATGGCTTGGTGACATAATCGTCGGCGCCGAAGCCGAAGCTGCGCACCTTGGAATCCATTTCGGAAATGCCTGAAAGCACCAGCACCGGGGTCTGCACCTTGGAAACGCGCAGTTTTTTCAGCACGTCATAGCCATGCATGTCGGGCAGGTTCAGATCGAGCAGGATGATGTCGTAATCATAGAGCTTGCCGAGATCCAGGCCCTCTTCGCCGAGGTCGGTCGTATAGACATTGAAGCCCTCGGTCGTCAGCATAAGCTCGATGGCTTTCGCCGTGGTCGGCTCGTCCTCAATCAACAGCACGCGCATGGGTGGTCCCCCTATTGCCCCGAAATTCCGTCGCTAACCAATTGGCAAGCGGTGTTGCCGTCGATTAACCATAAGACCAATGACCATAAAAGGTTAATTTTGCGTAAATCCCCGGAAATCCGCGAGTCGCGATATTTGAGTATCACCCGGCGAAGATCACCCGGGCGCTTCGTCACCGCGCTTGCCGAAAGGCCAGCCCAGCACCCGGATGGCAAGCAGCAGCAGCGCAATCGCCAGCACGAGGATTTCGACGATGCCCATGCTGCCTCCGTTGCGCAGGTGCTTTGCCCTTCGACAAGCTCAGGATGAGCTCAGCACGAGCGGGGTTGAGGTTTAATTCCTACATCCGCTCACCCTGGGCTTGTCGAAGGGTGCCGCTCACCCTCGCAATTACAGCACCTCGAACAGTCCCGCCGCGCCCATGCCGCCGCCGATGCACATCGTCACCACGACGTGGCGAGCGCCGCGCCGCTTGCCCTCGATCAGCGCATGCATGGCGCAGCGCGCGCCGGTCATGCCATAGGGGTGGCCAATCGAAATCGCGCCGCCGTCGACGTTGAGCAGCGCGTTCGGGATGCCCAGCCGGTCGCGGCAATAGACGACCTGCACGGCAAAGGCCTCGTTAAGCTCCCACAGGCCGATGTCGTCCATCTTGAGGCCGAAATTGGACAGCAATTTGGGCACCGCGAAGACCGGGCCGATGCCCATCTCGTCGGGCTCGGTGCCAGCGACTGCCATGCCGAGGTAGCGGCCGAGCGGGGCGAGGCCCTTCTTGGCCGCGACGGCGCCTTCCATGATGACCACGGCGGCGGAGCCGTCGGACATCTGGCTGGCATTGCCTGCGGTGACATTGCCCTCGGGCCCCATCACCGGTTGCAGCGACTTTAACCCTTCAAGCGTGGTGTCCGGGCGGTTGCCCTCGTCCTTGGCGAGCGTCACCTCCTTCTGGCTGGTCTCGCCGCTCACCTTGTCGGTGACATTCATGGTCGTTGTCGTGGCGACGATCTCGATGTCGAATTTGCCCGCCGCCTGGGCCGCCGCCGTGCGCTGTTGCGACTGGAAGGCATATTCGTCGCAGACATCGCGGGCGATGCTGTAGCGCCTGGCGACAACTTCGGCGGTTTGCAGCATCG
>JAHFPT010000180.1:0-1971 GCA_023266625.1 Novosphingobium sp. | reverse complement strand
CGGCATATAGGCGGCCTGGTGCATGGCGATGAGTGCGGGGTCGAACTCCATGCGCATCGCGGGGGTCTGCACCGTGCTGATCGAATCCTGGCCGCCGCCGATGACGATATCCTGCCGGTCGAGCACCACCTGCTTCGAAGCGGTGGCAATCGCCATCAGCCCGGAGGAACACTGCCGGTCGATGGTCTGCGCCGCGACTGTCACCGGCAGGCCTGCCCGCAATGCCGCCAGCCGGCCGATATTGAGGGCCTGCCCGCCTTGCGTCAGCACCGCGCCCCAGACGACATCGTCGACTTCGCCGCCTTCGATCCCGGCACGCTTCACCGCCTCGGCGATTGACAATGCGCCAAGGCTCGGACCGGGTGTCGCATTGAAGGCACCCTTATAGGCGCGCCCGATCGGCGTGCGGGCGGCGGCTACGATGACGGCGTCGCGCATGGGTAATTCCTCTAAAGCATCGCGCGGAAAAGTGGGAACCGGTTTTCCGCAAAAAGCGATGCGACAACAAAAAGCGTCTCAGGCGAAGTGCATGAAAATCCACTCGTGGAATGATGAGGTGACTTCATGAACCAAGCCGACCGGCCGCGCAACGCGGCTATTCGGCTGGAAGCGCCCGCAAGCGGTATGGAATGCGCGGCGGGCGGCGGTTCAGCCAGCGCTGCGCCGGTTTTTCGACGCCGTGATAGAGCACGGCGGATGCCGCCAGCACCAGCGCCAGAAAGCCGGCAAAGCCCGCCCAGCCAAGTTGCAGCGAAGCATCGACGAAGAGCAGCTTGAACAGGATGAAAAGCAGAAAATGGGCGAGATAGGTGGAGTAGCTGATTTCGCCGAGGTAGCGCAGGGTTGTGCCGCCCAGCAGGCTTGTCAGACGACCCTTGCCGCTGGCCAGCGCGAGCAGGCCAGTTGCAAAGGTCAGCGGGACGAAAGCAGTTTCGGGCAAAGCCAGAATATAGCCGGTCGCCAGTGCCAGACCACAGGCCAGGCTTGCCGCACCTGCAATGTATCCTGAACCACGCCACTTCTGCCAGGCGATGCACAGAAGATTGCCGAGCGCGAATTCGAGCAGGCAGCGCCATAGGCCGAGACGGGGAATCTCATCGCCAAGCCCGGTATCGCCATTCAGCGCGAACAGCATATGGACCGCGAAGAGCAGCACGGCTGCCAGTCCGGCCAGTGCCATCGACGGCAGATGCTCCCAGCGCGCCGCGCCAACCGCCAGGGGAAACAAAAGGTACGCCGCAAGCTCGGTGCTGATCGACCAGGCAGGATGATTCCATGCCAGCGCGCCCGTCCAGCCCCAGTTCTGGAGCAGCAGGACATGCAGCGGCAATTCGCCGAGCGGATAACCTCCCGTATTCCGGCCAGTCGCGGCAAACACCGCCACGAGCGCCGAAAAGACCGCGAGGATGAACAGATGAAGCGGCCAGATCCTGGCAATCCGCCGCCACATGAAGCTGCCCGCCGCCACCAGGTTGCGCTCGCGCAGCCGGTCGGCATAGTTGTACCACAGGACGAAGCCGGACAGCATGAAGAACAGATCGACAGCGAGATAGCCCCTGGCGAAGACGGCGATGGTCCAGCCAGGCAGCAAGGCGGCCAGCGACAGGCGGATGTGATAGAGCACAACCATCCATGCGGCGATCCCGCGGATGCCGGTCAGCGCATCGAGATGCTGCGGAGTGGCCTGAGTCTCATCGCCAGCAGTCATCATGACGCTTCCCGGGGCGTGACCGGATGCAGCGGGCGAAGGGCCGGGCGCAATGGCGCTCGCGGCGGCGGCAGGGCGCGGCGGCGCACCTGCGTCACCAGCGCGATCTGCAAACCGATAAGCATGTAGACAAACGGCTGGTAGGCAATCCCGATGAACAACGCGCCGAACAGATAGATCACATGCCCCTGCTGCAAGGCATTGGCCAGCGCCAGATCCGAAACATCGTGCGGTCGATTGCTGCGGCGAAGGCGCCTGCACAA
>JAHFPT010000380.1 GCA_023266625.1 Novosphingobium sp. | reverse complement strand
CGACAGGCTCAGCATGAGCCGGTCTGGTCGGGTTATTACGCCATCAGCCTCAATTCATCAGCAAAATCGACATCCGCCGGTTCCTCGGATCAGCCGGGTTATTCTGAATCAGCGGCTCGCGCGCGGCGACGCCTTCGATGCGGGCGTAGCGGCTTTCGCCGATGCCGCGGCGCATCAACTCCTGCCGGGTCGCCTCGGCGCGGCCCGCTGATAGCGACCAGTTGTTGGTCGGCTCGCCCGGTCGCCACGCCAGCGAATCGGTGTGGCCGCGGATCGCGAGGTTCCCCGCTTCGGGCCCGACGGTCTCGGCGATGACCCGCAGCAGCTCGGTGGCGTCAGAGGTCAGCAGGGTAGTGCCCAACTGAAACATGGCGAAATCGGCGTCGTCGACCAGATCGATGCGGATGCCTTCGGGGGTATCGGTCATGCGCACCTGCCTGGCGAGCTTGCGCAATTGCGGTGTGGCCTGCAACTTCTCAACGAGCTGTTTTTGCAGATGCTGCACCTTCTGCAGGTGGCCGCTGCCCTCCTTGGGGCCGCCGGTGGCGTCGCGAGGGATGGTCATCGCCTTGGTCCCGGTCTGGCCGGCGCGGTGGGGATAGTTATCGACATCGGTCAGCGACGAGCCGCCGAGCAGGCCTGTGGCCGAACCGGCGCTGGCCGCCTTGGTCTTGATCAGGGTCGGGGTGAAATAGTCGGCAATGCCCTTGCGCTGCTTTTCCGTCGTCGCGCCGAGCAGCCAGAGCAGTAGAAAGAACGCCATCATCGCGGTGACAAAGTCAGCATAGGCAACCTTCCAGGCACCGCCATGATGCCCGGCGGCGACCATCGTGATTTTCTTGACGATAACCGGCGGCAGCTCGTTCTTGCCGCGCGCATTGGCTTTGGCGGCCATGGCCTATTTGCCCCGCAGCGCATCGAGCATTTCGGAAAGGCCGGGGCGGAAGGCATGGCCCAGCCCCGAACGCGCGCTCTCGACGACCAAGGGCTGCGGCCAGCCATGCAGGCTTGCGATCACCACTTGCTTGACCGCGTGGAAGATCTGCTCGTCGGCCTCGATGATCTGCTTGAGCCGCCCGGCCAACGGCCCGACGATGCCATAGGCGAGCAGCACCCCCATGAAAGTGCCAACCAGCGCCGAGCCGATCATCGCGCCCAGGATTGATGGCGGCTTGTCGATCGAGCCCATGGTTTTGACGATACCCAGCACGGCGGCGACGATGCCCAGCGCAGGCAGGCCATCCGCCAGGGTGTTCAGCGCGTGCTGCGGCTCGTGCATCTCGTGGAAGTGGCTCTTCATCGCATTGTCCATCACTTCCTCGACCGCATGGACCTCCAGCGTGCTCGATGAAACCACGATCAGTGTCAGCGCATCGCAGATCAGCGCGATCAGCGGCTTGTTGGCCAGCAGCCGCGGAAATTCGGCGAAGATGGCTGAATTGGCCGGGTCCTGGACATGGCTTTCCATCGCCACCGGGCCTTCGCTGCGCAGCAGTTTCATCAGCCGGGTAGACAGGATGATGACGTCGATATGGTCCTGCTTGTTGTGTTTGGGGCCCTTGAAAATCTTGGCGAAGCCCGCGCCGATGGCTTTCAGTTCGTGCATCGAATTGCCGGTCACCGTCGCGCCGATGGCAGCACCGCCAATGATCAGCATCTCGTGCGGGATGGCATGCATCACCGGGCCAAGCGCGCCGCCGGTGATGGCGAAGCCGCCAAACACCATGATCAGCAGAATGACGACACCGATGACAGCGAACATGAAACAAACCCCAAAAAAACGTGTGCTGTGGCTAGCGAATCAGATCGAACAGGCTGAGGCTGGCGAGCTTGGCGAAGCTCGCCTGGCTCGCCTCCAGCACCAGCATTGTCTGCTGCAGACCGGCGATGGTCGCCGCAATGTCGGTCCCGCCGATATCGGCCTCTTCGCCCGATCGCAGTTCGCTCAAGGTCGTGCGGCGCTCGTTGGTGAGATCGACCCAGGCCATCCTCGCGCCGACCAGGGTCTGCCCGGTGGTGATCGTGTCGAGACCCTGGTTGAGCGAATCGAGACCGGCCCGCGCAGCCGCTGCCGGATCGGCGACCCCGCCCTTCAGTGCATCGCCCAGGCCCTTGATAACCGCCATCAGGTTGGTCGGACTGCCGACGACGCTGAAATTGAGGAATTCGGGACCGGTCAGGCTCGGCTTGACGCTCTGGCCATCGCCCAGCGGCATATCGCTGGTGCTGGCTGTGCCTGAATAAACGGCATTGCCGCTGACATCGAGCGTGTAGGCCTGGCCCGAAGTCTGACCGCCGAACAGCGACTGGCCCTTCGAATCCTTGGAATTGGCGAGAGCGACCAGATCGCCGTGGATTTGCAGCAGTTCGGTGCCGATGTTGGCGCGCTGGCTGGCGCTGAGCGTGCCGTTCGCGGCCTGGGTGGTCAGCTCCTTGGCGCGGGTGACATATTCGGCGAAGCTCGAGAGCGCGGTGTCGGCCAGCCTGAGATCGTTGCTGGCGAGATTGGCATTGCTGGCATCGACGCTGGAAAGCTGGCTGGTGCGCGCCAGCGACCTCAGCCGCGAGGCGGCGACCGGATTATCGGATGAACGCGCCAGCTTCGAGCCGCTGCCAATCTGCGATTGCAGGCTTTCGGCGCGGGCGCGTAGCGCCGAGATATCCATGGCCGAGCGCTCGTAGAAGGCGCTGGTGCTGTTGCCGATGACGGTCATGGCTGGGTCACCTCAAGGCTATCAGAGTGTCGAAAATGTTGGAGGCGACCTGGATCGCCTTGCCCGAGGCCTGGAAGGCCTGCTGGTAGCGGATGAGATTGGCCGCTTCAGAATCGAGATTGACCCCGGCCTGCGCATCGAGCGCAATTTTGGCACTGCCGGCGATGGTATTCAGAGCGTCGCGCGTCACCGTGCGCCCGGCGACAGCACTGGAGACGTCGAAGATCAGTGCATCCATGGCACCGGCCGGGTTGGACGCCGCCAGGGCGCTGCGCAAAGCCGACAGATTGGCGGGATCGCGGCTGTTGGCACCGGCTCCAGCCGGGGCGGTGGCAATCAGGCGGCCGTCCTGGAAGGCCAGTGCGATGGTGGCGGCATTGGTGCCGGACAGCAGCGGCCCGCCGGCGCTGCCGTCGAGTGCGACGCCGCCCGCCTGCGCAGCATTGACTGTGGCGATGA
>JAHFPT010000179.1 GCA_023266625.1 Novosphingobium sp. | reverse complement strand
GATGCGCCCGCCCATCTCGATACCGCCAAACACCTCGCCAATCAGGCCGCCCTGGCCAATACAGATAGCTGCATCCAGCTGCATGGCGGCATCGGCATGACCGACGAGCATGATGCGCATCTGCTGCTCAAACACGCGCTGCTGCTCTCCCGCCTGTTCGGCGCGAAGCGCACCTTGCTCGCCCGCCTCCTCCACGCGCAGCTGGAGGACTGACATGGACCTGCGCTTCTCCGACGCCGATCACGACTTTCGCGCCCGTGCGCGCGACTGGCTGGCCAGCCACGTCCCCAATCGCGCGCGCCCTGCGCACGGGTCCGATGCAGCGCAGTTCGACCGCGACTGGCAGCGCAAGCTGTTCGATCATGGCTGGGCAGGCGTCGCCTGGCCGAGCGACTATGGCGGCCTCGGCCTGTCCGGGCTGCAACAGGTGATCTGGTACGAAGAGCTCGCCCGCGCCCGCGCCCCCCATCATATCAACACCTGCTATATCGGCCTGATGCATGCCGGGCCGACGCTGATCGCGCGCGGCAGCGAAGCGCACAAGGCCTTCCATCTACCGCGCATCCTCAAGGGCGAGGCAATCTGGTGCCAGGGTTTTTCCGAGCCCAACGCCGGTTCCGACCTCGCTGCACTGAAGACCCGCGGGGTGGTCGATGGCGATCATCTGGTCGTCAACGGCACCAAGATGTGGACCACCGATGCCCAGCACGCCGATTTTCAGGAGCTGCTGATCCGCACCGGCGAGGATGGCACCAGGCACAAGGGTCTGACCTGGGTCATCGCCGACATGCGCACTCCCGGCATCGACGTGAAACCGATCCGCACCATGCTGGGTGACGGACACGTCAATATGGTGTTCTACGACGATGTCCGCATCCCGCTGGAAAACGTCGTCGGCGGAGTCGATTCTGGCTGGTCGACGGCGATGGCAACGCTGTCGTTTGAGCGCGGGCTCGGCTTCATCGGCGACCAGCTCGAACTCTACGAACGCGTCAACCGCGCGATCGATCTCGCGCAGAAGACCCGGATCGAGGATGGCCGCCTCGCCATTGAGGATGACGGCATTGCCCAGCGCCTCGCAGCGCTCAAGGCCGACTGCATCGCCATCCGCGCGATGACGCTGGCCGACATCGCCGAGACCGACCGCAGTGGCATGCCTGGCCCCAAGGGTTCGATGATGAAGCTGCTGGTCACCACAACCCATAAGGCCCTGAGCGAAGTGGTCGGCGAAATCCTCGGGCTAAGCTTCCTCGAATTCGACGGCGACCGCACCGCCCATCCCTGGACCTATGACTTTCTGTGGAGCTGGGTGTTCAGCATTTCCGGCGGCACCAGCGAAATCCAGCGTGAGATTACCGCTGACCGGGTGCTCGGTCTGCCGAGGTCAAGATGATGGCTGCGCTTCCACTCCGCCTGGGCATCGCCGGTGCCAATGTCGAACGTGGCTGGTTCAGGGACGCGCATTTCCCGGCGCTGGGGGCTCTGCCCGGCTTCGCGATCCAGGCGGTTTCGGCAAGGACCCAGGAAATCGCCGATAGTGCTGCCGCCGCATTCGGCGCAGCGACAGCCTATGCCGATTCTCTCGCTTTGGCGCGCGATCCGGATGTCGATGTGGTCGTGGTCACCGTGAAAGTGCCCGAACACCGCGCCATTGTCCTCGCCGCGCTGGCTGCGGGGAAACATGTCTATTGCGAATGGCCACTGGGCCGCGATCTCGCCGAGGCTGAGGAAATGGCGGATGCCGCGCGGAAAGCAGGCGTCCATGCTGCCGTCGGCCTTCAGGGCGCGAATGCAGTGGCAGTGCACCATGCTGCCAAATTGGTGCGCGAAGGCGCGATCGGACGGCTGCTCAGCCTTCGCGTCGTCTCCTCGACCGCAGGATGGGGTGCGGTAGCGCCGCCAAACTATGCCTATCTCCAGGACCGCACCAACGGCGCGACGCTGGCGACCATTGCGGGCGGCCATACGCTGGCGATGGTCGAGGCGGTCGTCGGCAGTTTCGAGAGTGTCAGCGCGCGCAATTCGATCCTGCTGGACAGGGTCGAAATCATCGGCACCGGCGAGACTGTAGAGCGGACCTGCGCCGATCACATGCTGATCCTTGGCCGTCACGCCAGCGGCTGCGTCTCCAGTGTCGAGATTGTCGGCGGGGTAAACCTGCCTCTGCGCTTCGAACTGCGCGGCAGCCGGGGCACACTGGAGATTACCGGCCATCACCCCGGCGGCTATCAATGCGGGCACCTGACCGTCACCACCACGCCGCCCAGCGAGCCCCAACCCGACCTCCCCGTCCCCGGCCTCGACGGCAACCCGCTCAACGTCGCCCAGCTCTATGCGCAGCTGGAAACCGATATCCGCACCGGCAGCCGCAGTGTCCCCGATTTTGCCGCCGCCGTCCGGCTAACGCGCCTGCTTGACGCCATCGACGCGGCTTCCGATCAGGGGCATGAAGTCGCGATCTGAAGCCGCGCGAAGACATATCGGGAGTTGCCATGAGCTGGACTTTCAAAACCGACCCCAGTGGCTGGCAGACGCGCTGGTCCGACAGCCAGGCCGCGCGCTGGCTCGCTGAGGGGCACTGGACCGGCGAAACCCTGGCCGACGTCGCCCGGAGCAACGCTGCTACCGATCCCGACGGCACGCTGCTGATCGAAGGCGAGCACCGCCTGACCCGCGCCGAAGCCTGGCAGCAATCGCTGCGCCTCGCCGCATGGTTCCTCGCACGCGGGCTGAAACCCGGCGATGTCATCAGCTTCCAATTGCCCAACTGGGTAGAAACCGCCGTCATTGCGCTCGCCGCGCGGATCTGCGGGCTGGTGATCAATCCGATTCCGCCGATCTACCGCGAAGCCGAATTGGCCTATATCCTCGCCGATTGCGGCGCGAAGCTGATCTTCGTGCCCGGCACATTCCGCAAGCACGATCACCGCGCCATGATCGCGGGATTGAAACCAGACCTGCCTGCACTCGCCGAGGTGATCGTGGTGCGCGATTCGGGCGAACTGGTCTGGGAGGACGTCATCGGCGGCGCAGCGGCGACCGACGCCGAATTGCCGGAAATCGACCCGGGGTCGGTGATCATCGCCATGTATACCTCGGGCACCACCGGCAGGCCAAAATGCGTCCTCCACACGCATCACACCTATGGCCACCGGGTCAATGCCATGGCCGCCGCCTATGGCATGACCCCCGCCGACGTCACTTTCATGCCCTCCCCGGTCACGCACATCACCGGCGCGATCTGGGCCTTCGACATGCCGTGGATCGCCGGCAATGTCAGCGTGCTGATGGATGTCTGGTCGCCCGAAGAGGGCATTGCCTGCATCGAGCAGCACGGCTGCACGGTCAGCGGCGGCGCGACGCCCTTCCTGCAGCAGATGCTCGACGTGGTGGAAACCCGGCCCGAGCGGCTGCGCAGCCTGCGCCTGTTCTTCTGCGGCGGCACCACCGTCTCGCCCGAACTCATCAAACGGGCTGCGGCAATGGTGCCCCAGGCGCTGTTCTACCGCGCCTATGGCTCGACCGAATGCCTGACCGCAACCTTGGGCCACACCAGCCAGGCCGACGCCCATTTCGGCGCGGAGACCGACGGGCGCATCGTCTATCCGGTCGAGATGCGTATCGTCGATGGCGCGAGCGGGGCGGAGCTGCCCGAAGATGCCGAGGGCGAGATCTACCTGCTCAGCCCCGGGCTGTTTGTTGGCTACCTCGATCCCGCCGACAATGAAGGCAATTTCGAGCCCGACGGCTTCTTCAAGATGGGCGACCTCGGCAAGCGGGTCCACGGCAGCTATCTGGTCATAACCGGGCGCTCGAAAGACATCATCATCCGCTCGGGTGAGAATATCAGCCCCAAGGAGGTCGAGGACGCGCTCTATCTCCACCCTGCGGTCGCCGAAGTGGCGATCGTCGCCATGCCCAGCAGCAAGACCGGCGAAATCGGCTGCGCCTTCATCATCCCGCGTGCCGGACAGACGATAGACTTACCCGAAATCAAGTACTTCCTCGACGAAGCAGGCATGGCGCGGCAGAAGTTCCCGGAGCATCTGGTGCTGGTCGACGACCTGCCGCGCGTGCCCTCGGGCAAGGTCCGCAAGGATGTGCTGCGGGCGCAGGCGAAGGAGATTGCGGCGGGGTGAGCGACAAGCCCCTCCCCTGAAGGGGAGGGCTTGGGGTGGGGCTTGTCGTGCGGGTGCTGTGCATGCCGGACAGCCGGGCGCAGGCTCGGCCCATACCGCCAGCAGCGCCGGTGATCAGGACTTTGCTGCGGGGCTGGATGGTCATGGTCTCTCTGCGGCGATGTGCTGATTCGCTAGAGTGATTTCGAGTGAAATGGAACATTTCACGACAAGAAAATCACGGTAAAATAAGAACCTAGACCCTGATTTTGATTCAATCAAAATCTAACAGGGTCTAGGCGGATTAGAGCACTTTCCGCGCCTATTTCCCCAGCCAGTTGGGCTTGCGCTTCTCGGCAAAGGCCATCGCGCCTTCACGGGCATCCGCAGAGCTGAAGACGCTGCCGATATAGCCATTCTGTTTGGGCGTTATTTCCTCATCGGACCACAGCCAGCTATCGCGGATGATGCCCTTGGAGGCGATCACCGCCAGCGGGCCGTTTTCGGCGATGATGCGGGCCAGTTCGCGCGCGGCTTCGATTGCCGGACCTTCGGTCAAGCGGTTGACCATGCCGAGGTCATAGGCGCGCTGCGCCGTGATCGGATCGCCGGTCAGCGCCATTTCCATCGCCAGTTGGCGTGGCAGCAAGCGCGGCAGCTGGACGACGCCGCCGCCCCCCGCGACCAGACCGCGCTTGGCTTCGGGAATGCCGAATTTGGCATTGATGTTGGCAACAATCATGTCGCAGCCGAGCGCCAGCTCCAACCCGCCAGCCAGGGCATAGCCATCGACTGCGGCAATAATAGGCTTTTTGGGTGTCCAGCTGGTCAGACCGCCAAAGCCGCGATCCTTGGCCACTGGCATCTCGCCCTTGAGAAAGCCCTTGAGGTCCATCCCCGAACAGAATGTCCCACCTGCGCCGGTAACGATCGCGCAGCGCAGCTCGGGCTCGGCATCGAGCCGGTCCATGGCATCGGAAATTCCTTCGGCAGCCGCCTTGCTCATCGCATTGCGCGCTTCGGGGCGATTGATTGTTACTTCGATCACGCCATCCGCAACGCTGATCAGGACTTCTTCGCTCATTGCACCGCTCCCTTGATTCTCTCGGTCCCGGAGTGCATTTCCGGGACCGTTCTGTCCAGCGCGAAGAGAGCTTACTGCCGTCTTGCCTCGCGCCTTTGCTCTGCTAAGAGGCTGGCAAAATCCATCCCCGGGGAGTTCAAGAGTATCATGGCCAAGATCAAGGTGAAGAATCCTGTCGTCGAAATGGACGGCGACGAAATGACCCGCATCATCTGGCAGTGGATCCGCGAGCGGCTGATCCTGCCCTATCTCGATATCGAGCTAAAATATTACGATTTGTCGATCGAAAATCGCGATGCGACCGATGACAAGGTGACAGTCGAAAGCGCCAATGCCACCAAGCAATATGGCGTCGCGGTGAAATGCGCGACGATCACCCCGGACGAAGCGCGGGTCGAGGAATTCAAGCTCAAGCACATGTGGAAGTCGCCCAATGGCACGATCCGCAATATCCTCGGCGGCGTCGTCTTCCGCGAACCGATCGTCATCCAGAATGTGCCGCGGCTGGTGCCCGGCTGGACCGACCCGATTGTCATCGGTCGTCACGCCTTCGGTGACCAGTATCGCGCCACCGATACGCTGATCCCCGGCCCCGGGACGCTGCGCCTGGTGTTCGAAGGCGACGACGGCAAGAACCTCGACCTCGAGGTGTTCAAGTTCCCCAGCGCGGGCGTCGCCATGGCGATGTATAATCTCGACGATTCGATCCGTGATTTTGCCCGCGCGTCGATGAATTATGCGCTCAACCTCGGCTGGCCGCTCTATCTGTCGACCAAGAACACGATCATGAAGGCCTATGACGGGCGCTTCAAGGATTTGTTCGAGGAAGTGTTTGATGCCGAATTCAAGGATCAGTTCAAGGCCAAGAATATTACTTACGAGCACCGGCTGATCGACGACATGGTCGCCAGCGTGATGAAGTGGAGCGGCAAATTTGTCTGGGCGTGCAAGAATTATGACGGCGATGTGCAATCGGATACCGTCGCGCAGGGTTTCGGTTCGCTGGGGCTGATGACCTCGGTGCTGATGACGCCCAGTGGCGACGTTGTTGAGGCCGAAGCGGCACATGGCACGGTGACGCGCCACTACCGCATGCACCAGCAGGGCAAGGCGACTTCGACCAACCCGATCGCCTCGATCTTCGCCTGGACCCGCGGCCTGATCTATCGCGGCAAGTTCGACGGAACCCCCGATGTGGTGAAATTCGCCGAGACGCTGGAGCGGGTCTGCATCGAGACCGTCGAAAGCGGCAAGATGACCAAGGACCTCGCCATCCTGATCGGTCCGGATCAGCCCTGGCTGACGACCGAGGGCTTCTTCGAGGCGATTGTCGAGAATCTTGAAGCGGCGATGGCTTGAGGCGATTGCGGCGGTCCAATTGCAGCGCCTTCGCGTGAGATAATTCTGATCCGAAACGAAAAGACCGGCGCGGGGCATTGCTGCTTCCGCGCCGGTCCTGTTTTCGCGAACGCAGGGAACCCCTGCGTCCCTTGAAGATCAGATGTCGTCGTCCGCGTCCGGGCCCGTCATCATCACTTCGGCGACACGGTCGGTCTGGCCGCGGATCGCAGCTTCCAGCCGGTCGCAAACTTCCGGATTTTCAACAAGGTAAGTCTTCGAATTCTCGCGACCCTGGCCGATGCGGATCGAATCATAGCTGAACCAGGCACCCGACTTCTCGACCACGCCGGCCTTGACCCCGAGGTCGAGGATTTCGCCGGTCTTGGAGATGCCCTGGCCATACATGATGTCAAACTCGACCTGCTTGAACGGCGGCGCGACCTTGTTCTTTACCACTTTCACGCGGGTGGTGTTGCCGACGATATCGTCGCGGTCCTTGATCTGGCCGATGCGGCGGATGTCGAGCCGGACCGAGGCGTAGAATTTGAGCGCATTGCCGCCGGTGGTGGTCTCGGGATTGCCATACATCACCCCGATCTTCATGCGCAGCTGGTTGATGAAAATCACCATGCAATTCGAGCGGCTGATCGAACCGGTGAGCTTGCGCAAGCTCTGCGACATCAGCCTGGCCTGCAAGCCGACATGGCTGTCGCCCATCTCACCCTCGATCTCGGCGCGGGGGACCAGCGCTGCAACCGAATCGATCACCAGCACGTCGATGGCATTGGAGCGCACCAGCGTATCGACGATCTCCAGCGCCTGTTCGCCGGTATCGGGCTGCGAGACGATCAGCTCGTCGATATCGACCCCGAGCTTTTTGGCATAGCCCGGATCGAGCGCATGCTCGGCATCGACAAAGGCCGCCGTGCCGCCGAGCTTCTGCGCCTCGGCGATGACATGCAGCGCCAAAGTGGTCTTGCCCGAGCTTTCAGGCCCGTAAATTTCGATCACCCGACCCTTGGGCAGGCCGCCGACGCCGAGCGCGATATCGAGCCCGAGCGAGCCAGTCGAAATCGTTTCGATCTGCATCTTCTCCTTCGAGCCCAGCTTCATCGCCGAACCCTTGCCGAATGCGCGATCGATCTGCGCCAGCGCTGCTTCGAGCGCCTTCTGCCGGTCCATGGTATCTTTGCCTTCCTGAATCAGCTTGAGCTGCGCAGCCATCATTCGTCCCCTTGCCTAGAAGCCTGACCGGAAAGGTCAATGGAACGCTTCGTATCGTGTTTGTTCCCATAGAACAAGAGCGGAACGAAAATTTTTTTGTGCAGCCCGGGGACACGCTATTGCGTGTCCGCCAATTCAGATTTAGCGCAACGCGCTCTAAAGCCGGGCGCGATAGGCCTCGGGCAGTTCTTCGTCCGAGAGCTTTCGCACGGTGGAGCCGCCGCCGGTGAAGCCATCTTCGCCCATCATCCGGCATTGCTCGTCGAAAGGGATCAGGATCAGAACGCGCCCCTGGGTCAGATAGTGGGCGGACGGATCGGCGATCTCTCCTTGCGCACGAAGCATTTCGGCCCGCGGCCCGTTCACAAAATTCGTTCCCGGCAGCAAGGTGGTCTGCACATATTCCTTCACCATGCAGAGGTCATCGATGACGAGGCGCTGGATGTCGATTTCGAAAAAATTGCTCTGCGTGGCGAACATGTGCAGATACATGTCCCGGATGCCGTCCCAGCCCTTGGGCCCGATATCGCTGCCACCTACCCAAATGTGAAAGCGGGGATCGGAGCACATGGTCGCCATCAGGCGGTCGATATCGCCGCCGACTTCGGCTGTCGTATGCTCGATATAGACTTCGAGCATCCGGCGCTGGCGCGCGCTCTGCAGTTTTGCGGCCTTGGCCCTTGCTTGCCCGGCAAACATATTGAGGTCGAGGGTGATGGGCTGCATTATCGGTTTCTCCCTGTTCACGCGATTTCAGATTTCGGAAAGGATCAGTTCGCCGGCACGCCAGCCCAAAGCCATGGCCGGCGCATTGGTGCCGCAGGACACCATGACCGGATAGGCGGAACTGTCTACCACCCGCAATCCCTCGACACCGCGCACCCGCAGTCTTGAATCGATCACTGCTTCGTCGCCCGGGCCCATGGCTGCCGTGCCGACGCCATGGGAATTGGCAAACCCCTTGGTGCGCACGTATTCGGCGAGGCTCTCGTCGTCGTCGCCGTCGGGGGGACCGACCAGGAACTTCTGATGATCGATACAATCCGCGATCGGGCTTGCGGAAAACAGCTCGCCCGCCGCGCGGAAAAGCCCGGCGATCGCCTGCCGGTCATAGGCAGCGGTGAGGAAGTTCGGCGCAATGTCGAGTTCGGCGTCGGGATCCGCCGAAGTGATGGCGAGCCGTCCCTGGCTCTCCGGGCGCAGGACGATGCCCAGCGCCTGCATTCCCGGCTCCCTTTCGATCCCGAAGCCGTTGCCCGTGGGCCCTATCGAATAGGGCGCGATCAGAAGCTGCACATCGGGGCGGGGTAAATCCGACCGGGTCTTGAGGAAGGCTACGACATCGAAGGCGGGCTGCGACATAACCCCCCGGTGATCGGCAAGATAGCGCATGCCCGCCATCATCTGGCGCGGCTTGGAACTGAGGAAACGGTTATAGCCCGCCTTCCTGTTCAGCCGGAACTGGAACATTGGCGAGGAGTGTTCGCGCAGGTTCGCCCCGACATTCGGCGAATCGACGACGACATCGAGGCCGGCGCTACGCAGCACTTCCGCCGGGCCGATACCGGAGAGCTGGAGCAGCTTGGGCGTGCCCATGCAGCCGAGGCTGAGCATAACCTCGCGGCGCGCCGCGTAATTGACCAGCGCGCCGTTTTTGCGGACCGTCACGCCGCAGATCCGGTCGCCCTTGCGCGTGAGGCGCACGGCCAGCGAATTGGTGGCGATGGTCAGGTTCGGGCGATCGCGGACCGGATGAATGAAAGCATTCGCCGCGCTGACGCGCACGCCGTTCCTGACGGTGCACATCGAATAGCCGATCCGGGTTTCGTCGCTCTCGTTGCAGTCCTCGACGATATTCAGCCCGATATTGCCGCCCGCCTCGATCAGTTGGTCGCAGATCGGATCTGCGTCACGGAAACGGGAGACGTGTAATGGACCGCCTGCGCCGCGCGTCGCCGTCTCGCCGAAGGCATTGTCCTCCATGGCCTTGTAGGCCGAGACCATGTGCGCCCAGCTCCACTCGGGATTGCCCAGTTCGGCGAGATGGTCAAAATCGGCCTGGTTGCCGCGATTGTACATCATGCCGTTGATGGAGCTCGATCCGCCGAGCACCTTGCCCCGCTGCCAGACGTCATCGCGGATCAACGGATCGCGCGAACGGACGGGGAAATTCCAGGTCAGCTGCTTGCGGCCCATGATCAGGGCGAACCCCTTGGGAATCTTGATCCACGGGCTTGTGTCGCGCGGGCCAGCCTCAAGCAGCAGCACGCTGATCCTGGGATTGCTGGACAATTGATTTGCGAGAGCGCAGCCGGCAGAGCCTGCCCCCACGACAATATAGTCAAACGCCACCGCCCCCTCCCGTCACAAATTTTAACTCTTCTTGCAGGTCTTTAAATTGCCGTGGCGGGTGCGAAACCCCCAATTACATCAGAATTTCGATGACACGCGTGTTTCGATGACACGTGCAACAACCCTTCTGTGGACGCCCCCACGGATGCAAGCGTTAAATTCGGGTATGGGCACGGTATCGGATGCTGCCTTCTGTCCGGCCTGTCGATGCAGCGCGTGGCTGCTGGCCAGTATGGGAGTGCGCGG
>JAHFPT010000379.1 GCA_023266625.1 Novosphingobium sp. | reverse complement strand
CAGGAAATGCCCTTGGCGCCCCCCCCTCCTTGTGAAGCGTCCGAGGTGCGCACCATGGTGACGTAGAAATCATTGACCCCGCCGCCGGTGATGAACTGCTTGGTTCCGTTCACCACATAATGATCGCCCTCCAGCCGCGCGGTAGTCTTGAGCGCGGCGGCGTCGGAGCCGGACGAAGGCTCGGTCAGGCAATAGGAGCCGAGCTTTTCCATCCCCACCAGCTGCGGCAGATAGCGCTGTTTTATCTCATCCCCGCCGAACTCGTCGATCATCCATGTGGCCATGTTGTGGACCGAAATGAAGGCTGCGGTCGAGGGGCAGCCATAGGACAGCGCCTCGAAGATCAGTGCCGCTTCCAGCCGTCCCAGATTGATCCCGCCCATCTCCTCGGAGACGTAGATCGCGCCGAAGCCCAGCTCGCCTGCCTGGCGCACGACATCGCGGGGGAAGTGCTTATCCTCGTCCCACTTGGCGGCATGCGGGGTGATTGCGTCGGTCGTAAATTTGCGCGCCATATCCTGGATGGCGAGCTGATCGTCGGTGAGGTCGAATTGGTTGGTCATTGGGGGAAACTGCCTAGAAAAATGAGAATTAAGATTTCAGCAGGAGAGCAAAGCTACACACAAGGTTGATTGCCAGCATCCACTTGATCGTCCGCATGCTGCGGTCAATTCGATCATATTGCTCCAAAGCTCTCAACCCTTCAGCGTTATCAGCGCGCCAAGGATTGCGATGGTAAGCGCAGTGGAGCCCGCGACAACGGCTCCCAGGCGCGACATGAGCCTCAGTTCCAGGTCCTTCAGAGCACCGGAAAGCTTCACCTCCTGGTCCTTCAGATCCCCTGTAATTTTCAACTCCTGGTCCTTCAGATCCCCTGCAATTTTCAGCTCCAGGTCCTTCAAATCCCCTGTAATTTTCACCTCCAGGTTCTTCAGATCCCCTGCAATTTTCAGCTCCAGGTCCTTCAAGTTGCCTGCCAATTGCAATTCAAGGTCTTTGTGATTGCCCGTCAATCGCAGCTCAAGCTCGCGCAGATCGCTCTTGGTCGCCGTCGTCTCAAAGACAATCTCGCCCAGGGCATCGGCCAGTGCTTCGGCTTGCGCCACGTCCATCCCTGCGGATTCGAGGCGCTTCACGAAGGCATGCGTATTGAAAGACACGTGGGTGTTCATGGCCAAGACCTACAACAGGAAATCGCTTGAGTCACGTCCGCCAAAAATCCGATTTGGCACCGCTTTGCGGCTGGCCTGCGGTGAGAAAAATTCGGGGTAGCCATGCATCTCAATCCATTTCACCCCAAAGCCTCAATCACATCCTTGCCGAACAGCTCCTCATCACTCGGCAACACCTTGGTCACCGCCAAGGGCTTCGACACCCAGGTCTCGTTGATCAGATCGCGCCAGGTGATGTTGTTGTTGGTGCCGTTGCCGCCCCACGATCCGCAGCCGAGCGAGAAGGTCTGGCGCATGCCGTTCCACAGGTTGCCCGAATTGGAGGCCGACTGCGGCTGGTTGACCATCACGCGGCTGGTATAGGTGGCATTGGCCAGCTTCATGATGTTCGCATCGCTGGTCGAATAAATGCCGCAGGAATGGCCGCGCCCCTGATAGCCTTGCACCCCGTTGGTGATCTCGATCGCATGATCGATGTCACGCGCGCGGTAGAGTGTCATGGTGACGGTCAGCTTTTCGCCCGAGAAGGGGAATTCGGGGCCCCAGCCGGTCTCCGGCACGATCAGGAACCGCTTGCCCTCGGGCAGGCCGAAACCCGCCATGCCGGCGATCTTCTCGGGCGGCTGGGCAACAACAGCGGCGTTGAGAATGCCATCGTTCCACAAGATGCCCTGCAGCTTGGCCTTCTCGTCAACATTGAGCACATGCCCGCCCTGATGGATCAGCTTTTCGAGCATCTCGTCATAGATGCTGTCAAACAAGACGACCGAATTGTCCGACGAGCACGAAGCCGCGAGGTCCAAAGTCTTGGAAATGCGGATCTTCTCAGCCGCATCGTCGAGATCGGCAGTATCGTCCACCGTGATCACCGCATTGCCGACGCCGACACCCAGCGCCGGGGTGCCCGAGCTGTAAGCCGCCAGCACCATCGGCCCGCCGCCGGTCGCCAGCACACGGTCACACTGCTTCATCACCTCGTTGGTCTTCTCGACCGAAGGCGTCTCTATCGGGATCACCAGATCGGCTGGGGCACCGAGCTTGACCAGCGCATCGCGCATCAGATCGCAGATCAGCTTGTTGGTGATCTTGGCGCGCGGGTGCGGGGCGATGATGATCGAATTGCGGCCCTTGACCGCCGAAATCGCCTTGATAACCGGAGTCGCCTCGGGATTGGTCGAGGGCGACAGCGCGCCGATCACGCCCACCGGCTTGGCGATCTTGACGATGTTGCGCGCCTTGTCCTCCTCGATCACGCCAACCGACTTGTCATCGATGATGTCCATCAGCGTCGCGCGGGTCTTGCGGAAGATCTTGAGATACTTGCCATCATAATTGCCCAGCTGGGTCTCATCGACGGTATGCTGGGCAATCTTCTCGGCCACACCTTCCTGCGCCACAGCCCAGACCATGCCGCGGATCAGCCGATCAACCTGAGCTTGCGTATAATTCTCGATCTGAGCCTGCGCCGCGCGACTGCGGGCGATGAGAGCGGCGACTTCCTTCGCCTCGGGGGTATCGGCAATGGGTTGGGCGGCGGCCATGGTCTTCCTCGGTTTGCAATACGCCAGCCAACGGGTGCTGCGATGCTGCAGCGCGGCTGGCCAAGTTTAATCGAACGATTAGCCCCTGCACTTTTGGGCCGTTTCATTCAAGATGATTCGCCTATGCCAGGAGCAGACCTGAATATCGCTGTTGCCCTGCCCGCGCCGTTTCTGCATGAAGCCAGCGAAAGAGCGGCAAGGCGGGGAGCAGCGTGAGCGAAACAACCATCGATCCGGCAATGTTCCGCGCAGTGCTCGGCTCCTACCCCACCGGCGTCTGCGCGATCACCGCGACCAGTGCTGATGGCACCCCCGCTGGCCTCGTGGTCGGCAGCTTCACGTCTGTTTCGCTCGACCCGCCGCTGGTCGGCTTTCTGCCGGACAAAGCCAGCTCGACCTGGCCGCTGATCGCGGCGGCGGGCCACTTCTGCGTCAATGTGCTCGCCAGCGACCAGCAGGATGTTTG
>JAHFPT010000378.1 GCA_023266625.1 Novosphingobium sp. | reverse complement strand
CCACCAGCAGCAGCGGCACCAGCAGCATCAGCCCGATACGCCGCAAGCGCGCCATGCGGCTGCGGGGCGGCGCCGTGACTTCGGCGATCGGCGTTTCGAACTGGACGTCGCTCTCAGCCATCTGCCCCACCGTCCACCTGCGCCTTGCGCGACAGATTGGCGCGCACGCGGGCGAGCGTCGCCATGAGTTGCGCGCCGTCAGCCTCGGACACCCCTTCCAGCGCCGCAGCCAGCGTCTCACGGCCAAACGGGCGCAGCTTGTCGAGCAGGCCTTCTCCCCTTTCGGTCAGGTGTATCCGCCAGGCGCGCCGGTCCGCCGGATCGGCGCGGCGCTCGACCAGGCCCGCTTCCTGCAAGCGGTCGATCATCCGGCCCAGCGTTATCGGCTCGACTTCCAGCAGTTCCGCCAGCGTCCCCTGATTGCTACCGGCGTGGAGCTTGAGCAGACCCAGCACCAGCCATTGCGGCCGGGTGACGCCAATACCGCGCGCGCGCTCGTCGAATCTGCGGCGCAATAGGCGTGACACCTGGCCCAGTAATGTGCCAATATTCTCATCCATGGTGCTGTATATAATAGCAATGCTTATTATATACAAGTCACGCGTTAAACGGCTGTCAAACTATCGAGCGGCCCTTCCGCAATCATAATGTAGCCCCTGCAGCAGGCGACGATTGGCCCGCCAGGGGAATGAGGCTTCGTGAATGACCCATCCTTGATCCGTCGGTAGATGGCCGAATGTGACAGGCCCACACAGCGTTTAACTTCCTTCAAGTGGATAAGGCGCAATTGCTTCGGTCGGCCACCCCCAAGCTACACCACGTCCGGGGACACCATCCCGGCGTATCACCTAAGTCATTGGAAATATGGTGCACTGCGCTCGACGATGATGAGCACTTCGCTTTCGCTATTGTGCTATGATGTTGGAAGTTGTCCCATTAAAAATGGAGGAAGAAACCGGAGGGCCGTCATCACCCACAAGGATTATGACCGCATCGACGTGAAGGAAGTGAAACATGGCAACTGAGATGAAGCCGATCCGTACCGAGGCGGATTATGAAGCGGCATTGGAAGAAGTGGCAGAACTCTGGGGTGCGGCGAACGATTCGCCCAAGGGCGACCGGCTTGACGTGCTAGCAACGCTGATCGACGTTTATGAAACCAAGCACCACGCGATGGACCCACCGGACCCTGTGGAAGCGATCAAGTTCCGCATGGAACAGCAAGGCATGGCGCGCAAAGACCTTGAGGACATCATCGGAACCCGCACCCGCATTGCCGAAGTGCTGAACCGCAAGCGGGGCCTGTCGATCGGCATGATCCGCCGCTTGCATGACCAGCTTGGTATTTCGGCGGAAGTTCTGATCCAGCCATCGCGCAAAGTGGCCGCTTGAAGGCCCCTGCCCCACCACGCCCAAAGCGTCCCGCCCATCTGCCGCATGGCCGCTGGCTGGGCGATTTCCCGCGCCTGAGCGCGGTGGAGAAGGAATTCGTGGCGAAATGCGCGGGGGGCGAGGCATGCATTCTCGGCGATGGTAAGCGCCCCACTGCCGCCACAACTGCCAATCGCATCCGCGCCGGACTGATCCGGTTTCTGCTGCTGGGCGGGGATGATGCCCATCCGGTGCATGAGAATGGAGTAAAATTGAAAGGAGCGTGGATCACAGATACGCTGACAGTCGAAAATGTAAAGGCAGCGGTTGGTCTTTATCTGGTCAAATGCTGGTTTGCAGAGTCGATTTCCGCGCGGGATGCCACGTGTACCGGCCTCTCATTGCGCGGCAGCCAATTACCGGGATTGAGCGCTGACCGTGTGGTGGTGACGGGCAGTGTATTCTTGGACGGCGACTTCACCGCGACGGGCGAAGTACGGCTGCTCGGCGCACAGATTGGCTGCGATCTTACTTGCACTGGCGGCACATTCGGCAATGCCGACAAGGATGGCAAGCCGCTGGGCGATGCGCTGAGCGCCGACGGCATGAAGGTGACGGGCGGCGTCTTCCTCGACGGCGATTTCACCGCGACGGGCGAAGTGCGGCTACGGGGTGCACAGATTGGCGTCGATCTCTATTGCGACGGCGGCACATTCCGCAGCAAACTGCAGGGCGTTGCGCTGAACGCCGACGGCATGACAGTGACGGGCGGATTGTTTATGCGTGCCGCCAAACTTTTCGGGCCGGTTTCTCTGACGACCGCCAATATCGGATCGCTGGTAGATGATAGGAATTGCTGGCCTGATGGAAGCCTGCTTCTCAACGGCTTTCGCTATGGCCGGATTGCCGACGGCCCGACCGATGCGTCGACGCGGATTGCCTGGCTGAAAAAGCAGTATCCCCCGCATCTTGGAGATGAATTTAAGCCCCAGCCGTGGGAGCAGCTGATCAAGGTGCTGCGCGAAATGGGCCATCCTGGCGAGGCCGCCGAAGTGGCGATTGCCAAGCAGCGGGCGCTGCGCAAGGCTGGCAAGATCGGGCAGCGCCGCCCTGACCCGCGCTATAGCGGCTGGTGCTTGGGGCTTGATAAGGTCTGGGTGGCGGGAGCGAACCTGCTCGCACGGGGCTGGCACCGGATTTACGGCTGGCTCGCCGGTTTCGGCTACCGGCCTGCTGGAATCCTGATGTGGATGGTCATCGTCGCGGCTCTGTCCGGATGGTATTTTTCCACCGCAGCGGACGCCGGGATCATGGCGCCAAGCAGCGCCGAAGTCTTCGCCCACAAGCAAATCCACGCCGATCTTCATGCGAGGGGGAATGACGCCGCCTCATGCGGCATCCAGCGCGAAGTGCCGCCGACGCGCTACTGGCCAGCCTGCACTGCACTGCCCAGCGAATATACCACATTCAACCCGTGGCTCTATTCGCTCGACATGATCCTGCCGCTGGTCGATCTGCAGCAGGATACGCACTGGTCCCCTTCGGCGACCTATACCGATGCCAAACAGGTCGCTCACACCCTGCCCGGCGGGGTGATCGCCCGCGTCATCATGTGGTTTGAAATCCTGTTCGGCTGGTTCGCGAGTCTGATGTTTGTCGCCATCGCGGGACGATTGGTCGAGAAAGACTAAGGGATTGGTGCGCCCGACGGGATTCGAACCCATGGCCCCCAGATTAGGAATCTGGTGCTCTATCCTGCTGAGCTACGGGCGCTCCGCGGCGGGTGTTAGACGGGCAGAAGGCCCAAGGCAATCG
>JAHFPT010000377.1 GCA_023266625.1 Novosphingobium sp. | reverse complement strand
TTTTCCTCCAGACCAAGCTGGAGTTGCAGCACTTGCGCATCGTCGCGGTGGCCAGAGAGGATCAATTCGTCGACCTGGCGCTGGCGATCAGCCGCCTTCAGCATGTCGTCGAAGGGCTTGTTGACCGAGGCGTCAATCACCGGCCCGAGCTCGGCGATCGACTGCTTCAGCGCCGCCGCCACATTCGGATCGAGGCCGTGGCGAACTTTGTCGTCGATCTCGCCGGCCAGCTTGGAGAGCCCGGCCATCGCATCTTGCGCGCGCGCCACGGCAGGCGGAGTCTCGTCGAAGTTGTTGCGGATGCTGGCGATGCGGCCCGCTGCATCGGCGCCGAATTGGGCAAGCTTGGCGGTGGCTTCGGCGGCGCGCGCTGCTGCTGCCGCCGCCGTTTCTCCGGCCCTTGCAACCTGCGTCGAATCGGTTGGGAAAAGTCCCTTTGTCGGATCGACTTTCTTGCCGTTCACCAGCACTTCGTAATGCAGGTGCGGGCCAGTCGCGACGCCGGTCTTGCCAACATAGCCGATGACATCGCCCTTGCTGACTTGCTGCCCCTCGCTGACATTGAAGCGCGACAGGTGGCTGTAACGGGTATCGGTGCCCGCACCGTGCGAGAGGTCGATCTGGTTACCGTAGCCACGCACCGCATTGGCGAACTTTACGATGCCGTCCATCGCAGCCAGAACGGGCGTTCCGAGCGGCGCACCATAGTCGATGCCGAGATGGTTGGTGCTGGCGCCGGCTGTCGGACGATCGCGAGTGCCGTAGCCGCTGGTGACATGCAGCGCGCCAGCCAGCGGCGCGCCGAATTGGGAAAGGTCGCCCCGCGTTGTTCCTGGACGGAGTTGCGCTTCCGCCGCCTCACGCTCCGCCTTGATGCGGGCAAAGGTGATCTGATATTGCTGGCGGTCCTGCTCGGTGATGTTCTTCTTCGCCTCAAACGTCTTGTTCAAGGCATTGAGTTCGCGTTCGTAAGTGGCTGCGGCGGGCGAGTTGACCGATTCCTGAGCAGCCGGAATGAACTTCTCATTGAGCAGCCTATTGAGCCGGTCGATAGCCTCGGTCTGCACGCCCAGCCGGCCCTGCTTTGCGCCGACCAGGATATTCGCGCCAGTCGGGTCTTCGCCCAATGAAGCTACATCCTTGGCTGTCCCCTGAGCGCGCTCAATGTCGGCCTTGATGCGCTCTCGCGTTGCGATTGCCGCCGCGAGATGAGCCTTGGCCTCATCATAGGCTACAACCGCTGACTGCTTGCCGACATCGTTGGCTTCGGCCTGCTTTTTGATCAGGTCGTCCAGCGCGGTGATGAGTTCGCGCGTCGCTTGCTTGGTGAAGTCGAACGATCCAGCCAACTCCTCATTCGACCGTTTTGTCTTTCCTGCCGCCTCATCGCTGCTGAACAGCGACGAAGCGAGTTGCGCCGCCACACCTACTGCCAACCCAACCGCCAACCCCCATGGCCCGGACAGGAACGTGGCAAACTTGCCAATCCGGTCATGTGTCTTATTCGCGCTGCCCTCAAGATATGATAACGCGAAAGCCAGTTGCGGAAGCTGCTGCGCGAATACAACCCCGGCGCGCTGGCCGGAATAAAGTGATATTCCAATATCTTGTAGCTGTTGCCCTGCTTGTAGTGTTGCAATTCTCAGATTGCCCATGCCGCTGGCCATTGTGCGGCCTGTGTTGCCGAAGGCTGTGCCGCCAGCCACAACCGCATCGGTGGCGCTTTTGGTGCGGTTGAGTTCAGCCTGAAGCCGCTCCTGCGCAGTCGCCAGCGCATTGGTTTCAATCGCCTGCCTCTCAGCCTCACGAGCTGCCGCCCCCGCCGCTGAAACATAGGTGGCCGTAGCGCGCGAATTGTCGTTGTTGCTCCGCTGAGCCGCCGCTGCTGCCGTGGCGATTTCCCGAAGCGCAATGGCCTGCGCCTGCGCGGCATTGGCTGCATCGCGGTATTGCTCCACGCCGAGGTCGAGCGAGCCACCGGCATTTCGCGGAATCGACAGCGCCTGGCTGGCCAGCCGCCCAATCTCCTTGAAGTCGCCCTCGAACTGGCGGCGGATGGCTTCGCCCGCCTGCTGGCTGGAGCGCCGCGCATCCTCCACCATCTTCGGGAAGCCCGCCGACGGGTCATATTGCGGCCTGATGATTGCTGGAAAGATCGTACCACCTGCCACTTACGGCCCTTTCTGCAATTCGGAGTTGACGATATCGCCGACGCTCGCGGCGTGCTTTCGCATGATCGCCGGGACATCGACGCGGCTAACCCGCGCAGTGAACGGAATGCCGATGAAGGCGACGATCGAGGCTTCGGTTTGGCGGCCGGACGATAGCCCGCTCCGTGTCAGCCGCTTGGCGCTGCGCCCCCGGCCAGATGTTGAAACGCCCACATTGTTGACCACCAGCATCGGATAGCCATTGGCCCGCCGCACCATCACCAGCGGGCCTATCCTGCGGTCCAGCCCGGTGGCATTGTAAAGCGCGGGCGTCATGCGCTTCCGCCCCGCCTTGCGCGGGATCTGATCGGTGGCGATCCACAGCCACGCGCCCTTGACCGGGCGAATGTCGGCGCCCTCGGTATAGGCTTCGATCGTACCCCGGCTGCGCTCCGATCCGGTGCGGATATAGACCGTGCCTGAAGCCGAGAAAGCCTCGCCGCCGCGCCGATGCACCTGCCCCTTCTGGAGATCGGAATATTGGCCCAGCGCCTGCCCGAGACTGCCAAGGCCGGATGAGCGCATCGCGGTGCGGATTTCGGCCTGCGCACGCTTGCTCGCCTTGTCGGCGGCGACCATGACTGCGCGCTCGAGCGACTGGATCGAGAAACGCCGGTATTCTTCGACCATCCCCTTGGGAAACTCGACCGAATCCCGGATCATTTCTTCTTCTCATAGAACGCGCAGAGCGAACGGATGTAGTTGAACGCCTGCCGCAGCTTCAAAGGCTGGTCGAGCAGCGCCCCGCCATCGGGCCAGACCGGCGCGCCAAGCCCGCCCTCGCAGGCGCGGCACAGGGAGACCAGCGAGAGCATGTCCTCGCTCAGGCGCTTTCGGGGTGGGTCGTCTGGTCCGAACTCGAAGTATCGGGGCTGTCCGCCGCTGGTGCCGCGGTAGACGGTTTCGGCTTCTTCGGCTCCGGCCCATCCTCCACCGGCGCCGTCGCTGAAGCATCCGGGGATGCAATAGGCTGCGACGGCGA
>JAHFPT010000178.1 GCA_023266625.1 Novosphingobium sp. | reverse complement strand
GAATTGCAGGGCGGCGGCGCCGATGTCCGTTTTGCAGCCAGCGATGCTACCGATGAGGCGCAGGTCGCAGCCCTCGTGGCCAATGCGGTTTCGCTGAGTGGTCGGCTGGACGTGGCGATAAACAATGTCGGCGGCATCGCCAGGCACGCGGGCGATCACAGCAAGATAAGGCTTGATGAAACCAGCCTCGATGCATGGCGGGCAACGGTCGATCTGAATCTCACCAGCTGCTTTCTCGGGATGAAGCACCAGATTCCGGCCATGGTGGCAACAGGCGGCGGCGCGATCATCAATCTCACATCGCTGGCCGGGATGAATTATTCCGACAGCGCGAGCCCCGCATATGCCGCCGCCAAGGCGGGGGTGATCCACCTTACCCGTTACGCTGCCATCAGGCATGCCACCGATCACGTGCGCGTAAACGTTGTCGCTCCCGGCCTGACTGCGACCAAGGCGATGCTTGCCAATATGCCCGACGAGGAGATGCGAAAGATGCGCGCCGCGCGTTTGCCGATGAACCGCATGATCGATCCCGCCGAAATCGCCGATGCTTGCCTTTGGGCTTGCTCCGACGCGGCGAGCGGTGTGACCGGCATGACGATCCCTGTCGATGGCGGGACGGCGGCGCTGTAGCAGCATCGCCCGCTATGCCAACAAGGTGGACGGCGACAAGATCGCCTACGCCGGCACGATGGACGCCTATGTCAGGGGTCTTATCGATGAATAGGTGCCAGCCTTTCAGGGGGGCTATTGCGTCCTGCGGCCAATCTGAAACAGCAACCCAAAATCCCCCTCATCCTGAGCTTGTCGAAGGACCCTCGTGCGAACGCAACCTCATCGTAACAGGCCGGTGCTTCGACAAGCTCAGCATGAGCGGGTCTGGTTCAGATATTGCGCAACACGCTCTATTGGCGGGACGAGCCAAAAGTGAAAAGCTTTGCCTCCGCTTCGAACGGTTCCGGCGCGCCGGTGGAGCGATTGCGGCCGATGACAAAGGCGAATTTCCCCTCCAGAACCTCCAGCGATTCCTCGGCGAACAGGCGCTCGGTGAGATCGTTGCGCAGTTCCTGGGTCTTTTCCTCGTCCCAATTAAAATAGGTCCAGACCACACTGGCACCCTCGCGGCATATCTGCCGCAGGAAATCGAACAGGCGTTGCCGGTCGGCGCGATCAATGTGGCCGAGTAGGCCTGAAATTACCACCAGATCGACCGGCGGCAGTCCGGCATAGGAATCGGCGACCGAGGCGTCGCCGGTCATGACTTCGAGCTTCTCGAGCCCGGCTCGCCGTGCCCATTCTCGCGCGAAACCGGAATTCGCCACGTCCAGCTCGACGATTCGTCCGCCCACATCCTTGCGCCTTGGGTGCGCCTCCAGTGCCCCGATCAATTCGCGGCCCTGTCCGCCGCAGATGCTCACCACGGTCACAGGGCCGGCTGGGCACTGCTCGACGATGGAGGCGACGTGCGCCTGCACTGCCTGCTTGCGCGCATTGAGCTCGGAATCGGGGTTTTCGTATTGGTCATGCCATGTGGACCAGTTTTCGATCTGCAGAATGGCGTCTTGCGCGGCCTCGACCTCGTTCGTCATGCGTCCAATCCTCCGTATCAATCAGGCTAGCCGATAGTGTTCTGCGATGGAACCTGGGCAGCGTGGCTTTTTGCGGTATCGATTCGCCCATGCCCATGCCATTGCCGCCATTGCCGTATCGGGATGCCGATTGCAGTTGCGGCACAACTTGCCGTCAATCGAGTGGAGCCGGTCTTGAGCAATGCTTCGACAAGCGCCGGCGAATGGAAGCGAGGCTGGCCGATCGTCCTGACCTCGGCCATGGGCATTTCCTTCCTTTCGGTCGTGATGGGGAGCCTGGGTACTTTCATCGAGCCACTGACTGTGGAATTCGGCTGGAGCAGGGCGACCCTGACCATGGGCATGGTGATTGCGGGGCTTTTCGTGCTGCTGCTTTCGCCTTTTGCCGGCTCGCTGGTCGATCGCTTTGGCCCGCGCCGCATGGCGCTGCCTGGCGTTTGCTTGATGACCCTGGCGACCGCTGCATTCGGTCTTGCGAACGGCTCGGTGGTCCAGTGGATCTGCCTGTGGACCTTGTATGGCTTTGCCCACATTTCGATGATGATGAGCATCTGGACCGGTGCAGTGACCCGGGTGTTCGACAAGGGGCGTGGCCTGGCGCTCGGGCTGGCGCTGGCCGGTTCCGCCGTGGGACAGACCATTATCCCGAGCCTTGCGACCTGGCTGATCGACGTGGTCGGCTGGCGTCAGGCTTACCTTGTCCTTGGCGTGAGCTGGGGCGGAATAACCCTGCCGCTGTGCTGGCTGTTTTTGCGCGGCAGTTCCGGCCAGCCACGCCGCAGAGTGCGTGAGCAGACGGCCGAAGGCATGGAGCGAGAGGGCCTGACCATCGCGCAGGCCTGGCGCGATCACGGCCTATGGAGCATTGCCATCGCAACCCTGTTGGTCATGCTGATGACCCAGGCCCTGTCAGTTCACCAGATCCCGCTGATGACCGAGGCCGGCTTGACCCGTACCACCGCTGCCTTTCTGGCGGGACTGGCCGGGATCGCCAGTTTTGCCGGCAATGTCATCACCGGCTGGCTGATGGACCGCTACCGCGCCAACTGGGTGGGGGGCCTCACCCTGGGCGTGCTGGCCATGGCCTTCGTCCTGTTGCTCGACGGTGTGCGGACGCCAGCCTTGATCTTCATCGCCATGTTGATCAGCGGCTATTCTGCGGGTACCAAGCTGCAGATCTGCGGCTATCTTACCTCGCGCTATGGCGGCCTCAGGAACTATGGGGCGATCTTCGGCCTGATGGGCAGCCTGATCGCCGTAGGCGGGGCGCTGGGGCCGTTCCTTGGCGGGCTGCTGTATGATCTTTCGGGAAGCTACACCGCATTCGTCATCATCGGCATGATCGGTTGCGGAATCGCGGGCCTCCTGATCCTGTCGTTGCCGCGCTGCCCCGTGTGGAAGGGGGAAGATTATGCCTGACTGTCGTCAGCGGCGTAGCAAGGAGCATTGCGGGTGACCTATCAACTACTCAAGGGCATGCGCGTGGTGGAAGGCGCGGCATTCATCGCCGGGCCGAGTTGCGGGCTGTACCTCGCCCAGATGGGAGCGGAGGTTATCCGCTTCGACAACATCGGCGGCGGGCCGGATTTCCGCCGCTGGCCGCTCGCGAGCAACGGGGCGAGCCTCTATTGGGAAGGGCTCAACAAGGGCAAAAAGTCGGTGGCGATCGATATGTCATCGCCGCAGGGGCGCGAGCTGGCCGTGGCGCTGGCATCTGCTCCCGGTGACGACGGCGGGCTGTTCGTCACCAATTTTCCGGTGAAGGGGTTCCTTTCCTATGCGGCGCTCAGCGCCCGCCGCAAGGATCTGATCTGCCTGCGGGTGATGGGCTGGGCCGATGGCACGACGGCGGTGGACTATACGGTCAACGCTGCGATGGGCCTGCCGCTGATGACCGGTCCGGCGGACGATCCGCGCCCGGTGAACCATGTTCTGCCCGCCTGGGACCTGCTGACCGGGGCCTATGCCGCCTTTACCCTCTTGGCCGCCGATCGCTCGCGGCGTTTGAACGGACAGGGCCAGGAAATACGCCTGCCTCTGTCCGACGTCGCCGCCAGCACGCTCTCGCATCTGGGGCAAGTCGCCGAAGTGCTGGAGGCCGGGGCCGACCGGCCGCGCATGGGCAACGATTTGTTCGGGGCCTTCGGCCGCGACTTTGCCACGCGCGACGGGCGGATTATCGTGGTGGCGATCACCCCGCGCCAGTGGCTGGACCTGGTTTCGCTGCTGGGTCTCGATGATGCAATCAAGGCGATCGAAGGCGAATTGGGCGTGTCCTTTGCTGCCGACGAAGGCCTGCGCTTCACCCATCGCACGCGCCTGTTTCCGCTGTTCGAAGAGGCTTTCGCGCGGATGGATATGTCTGCCCTGCAATCGCTGTTCGATACGCGCGGGGTATGCTGGTCGCCCTACCGCAGCCTGCGGGAGGCGCTTGCCGAACAGGAGGGTGCATTCCGCGGAAATCCGATTTTCGAGGAACTGCGCCAGCCCAGCGGCCTGTCCTATCCGGCCGCCGGCCCGGCGGCGACCATTCCCGGCTTGCAGCGCGATCATTTGGCGCCAGCGCCGAGGCTTGGCGAGAATACCGACGAGGTACTCTCCGCCCTGCTTGGTCTGGGCGATGGGGAAATTGCGCGATTGCACGATCTGGGTGTGGTCGCCGGCCCCGTTTGCGGAGAAAACTGATGGCACCGTTGGATGTTTCTGATCAGGCAGTGGCTGCGCTGCGCGCCTATATCGGGGCCGCTCGGCGGGCGGTGCAGGAGCGCTGCGGCAACGGACGCTCTGATGCCGATCAGCGCGCGGTGCATGCATTGGCCTGGGCGGCGACGATTGCCGAGGCGCTGAGCCAGCTGTACAGCTGGGCCCGCCGGGCCGAGGCCGAGCAGGCGTTCGGGGAGGGCGAGGCGCTGGTCGTGCAGATTGCCTTTGGGGAATATCTGCTCCAGATCCTGGGCGGCCTGCCGATGAGCCAGAACGAGCTGGCCCGGCCGGCGGACTATTACGCCGGTGATGCCGCACGCGTGCTGGCCGACGATCCTGCCGTCCGCTGGTTTGTGGATAACGGCAATGTCGCCCCGGCGCGGGCTGCGCTCGCCGCGCTGCTGATCGATGACTGGCGGCCCTATGAAGGGCTGGGGGACGACCTGCTGGATGCGGTGCGCGATCAGTACCGCCGTTTCACCCGCGAGAGGATCACGCCTTTCGCCCATGGCTGGCACCTGGCCGATGCGCTCATCCCCGATGCGCTGGTCGCTGAAATGAGCGCACTTGGCACATTCGGGGTCTGCATCGATCCTGAATTTGGCGGGCTGGGCCTGGGCAAGCTGGCTATGTGCGTGGTGTCCGAGGAGCTGAGCCGTGGCTGGCTGGGTGCGGGATCGCTGGGCACGCGCTCGGAAATCGCGGGGGAGTTGATATCCGCCAGCGGCACGGTTGAGCAGAAGGCGCGCTGGCTGCCAGGGATAGCCTCGGGCAAAATTCTGCCTACCGCCGTGTTCACCGAACCCGATACCGGCTCGGACCTTGCCTCGCTGCGCACCCGCGCGAGCAGACAGGTCGACGGTTCTTGGCGGATCGACGGCGCCAAGACCTGGATCACGCATGCCGCGCGCAGCGATCTGATGACTGTGCTGGTGCGCACCGATCCCGCCGATCCGGGGCATGGCGGGCTTTCGATTTTGCTTGGTGCCAAGACCCGTGCGACGGCGGATAAGGCCTTTCCCGACGATGGTATCGACGGCAGCGAGATCGGCGTGCCCGGCTATCGGGGGATGCGCGAATATGCACTATCCTTCGATGGCTTCCCGGTTGCAGAGGATGGCCTGTTGGGCGACGCAGCAGGGCAAGGCTTTCGGCAGCTCATGCGTACTTTCGAAGGTGCCCGAATCCAGACTGCGGCGCGCGCCGTCGGCGTGGCCTGGCGGGCCTTCGATTTGGCGCTGGCCTATGCCTGCGATCGCAAGCAGTTCGGTGCGGCCATCGCCGGTTTCCCGCGCGTGGCCGACAAGCTGGCCCTGGCCTTGGTCGAAACGATTGCCGCGCGCGAGCTGTCCTATTTTGCCGCGCGGACCAAGGATGATGGCAACCGCTGCGACATGGAGGCCGGCATGGCCAAGCTCCTCGGCGCCCGGGTCGCCTGGTCGAACGCCGATGCCGGGGTACAGATCCATGGCGGCAACGGCTATGCGCTGGAATTCGAGATCAGCCGCGTGCTGAGCGACGCGCGCGTGCTGAACATCTTCGAAGGGGCGGCGGAGATTCAGGCGCAGGTCATCGGGCGCGGCCTGCTTTCGCAAGGGGCCTGAACGCGAGGCAAGGCGGATTGCGCTTCAGATTACCGGTGACAGAACCCGCTCTCCGGCGAAATGGGCCTCGATATTGTCGGCGGCCAGGTCGAAGGCGCAGCGCAGGGCATCTTTGGTCAGGCTTGCCATATGCGGTGTCAGCACCAGGTTTGGAAGCGGCAGGAGCGAGGAAGGCACCACGGGTTCGCCTTCCAGCACGTCTAGCGCGGCGGCGCCCAGGGTTCCTTCGCTCAGCGCCGAGACAAGTGCCCGCGTGTCCACGATCGTGCCCCGCCCGACGTTGACAAGAACGCCTTCGGGTCCGAGCGCATCCATTATTTGCCGGTCGACCATGTGGTGCGTCTCGTCCCCGCCTGGCGCGGCGACGACCAGAAAGTCCACCTTGCGGGCAAGGTCATGGAGATTATCGACATAGCTATATGGCAATTCGCTGCGCGGGTGCCGATTGTGGTAGAACACCGGCATGTCGAAAGCCTCGGCCCGTTGCGCAATCTCGAGTCCGATATTGCCCAGTCCCAGAATTCCGAGAGGCCGGCCACTGATACGGCGGGTCAGGCCCATGCGCCGCTCTTCCCAATGCCCGGATCGGACATGGTAAACGCCGCCGCCCATATCTCGGCCTGCAACAATCAACATCGCGAAGGCGAATTCGGCGACATCAATGGCGTTGACCCCGCCGGCATTGGTCACGACGATTCCCCGGTCACTCGCCGCTACCAGATCGATGTAATCCACCCCCGCGCTGATCACCGAGACGATTTCCAGCTTGGGACAGCGGTCAAAGACCGACTCGCCGACCCTTCCCCCTGTATTTGCGTAAAATATGCCGGAAATTCTGTCGCCGATGGCAGCAAGGCACGCAGTCCGGTGTGGATAGTCGGAAAGGAAGTGGAGTTCGAACTGCCGTGACAGGCGCTCTTCGATTCGGGGATAGCGCGCGGTCATGAGAATTGCCGCTTTCATCGCCAGGGCCTTTCGCCATACAACATTCGATTTCCGACCTTCCGAGTTCAAGGTGGGCGATCACAGCGACCATAAGGAATTGATCACGAAAAGTGCTAGCCGCGCAGTTGCATGTCAAACGGCATCGCCATGGGAAAATGACGCGGGCGCAGGAGAAATCCGAATTGCTCCTGCTGTAGTTGGACGATGTTTTGCGTGGCAATCTGCTCGCGACCGGGCAAGACTGGGAAAGAATAAAGAAAGCAATCAGGGAGGATAGGGTGACTGCAGTCATGGGACCGGTCGACAGTCCGCCGGGGATGGCCCGACTGGAGTGGCTACGCTCGCCGTTGTTGCCCTTTGCCGGGCTGGTCGGCCATGCCACGACCGTCTTCCACATCAACGGGTTTGCACCGTTCATCGTGCCTGTCTCGGAGAGCTTCGGGTGGTCGCGCTCGATTACCACCTTGGGCCTCACCGCGATCCTGCTGATGCAGGCGGTCACCAGCATCCCGATGGGATTTCTGGTGGACCGGTTTGGATCGCGCCGGATCGGGCTGTTCGGCATGATCTCGGCTCCGCTCGGCTTCGCGCTGATCAGCACTGCGACGGGCAGCCAGGCTAACTGGATCATTCTGTGGCTGATCATGGGAGCCGTGGCGATGCCGGTGCAGTCCACCGTCTGGACCGCGGCGATATCGAACAGCTTCCAGGCATCGCGCGGCCTTGCCCTGGGAATCTCGATGTGCGGCGCCTCGCTGGCTGCGGCCCTGTTCCCCTGGCTGGGGGCGGTGCTGATTCGCAACTTCGGTTGGCAGAAGGCCATGCACTATGAGGCACTCATCTGGATTGCGGTAAGCTTTCCCTTCATGTTCCTGGCTTTTCGCGGTGTGCGTGACAAACAACCGGCTGTCGTTCGGTTGGAAGCGAAATCCCTGGAGCCGGGCATGACCTTGAAGCAGGCGCTTCGCTCCAGCGTGTTCCAGCGCATGATGGTGGTCGGGACGGTCTATACGTTCATGATTCCCACAATGGTGGTGAACTTCATTCCCATTCTCACCGACGGGGGGATGGACGCTGTGCAGGCGGCCAAGCTCGCGGTGTCGATCGGGTTTGCATCGATCATCGGGCGGCTGTCCTCAGGCTTCCTGGTGGACCACATAAGCGCGACCAGAGTGGGCGCGGTCGCCTTCCTGGCGCCGACGATCGGCTGCGGGATCCTGCTGGCCTATGGGGCCACGCCAGCGACAGGAATGGTCATAGGCGCGCTGCTGGGCCTGGCGATGGGCGCGGAGCTCGATGTCTTCGGCTATCTGTCCTCGCGCTATTTCGGAACGCGCTATTTCGGATCGGTGTTCGGCTGCATCCTCTTGTCGCTCACTCTGGGCTCCGGGCTTGGCCATGTCGGCGCATCGATGATCTATGATGCCACGGGCACCTACCGGGGCTTCATGTGGCTGACCGCGATCGGCACTTTGCTGTGCAGCCTGTGCTTCCTGACAATGCCCCGTCCGGAGCTGTTGCCGGAAGCACAGAACAGCTAAATGCGCCTCAGTCTTTCGTAAGAAGCAAGGCTGCGGCCATCGGCCCGCCTCCCGAAGTTGCCACAGCAACCTTGGGATCGCCCGCAATCTGCCGTGCTCCGCCAAGTCCGCGCAGCTGGGTGACTGCCTCATGCGCGAAGCCGAAGCCGTGGAGCCGTCCGGCACCCAGCTGGCCGCCGTGCGTGTTCATCGGCAGTTCGCCGTCGAGAGCAATGCGTGTGCCGCCCTCGATGAAGCGGTGGCCCTCGCCGCGTTCGCAGAAGCCAAGGCCCTCCAGCCAGTTGATCGGCAGGAAGGCGAAGCCGTCGTAGAACTGCACCGTATCGACATCCTTGGGCCGGTAATCGGTAAGGCGCCACAGGTCCGCGCCGGTTTCATAGGCGGCGGGCCAATCGACCTGGTCCCATGACGGGCGATCGACCGAGCCGGCACTGGCGGCAATGCGGATCGGCGTGCACTTCACTTCGTCCAGCGCGTCGCCCGCCGATACGATAATCACCGTGGAACAATCGCTGTACCGGTCGCAGTCATAAAGGCACAGCGGCGAGGAGATCATCCGCGCCGACATGTATTTGTCCAGCGTCAGCACTTCCTTGGTAATCGCCCGGGCGCGCGGATTGAGCATGGCGTTCTTCGAGCCGTTGATCGCGATCTGGCCCAGCTGCTCGCGGGTCATGCCGTAACGGACAACATGGGTCATGGCATATTGCGCGGTCCAGCAGGCGGCCGACATCGCCCAGAACGGCGTGGTCCACTGCACGAATCCATCAAGCAGTTCGGAGCGCGGGCGGGAATATTCCTCCGGCCGGGCCATGGCGGCGGCCTCATAGACGGTACGGAAGCAGATGACGTGGCGGCACAGCCCCAGCCTCACTGCCATCGCCGCATTGGCGATGGAAGAAAGCTGGGCGGGCTGTTCCATTCCGCCGACATGCCATTTGGACTTGATGCCCATTGCCTCGATGACTTCGTCGGCGCCGACGGGCGAGAACCCCAGGCTGCCGCTCGACTTTCCGGGGAAGGTGGCGACCCCGTCGATTTGTTCGATGGTGAGCCCGGCCTCGTCCAGCGCCTCGCGCACGGCATCGAGCGTCAGGAGCATCGGGTGGCGGGTGGTGCGGATGGCGACCTCGGACTGGCCGATCCCGGTAATGTAAGCTTCGCGGCCCATGGTTCAGGCAACCTTCTCGAAAAGGGGATAGAAGATGCCGTCCTGTTCTTCGAACGTGACGAGCACGGGATCGTCGTAATGCACCGCATCAACCGGGCAACCGACAATGTTGGTGGTCAGGATCACGCCCGGCGCATCGTCGAGCCGCACGCGGGCGATGACAAAGGGCACTTCCATGCCCGGTGCCCATGCCTGGTGATTGACGGTGAAGCTTTCCACCTTGGCCTTGCCGGAAACCGGCTGCGGCGCGATGTTCTCGGACAGGCAATGGCGGCACAGCAGGCGCGGCGGATGAGTATGCCCGCCGCAATCGCCGCAAGTGGCTATCATCAGTCTGCCCTCGGCGCCTCCGGTCCAGAAGGCGCGGTTTTCCTCGTCGAGACGCGGGCGGGGGCGGGGGATGGTCATCTTGTGCTCCGTATGGGTGCGCGAGGCACGCATTGGTGCGTGCGACTGGATCGTGCGGCTGAGGGTGAGTCGTGCTGCACACCGAATGGCTGCCCGCATGGGATTGTCAAACCTCCCTAACATAGTAACTACCATGTCAAAATGGCAACTCGGTCGTATTATTTGACATATGCAGGGCCTCGTCGAATTTCGCGCTCGATTGCACACCCCGGTTTCCGGTGCACCGAACTTGCCGAATTCGGATGAAATCGGGGGTTTTAGACAGCGCTGGGTGAGAGTGATGGTCGTCGATGGCAGGTGCGAAGCTACTGTATCCCAAAGGACACAGACTTCAAATTTCGTCGTCGGGGTTGCGACTGCCGTATAGCACTAGCGAATAGAAGCTGGCATACGACTGACACATTCTGAGCGCCATGCGCGATGCGCTGTGTTGAATGAAGCTATCAATTCGTTCTGAGGGAGGACGCAGACCATGAGCATCACCTACAAATCA
>JAHFPT010000177.1 GCA_023266625.1 Novosphingobium sp. | reverse complement strand
CGCCTTCATCGAAATCCTGCGATTACCAGCGAAGAACTGTTCGAGATCATTCCCGGCCCGGATTTCCCGACCGCGCCGTTGATCCTTGGCTCGGCAGGCGCACGCAGTGCCTATCTCACCGGCCGCGGCTCGATCCTCCAGCGCTGCCGCCACATCATCGAGGAAGGGCGCGGAGATCGTCGCTCGATCGTGCTCACCTCGATGCCCTATCAGACCGGCAAGAACGGGCTGGTCGAGAAGATCGCCGAAGCCGCCAAAGACAAACGGATCGAGGGCGTCTCCGATATCCGCGACGAATCGAGCCGCCTGGGTGTGCGCGTGGTCATCGACCTCAAGCGCGACGCCACCCCCGAAGTCGTGCTCAACCAGCTCTGGCGGCACACCCCCGCCCAGTCGAGCTTCCCGGCGAACATGCTTGCGATCCGCGGCGGGCGGCCTGAAACGCTGGCGCTGCGCGACATCATCGCCGCCTTTATTACCTTCCGCGAAGAGGTCATCACCCGCCGCACCAAGTTCGAGCTGAACAAGGCGCGCGACCGGGCGCACCTCTTGCTCGGGCTGGTGATCGCGGTGACCAACCTCGACGAGGTGGTCCGGATCATTCGCGGCTCGCCCAATCCGGCTGCGGCTCGCGCCTCCTTGCTGGCGCGCGAATGGCCGATTGGCGATATTGCGCAATATATCCGGCTGGTCGAGGCGATCGAGCCCGATGCCGAGCAGGCCGGCGGCAGCTACAAACTCTCCGAAGTGCAAGTGCGGGCGATCCTCGATCTGCGGCTCCACCGGCTCACCGCGCTTGGCCGAGACGAGATTGGCGGCGAGTTGCAGATACTCGCCGATGCCATCGCCGAATATCTCTCGATCCTCGCCGACCGGGTGAAGCTCTATGGTGTGATGCGCGAGGAACTGGTCGCGGTGCGCGCAGCCTTCGCCACGCCGCGCGTTTCAGAAATCACCGCCGCCTGGGACGGGCTCGAAGACGAGGATCTGATCGAACGCAGCGAGATGGTCGTCACAGTCACCATGGACGGCTATATCAAGCGCACCCCGCTCTCCACTTTCCGTGCCCAGGCGCGCGGCGGCAAGGGCCGCGCCGGAATGGCAACCAAGGACGAGGATGTCGTCTCGGCGATGTTCGTCACCTCGACGCACTCTCCGGTGCTGTTTTTCTCGACCGCCGGCAAAGTCTACCGTCTCAAGGTGTGGAAATTGCCTGAAGGCGGCCCCGCCACCAGAGGCCGCCCGATTGTCAATCTGCTCCCGGCGCTCGACAAGGACGAAACCATCGCTGCCGTGCTGCCGCTGCCCGAGGACGAAGCCACCTGGGGCGAGCTCAATGTCGTCTTCGCCACCGCCAGGGGCAATGTCCGCCGCAACAGCATGGATGCCTTCACCAATATCCCCTCGAACGGCAAATTTGCCATGCGCTTCGAAGAGGATTCCGCCGATCGCCTGATCGGGGTTGCCCTGCTCGACGGGGGCGACGATGTGCTGCTCGCCACCCGCCAGGGCAAGGCGATCCGCTTTGCCGGTGACGATGTACGCGAATTCGTCAGTCGCACCTCGACAGGCGTGCGCGGCATGACGCTCAAGGGCCATAAGAATAATGAGCGGGACGAAGTGATTTCGCTATCGATCCTCCACCGCGTCGGGGTCAAGGACCAGGACGAACGCGAGGATTATCTGCGCCACGCGCCATGGAAGGCCGAGCGGGAAAGCGAACCGGCGATGGCACCGGAACGCTTCGCCGAGCTGGCGGAAAAGGAGCAGTTCATCCTGACGGTCTGCGCCAATGGCTATGGCAAGCTGTCCTCCGCCTATGAATACCGCCGCACCGGTCGCGGCGGACAGGGCATTACCAATATCGACAACATCGGTCGCAATGGCCCGGTTGTCGCCAGTTTCCCGGCTGTCCAGGCCGACCAGCTGATGCTGGTTACCGATCAGGCCAAGCTGATCCGCCTCCCGCTTGCATCGCTACGGGTGATCGGGCGCGGCACTGCGGGTGTGCGGCTGTTCAATGTTGCCGACGAGGAACATGTGGTCAGCGCGGTGCGGCTGGCGGACGAAGGCGAAGATGATGAAGGCGATGGAGCAGACGCGGCCGCGCCCGAGGTACCCGAAGCGGAATGACCGACCTCCCGGCTGTCGCCTACAAGGTGCTGACTTCGCCTGAAATGGCCGTGCTGATAAAAGACGGTCATTTCACCGGATCGCAGGTCGATCTGGCAGATGGCTTCATCCATCTGTCAACCGCCGGGCAACTGGCGATGACGGTCGAGAAGCATTTTGCCGGGCAGACAGGCCTGTTCATCACGGCTGTCGATCTTGGCGCACTGGGCGATGCAGTCCGCTGGGAAATGTCACGTGGCGGTGCGCTGTTTCCCCACCTCTACGCACCATTGCCGCTTTCGGCGACTGTCGCTTGCGGGCCGCTTGAGCGCGACGAAGCCGGGGAGCCAAGGCTGCCCAACGGCAATCAGCCCGGGTAGCAGATCTTCGGACCCTGCTGCCTCAGGGGCGTCTCCAAGCTGCAAAGCCCGCCAGCAGACAGAACGAAAGCCCTGCCACAGCGAGCAGTGCCCCGCGCGTCCCGATGGCTGGCAGCAGCGGTTCGAGCAGCGTCAGGCCCAGCAGCGGTGCCACCGCAAGCGTGCCCTGAACGATGCCAACCACTTTGCCTCTCAGCGCCTCATCGCCGGTATCGACGGCCCTGGTCATGACGCTGGGAATCAGCAAACCCATGCCCAGGCCCATCAAGATCATGGCCACAATGGCGAGGGCAAGGCCCGGTGCATAGGCGAGAGTAATCATACTGAGCCCGAGCGTCGCAAATTCCAGGCAGTAGACAAACTTCGGCGATTTTGCCCAGAGCTTGCCGAAGATCGCCGATGACCCGGCGGCTATGATCGAGCTGCTCATTATCAGAAGACCGATGGTCGAGGTTTTGCCGAGACCAAGCGACGCCAGGTGGAACGATATGTAGATACCGGGGATTACGGCGAGGTTGCCGACCGCAAGCGCCAGAACCAGTAACCCGAAGGGCAGCCTTGTGAACCAACGGGCGCGGGCTTTGCCGGGCTCGACATCCCCCGCGCCCGAGCGCGGCGCAGGAAGCGCGCTTGGCAGGGCGAGTATAATCAACGGTGCCACTGCGAGGTAAAGCAGAAACGGCAAACGCCAGCCGCCATTACCGATGAAGCCGGCCACCGGCAGCGATAACAGCGAAGAAACCATGCCTAGCGAGCCCATCATCCCAAGCGTGGGGGCTCGCTTCGCCTCAGGGAGATAGTCGCCGACCATAGTCATGCCGATGGTCAACATCGCACCGGAGGCCACGCCGGCGACAAATCGCGTAACAACGATGAATTCCAGACTTTTCACAAACGCGGGGGCCATGGCCCCAACAATGTAAATCGCGCAAAGCCAGATCAACAGTGGCCGACGGTCGTACCGGCCTGCCAGCCACGCCGCCAGCAGCGCTCCCGCAAGTATGGCTGGTCCAACCACGCCCAAAACAAGTTTGACGAGGTAGGCGCTGGCCGGATCGTGCGCGAGTTCCTGCGACATTCCGGCGAGAAGCGGCATTGTCACAGTATAAATCAACACGCTGGGCATCTGCGTGAAGATCAGCAGTAAAGTGAAGCGGAAACCCGAATGAGGTCCAGCCAAGGACACAGGCTCGGCGGATCCGACGCTCGGCGCAAATGTGACCATATGCCAACTCTCCCGCCAGCGAGCTGGCCTATAGCGCCAATTCTATTCGGCTGATTTCTCTGCCGTCTCTGCCGGACGGCCTATTACCCGGCCTCTGCCTGTCTGTCGGGTTACAAATCAAAAGTCCATCGGCTTGTTTCCACGATAGCCGTAGCGGCGTGGACTCACGCCTCCTTGCCGGTCCCCCGGTTCAGCGGCTAAGCGCATCCGATGACAACTGACGTCCACATCATCGGCGGCGGCCTCGCCGGAAGCGAAGCGGCCTGGCAGCTCGCGCGGCGCGGGCTGCGGGTGCGGCTGTCGGAAATGCGCGGGGGTGGCGGGTCGACCGAAGCCCATCAGACCGAGGCGCTGGCCGAGCTGGTCTGCTCGAACAGTTTTCGCTCCGATGACGATGGAAGCAATGCCGTCGGCCTGCTCCATCACGAAATGCGCCAGCTCGATTCGCTGGTGATGGCGGCGGCGGCCAAGGCACAGGTGCCTGCTGGGTCCGCGCTCGCAGTGGACCGCGATGTCTTTTCGGCCGAAGTGGAAGCTGCCCTCGCCGCGCTGCCCTCGCTGGAAGTCGTTCGCGAGCGCGTCGACCATCTGCCCGAGGCTGGCCTGACCATTATCGCCACCGGCCCCCTCACCGCTGCCACACTGGCCACGAGCATCGGCGCGGCGACCGGGGCGGACAGCCTCGCCTTCTTCGATGCCATCGCCCCCATCGTCTATCGCGACTCCATCGACATGGAGACCTGCTGGATGGCCTCGCGCTGGGACAAGGGTGAGACGAAAGACTACATCAACTGCCCAATGGACGCTGAGCAATATGCCGCCTTCCATGCCGGGCTGATCGCGGGCGAAAAAACGGTGTTCAAGCAGTGGGAGGCCGAGACCCCCTATTTCAACGGCTGCATGCCGATCGAAGTCATGGCCGAGCGCGGGTTCGACACATTGCGCTTTGGCCCGATGAAGCCTGTCGGTCTCGACGATCCAAAGACCGGGCGCTGGCCGCATGCAGTGGTGCAGCTGCGCCAGGACAACAAGCTTGGCACGCTGTGGAACATGGTCGGTTTCCAGACCAAGCTCAAACATACCGATCAGGTCCGCCTGTTCCGCACCATTCCAGGGCTTGAGAACGCGGAATTCGCCCGGCTGGGCGGGCTGCATCGCAACACCTTCCTCAATTCCCCGGCGTTGCTCGACCGCCAGCTGCGGCTCAAGTCCGCGCCGCACATCCGCTTTGCCGGGCAGATCACTGGCTGCGAAGGTTATGTTGAAAGCGCAGCTACCGGCCTGATGGCGGCCCTGATGGCGGCGGGCGAGCTTGCGGCGCGCGACTGGCAGGCTCCACCCCGCACCACCGCGCTCGGCGCGCTGCTGGCGCATATCACCGGCGATGCCGAGGCCGAGACCTATCAGCCGATGAACGTCAACTTCGGCCTGTTCCCGCCTTTGCCCGAAGTGAAAAAGAAACAGCGCAAACTGGCCTATACCGACCGGGCCAAGCAGGACCTACTGGCCTGGCTCCCCCTCGTCGCCGCCTGAATCGTCCGGAGCCGGGGCAGCGCCCTGGCGGGATGATCTGGGGATCGGAGAACAGCGGCAGGCTGGATGTTTGCCCGGCTTGGGCTTGGTCGTGGCAAACTCCTCGCGGGTCAGGGAGCCATCGCGGTTGGCATCGGCCCCGCGCAAACGATTGGCGGTGCGCACCGACCACTCCTGAAAGCTCAGCAGATTGTTGTGATCGACATCGAGCTTGCGGAACACGGCGGCGCGCGGGGCGAGCATCTCGTTCGCGGTGATCCGCCCGTCGCGGTCGTGGTCGAGCCGGTCGAAGCGGCGCTGCTCGCGGCTCACCGGATCCGTTTCGGGCGGAGCCGCGCCGCGCATCCCGCCACCATCGGCAAAGGGCAGCGGCTCATCCGATGCGGCGGCGACAGCTGGCCCGGGCGGCGGCGCGCCGCGTTCGGTCTCAGCCCTTCCCTGCCACCAGAACAGCCCTGCCCCGACCAGCAGCAGTGCAGCGACAGCGCCCAGCACGATGCGGTTCATCCTTCGCTCCTTACCCTAACGCCCCAATAGCCCGATCCGCATTGCTGCAAGCACTGCGCCCGGAGTCACGGTCAGAGCCGGAGCATCCTGCCAAATCTCGCGCGCCGCAAGCCCATGCAACACGGCCAGCGGACGAAGCCCGCGCGGAAGTGCTACATGCTGCCAGTCCTGCGCGCGGGCAAGCTCCAGCGCCGACTGGCGTTCGGCGGGATGGGTGAGGCGGGTGGCGATATCGGCGAGCGACCAGTTTCGGCCAAGCCGCAAGGCCCGCTCCCGAATATCGGTGTCTCCGGCCAGTGCCGCAAAGCCCCTGCCCCGCGCCTCGGCCAGCGCAGCAAAAGCGCTTGTTGGCAAGGGCGCAGCACCGGTCATCGCCTCCCAGCCTTCGACCAGCCCGGTCAGGGCGTCGCGAGTGCCGGGCCAGTGCGCAAGCGCGGCAAGCAATGGCTCTCCGCTTGGTCGAAGGGCGCTAGTTCCGGCAAGCGCCTCGCGCCACCAGGCGAGGCGCAATTGGGCCAGAATCGGCTCGTGCGCGGCGCGGACAATCCCTGCGAGCCTGGTATCCAGGGCCAGCAAGCCGAGCAGCGCAACCCGGCTCACCCTCGGCGCATAGGACAGCGCCAGGCGCTGCAAGGGTGGGAGCGCGTCAAGCAGTTCCATTGGTGCCAAGGTCACACTCGTTGGGAAGAATTGCGAAACCAATTGCTCGTATCACCTTACGGGCAGCCCTCCAAAGGCTGGCGGACGGAGCCTGAACTACCGGAAGTTTCGGGGCCACTTTAACGAAATTTTAAGGCGGGCCTAGGATTATGCCCAAGTCTGAATTCATCGATGGTGGGTCGATCAGGTGGGGCGCAGAAATGGCAGTACGCAAGTGTAGGGTCAAGGCTTCGACAGGGCGATTGCTCAGCGAGCTGGCTTGCAACACCAGCGGCAATACGCTCGCGATGCTGGCGGCGTTTGTGATTCCACTCTGCGGATTGGCCGGGGCGGCTACCGATACTGCGCGCGTATATCTCGTCAAAGTCCGGCTTCAGCAGGCTTGCGATGCCGGCGCGCTTGCAGGTCGCAAATCCATGATCGCCATATCGGGAACTGGCAACCTCAGCGGGGTCGATCCGGCGGCTAATACCCAGGCCCAAGCGTTCTTCGGCAACAACTTCAAGGCCGGATGGATTGGCACGACGAGTGTATCGTTCACACCGGTCAGGGCGAGCGATGGCCAGATAGACGCCACCGCCCAAGCGACCGTTCCAATGACGATCATGAAGATGTTCGGCTTCAGTGCCATTCCGGTGACCGCGAACTGCTCCGCGCGCCTCGATATCGGCGACAGCGATGTCATGTTTGTTCTGGATACGACGGGATCTATGGCCTGCGCGACCACAAGCGACCCCTGCACTGTGGCAAACATCACCTATACGCGCCCGGATGGCACGACCGGATATTATCGGCAAGAAGCGTCCGGATCAAAGATCCAAGGGCTGCGCGATGCAGTTTTGCTGTTCTACGATACTCTCGCGGCAAACGCCCCGGCGTCCGCACATATCCGCTATGGTTTCGTTCCTTATACATCGACCGTGAATGCCGGGTATCTGTTACCCGCGAGCTACATCGTCGATACTTGGTCGTATCAATCACGCCGCCTCGACCCCGGCCCGACACCGGTTACTGGCGGCGATCCGGTCGCTTCCGACGTAACCAATCCTGCGGCGTCGCCGTTCAACTCAACTTACACCACGGCAACATCGGCAGCTTGCGATGCCTTAGCCGGTCGTAGTCCGGCAACCGGATACAACACAGACGGCAGGGCGGATTGGAAGACCAAGGTATCCTGGGTGGCAGGAGCCAACGGCTGCGTTATCATGACCCAACCGGTGAAGGTGAGCTGGCGCTATGAAAGCGTTTCTCTCGATGTGAGCCAATACAAGACCGGTGCGACGACGGTACCCGATCCAACCAAGATTACCGGCGTGTCATCGATGAAATGGCAGGGATGCCTGGAAGAGCGTGACACGACTATCGCGTCATCGTTCAACTACCTCAGCCTGCCACCAGATCTCGATCCAGACCTGCCGCCAACCAACAACGCTACCAAATGGCGCCCCATGTGGCCGGATGTCATCTATTATCGCGGAAACAATACAACCGGGCTGATGAGCTATTCGGGCGGCAGCACCAGCCCATACGGAAGCACCAGCCCATACGGAGATTCGACCAGCACCTCCACAAGCGGTCAGACTAATCTGGCGATCCCCAACCTCATGTCGTCCGGCTATGTGTCCTGCGGCAAACCATCCAGCCGCCTGGCAGTGATGACTCGCTCGGATGTCAGCGCCTACGTCAATGCTACCGACTTTGTGCCGCTGGGCGGCACATACCACGATACCGGTATGATCTGGGGCACCAGGCTGATTTCACCAACTGGCATATTTGCCTCGGACACTGCGGCATGGCCGGGCAACAATCCGCCCAATCGCTATATCGTGTTCATGACCGACGGTGACATGGCCCCGAATGTATCCATTTACGGCATGTATGGAATAGAACGCTATGACGCGCGGGTCACTGGTACGACCGGCACCTCCAACTCCGACCAGACAAATTTTCACAATGCGCGTTTTCTGGCTGAATGTTCCGCAGCAAAAGCACGGAACATAACAGTCTTTGTTGTCAGCTTTGGGAATGCTCTGAACAGCAATCTCTCGGCCTGCGCCACGCCCGGCTTTGCGTATGACCCCGCCAGCAACGCCGATCTTGCGACGGTGTTCAGCCAAATTGCACTCAAGGTTGCCAAACTGAGGCTTGAGCAATGATCAGCATGAATAGATCGAAGCCAGCGGCGCGCAAACTCATCCATGATTGTGGCGGAGCGACCATAGTCGAATTCGCGATTGTTGCGCCTGTGTTGATATTATTCTTGATGGGTTCGGGAGATTTACTGATCCGGACCTATATCACATCGGTGCTTGATGGCGAAGTGCAGAAAGCAGGGCGTGATTCTACGCTTCAGGCCAATTCCTCATCAACAGCAACGGATGCTATCGATGCGCGCGTCATGACTGCAGTCAGGAAAATTGCTTCAAGCGCGACCTTTGTGTCAAGCCGCCAGAACTACACGGAATTTGGCAGCGTCTCAAAACCCGAGCCATTCACAGACTCCAATGTTGACGGCATCCGGCAAGTCGGAGAATGCTACTCCGACGTCAATATGAACAACCAATGGGATGCCGACCAGGGTATAAGCGGAGAAGGCGGAGCCAGCGATGCGACGCTATATACCATTACTGTTAGCTACCCACATTTGTTTCCAGTCAAAGGTTTGTTTGGTTCAAATGGAAATGTCAGCATAACATCAAAAACACTATTGATGAACCAGCCCTATGCTGCGCAATCAATCGTTACTCCACCATCGGTGTGCACATGAAACGAACCCGATTCATTCAGCTTCTCCGTTTCGGGAGAAATGCATGGGAAATATTGCGTGACAATCGCAGCGGGGTGGCGCTCACGGAGTTTGCCTTGGGGTTTCCCGTTCTTTTCACTCTGGCTATGTTCGGGGTCGAGACGGCGAACCTTGCCTTGACTCATCTCAAGATCAGCCAGATTGCTCTGAATCTTGCCGATAACGCATCACGGGTTGGCGTTGCTGGCCTTGCTTCCCAGCAGATGCGCGAATACGATATCAACGATATTATCCAAGGCGCAAGGCTGCAAGGCCAGTCGATCGGGCTTACAACCAAAGGCCGGATAACACTCTCGAGCCTCGAAAATCAGTCGGGCACGCAGATGATTCACTGGCAACGCTGCGTCGGGCTGAAGAGCGGCGCGGGCTATGATTCCAGTTATGGCACCACAACGACAACCGATGGCACCGATAACACAGCTGCCAACGACGGTACACCGGCTCCGAGCGGGATGGGCGATCCCGGATCAATGGTGAACGCTCCAACGGGATCCGGAGTCATATTTGTGGAAGTAAACTATCTTTACACGCCAATGATGGGTTGGTTGGCATCGCCGTCAAGGCTGCATTATGTCGCGTCATTCATTATCCGTGATCCGCGCGATTTCTCGCAAATCTTTCCATATGCCGGAGCCACGCCTGCGACGTGTAACCTTTATACGACATGACAACGATTGACCGGCGCACCCTCCCAATAACCATCTAACGATAGCAGACCTGCTTTGCCGCCACGACAATGCTGGCAACGTTAATCAGCGCCGCCTTTTCGAGGTTCGCCGCATAGGGCAACGGGACATCCTCGTTGCACACCCGCAGCACCGGCGCATCGAGGTGATCGAAGCCCTGTTCCATGCACAGCGCCGATATTTCCGAAGCGATCGAACACACCGGCCAACCTTCTTCGGCGACAATCAGTCGGTTGGTCTTGGCCAGGCTGTCTAGCACTGCCTGGCGGTCGAGCGGGCGCAGGGTCCGGAGGTCGAGCACTTCGGCTTCGATCCCCTCCCCCGCCAGCAGCTGCGCGGCTTCCAGCGCCATGCCGACGCCGATCGAATAGGAGACAATCGTGACATCGCGCCCTTCCCGCATGATCCGCGCTTTGCCGATCGGGACCAGTGTGTCCTCCCCCTCGGGAGCGCCGAAGTTGCGGCCATAGAGCAGCTCGTTTTCAAGGAACACCACCGGGTCTTCACTACGGATCGCCGATTTGGGCAACCCCTTGGCATCCGCCGCATCATAGGGCGCGATCACCAC
>JAHFPT010000376.1 GCA_023266625.1 Novosphingobium sp. | reverse complement strand
ACATCGATGCTCTTGGTGCCGCGCTCGATCACCTTGGTAACCTCGCCGGTGCGCCGGGCGAGGTGGAAGCGCATGCTGAGGCGGTGCAGCCGGGCAAACACATCCTCGGCCAGCGCGCGGATCGCGTCCTGGCCGACGCGCTCGAAAACGATGTTGCGCAGATTGTCGAACATCACGCCCGCGAAGCGGCCGAGCGCATAGGCCAGCACAAAGGCGAAGGCGATCGTGAAGGCGGCATCGCCGACCTTGGTCCCCATCGCATCGATCGTGCGCTTGTAGGCAAACGGCAGCAGCAGCGTCGTCGCCTTGGCGGCGAGGATCAGCAGCACCGCGCCGACAATCCGCAGCCGCAGGTCGAGGCGATCTTTGGGCCAAAGATAGGGAAGGAAGCGCCGCAGCGTGCCCCAGCCTTGATGGCGGGCAGCGGGATCCTGGGTGGCTGTATCAGGCGGCATGGCTGTTATTTAGGCCTCGGAAGCGAAAACGGAAGCCCTGCGCAGCTCAATGCCCGCAGGCCAGCGCGGCCACGGCATCTTCCAGCCGCGCCGGATCGCCCAGCGCCAGCACATCGCCGCCCGACCCGGCATGCAGCGGCTCGCCGTTCCAGTCGCACATAGTGCCGCCAGCGCCCTCGATCACCGGCACCAGCGCCGCCCAGTCGTGAAGCTTGAGATTGGCTTCGCAGACCAGATCGATATGGCCAGAGGCGAGCAGGCCATAGTTGTAGCAATCGCCGCCCATTATCATCCGCTTGTGATCGCTGCGGGCGGCGAGCGCCATGAAATGGCTGCCCTGGTGATCGTCGAAATAATGCGGCCCGGTGGTAGCCAAGGTCGCCTCTGCCAGGCTGGGGCAGGCGCGAGTGCGGCAGGGCTGGCCGTTGAACAGCGTCGCCTGCCCCGCCGCGCCGACCCAGCGCTCGCCCAGGATCGGCTGGTCGATCACGCCCAGCACCGGCCAGCCTTCGATCACCAGCGCGATCAGCGTGCCGAAGATTGGACGGCCGGCGAGGAACGACGTCGTGCCATCGATCGGATCGAGCACCCAGCTGCGCCCCGAGTCGCCATTTTCGGCAGCGAACTCCTCGCCGATCACCGTGTCGCGCGGCGCTTCGGCCTTGAGCATGCGGCGCATCGCTTCTTCGGCGGCGCGGTCGGCCAGCGTCACCGGCGTCGCATCGCCCTTGCGCTCGGCGGCGAGGCCGGCGCGGAAATGGGGACGGATCGCAGCGCCGGCAGCATCGGCGAGGCGCTGGGCCAGGGCCAGGTCATTTTCGAGGTTCATAGGCACCCATCTGCCCGCAGCATCGCGCTGCGGCAAGGCGGCGCTGTCGCGATGTGACAAGTTTTTGGCGAAAGAGTATGCTAAGCAGGGTTAGATAAATCATCCCGGCGTCGTTCAGACCGGGTCGCAAGATCGGGGTAAGTCATGCTCAAGCGAGGCCGGCCAGGCATCGACCGGGCTATCGAGCCGCAGCACGGTGTTACCCGCGACGGGCAACCGCTGTCGTATAACCGGGCTCCGGCACCCGATCTGGCACCATGGATTTCGCGCCTCTACGCAACAGTGGTCGATGCGCCGCCGGATCACCGGCTGGAATGCGGCTTGTTCAACGACAATTCGCTGTTGCGCTTACAGCCCAAGGGCAGATGGACCGCACTGACCGCCGATGGCCCCAAGGCCCACGACCGGGCGGCGCTGTTTTTCGGGCCACAGACCCGGCGCATGGCGGTCTCTGTGACGGGCAGTTTTATCAGCGTCGGCATCGCGCTGCGTCCGGGAAGCGGCTATGCCTTGGGCAAGGTCCGGGTCGGCGATTACGTGGACCGCCTGATCAGTTGCGACGAAGTCTCATTCCCCGGCGAGCAGGCGCTGGCGATTGTCGAACAAGGGGCGAATCCGGAAGAGTGGCTGCAGTCGCTTGAGGCGCTGTTCCGCAAGCTCATCGACCGCGGCAAGAGTGCCCATCCCGATCCGGTGTCGGCGCGCTTCGAGGCTGTATCCCTGGCCAATCCGTCGATCAGCATTGCCGATTTTGCACGTGACTGCGGCATCGAATTGCGCCGGCTGGAACGGATCGTCCGCCGCGATTTCGGCATGGCGCCGAAACAGGTTCTGCGCCGCGCCCGCGCGCTCGACATGGCCAGCCATTTGCGGGGAGTCGCCGACTACGAAGAGGCGGAAGAGCTGGCCTTGCGCTATTATGACCAAAGCCATTTGATCCGCGAATTCAGCGAGATGTTCGGCATGTCCCCCCGGCAATTCGTGGCAACGCCGCAACCGATCCTGACGCTGGCGCTCGAATCGCGCCAGGCGCACCGGCTCGAAGCCCTGGAGCGGCTGGTGCCCGGACAATTGCGGCCCTGGGAGACCCCAACCGCATCAGGGCCGGGGCCGGTCAGTCGAACAGCGAGCTGACCGAACTCTCGTCGGCAATCCGCCGGATCGCCTCGCCGATCAGCGGGGCGATGGTCAGGATGCGGATATTGGGCGAATCCTTCGCCGCATCGGTCGCCAGGATCGAATCGGTGATGACCAGCTCCTTCATCGCCGACGCATTCACCCGCTCGACCGCCTTGCCCGAGAGCACCCCGTGGCTGATATAGGCCGAAACGCTGGTCGCCCCCGCCGCCATCAGCGCCTCTGCCGCATTACACAGCGTGCCGCCCGAATCGATGATGTCGTCGATCATGATGCAGGCGCGGCCCTTCACATCGCCGATGATGTTCATCACCTCGCTCTCGCCCGCCCGCTCGCGCCGCTTGTCGACGACGGCGAGCGGGGCGTTGTCGAGGCGCTTGGCCAAAGCCCTTGCGCGGATCACGCCGCCGACATCGGGCGAAACCACCATCAGTTCCTGCCCGCCGTAATGCGTCTGGATATCCGCCGCCATCACCGGCGCGCCGAACAAGTTGTCGGTCGGGATGTCGAAGAAGCCCTGGATCTGCCCGGCGTGGAGATCGACCGACAGCACCCGGTTGGCCCCCGCCTCGGTGATCAGATTGGCGACCAGCTTGGCCGAAATCGGTGTGCGCGGGCCGGGTTTGCGGTCCTGCCTGGCATAGCCGAAATAGGGCACCACCGCCGTGATCCGCTTGGCCGACGCGCGGCGCAGCGCATCGATGCAGATCAGCAGTTCCATCAGATTGTCGTTGGTCGGGTAGCTGGTCGACTGGACGACAAAGACATCCTCGCCGCGCACATTCTCATGGATTTCG
>JAHFPT010000007.1 GCA_023266625.1 Novosphingobium sp. | reverse complement strand
ACAGCTACTCCCTTATTGACCTAGGTCGAAGGGGCCGTGGCTGTTAACTCCGTCCGAGTTTCGAGATTTTCGGGGGAAAACTTATGCACGTTAATCGCGTCTTGATCGCTGGCTTGGCCCTCGCGTCTGCAATCCCTGTCGCTAGCGCCGCCACAGTTCTCGGCACCGGCAGCGTCGCAAACCCCAGTTTTAATGATTCCTTTGCTAGTGGTTTGACTTCTGGCAACCTAAATTGGAATGCTAACACGAACTCTTCATTCACAACCGTAGCGTCTGGCTTTCTGTTTGATTACGCGCAGATCCAAGGTTTTTCTGGAACGGATTATGTCGCTTATTTCAATAATGATTCGCAACATCCTTACGCCCCGGTAATAATTACAGCCCTGAATGGCTTGCTGAGCGAACTCAGCTTCCAAATCGGTACGGGGTATAGCTATATCCCCGGCGTATTTGGCTATTGGGAAAGTTATCGGGCCGGATCTCTTGCAGGATCGGGCTCGTTCAACGTCAACACGGCAAGCTATATTAATTTCAGCGATTTAGCCGGATTTGATGAGGTTCGCGTTGGCGTTTTGTATGAAAGCTTTTCGTCATTCAACGGGCCGTTCGGTAATGGCAATGCTCTGCTCGCCGCCAATGCGTCCGGAAAAAGCCTAGTTGGCCCAGTCCCGGAGCCTGCGAGCTGGGCAATGATGTTGATCGGCTTCGGCGCTGTGGGTGCCGGGCTGCGCTATCGACGCCGTCAACGGGTAAGCGTCAACTACGCCTAGTCGCCTTGGTCGCATACCTGCGCCACAATACCTTCGAGAGGAAGTACTTGCGGCGGCGCCGTCGTGATCGTCAGCGCCACGACAAGCGGTCGCTTTAGAAAGCAAAAAGGCCGCGCCAGTGGAGCGCGGCCTTCCGGCATAAGGTATGCCCCCACCTATGGCTCCTCACGGTCGCTTGAGTCGCCAAAGTTGGAGCTAGGATATTGAAAATTGATGGATCGTCAATCGTGGGCGATCGACGACGCGAGCCATTTCGGGACGCCGGCAGGGCCGCGCAAACGCGACATAAACGGATCGGTTCATATGTCCCTCATGGGGGAGTTGACGGTCTGCCTCGCCAGCCTACCGTTGAAATCTCTGCCGTTTATGCGACTCGGCGGTAACCTGGAGGGGTTGGTCCCGCCGTGACAGGCGGGGCCTTTTTTCGGGAGTGCAGCGAGATCCTCGGGATGCGCTTATAAAATTTGCAAACCCAAGGTTCAGCCTAGGGCGACGCGAACGGCGGCAATCAGCCCCGCAACGAATGATCCGGCGATGAGCGCAGTCGCAAGCCAATATTCGATCGCCGCAGCACGCTCTTTCCAGTTTGGTTCAGGGGGCATGTGGCCGGAATGACAGGCAGGAGTTTTGTAGGACAGCTAGAATTTACGACGCGGGAATCCCGTGAATGGTGCGGGCGTGCAAGTGCCCCCTCGCATCGAATTTCTAGATCCAAACTGGATCGTCGACGAATAACTGCCACTTTCACGGTTTACCGAGACTTCGATATACGTGTTGGGCGGATCGTCCAGGCGACTAAAGACGAGCTTTGTTTCGCTCACCGTGACCAGCGCGCTAGTTTGTGAGCATGGGTCTAAGCACCATCTGCGAGACTCAAGGTCGACGCGGTAGGTAATCGCGAACGGCGTTGTTTGCAGAGAACCCTTCTCACCGGTTGTGAACGTTGACTGGTCCCCAGAGCACACAAGGTTGAAGGCAGCAACGATGGCAAATGCAGCGGGAGCGCTCATTTGCCCTTCTCCGGCACCGGCTTGTGCCTAACCAATTCCTCTAGGCGCCCGTCGAAACGTGACATTAGATTACCCTCTCGTCTTGCTGCACCTTGGTCCTCGCCTTGAACCAAGGCTCGTCGGTACGGTCGACAAGCAGCCTGCTCGCCGGATACTTCCGTACAAGCGCCATAGCTTCTTCCGCCGGCGCCCGCAGCCACGCCTCGTGTTCGTCGGAATGCAGGATCACCGGCATGCGATCGTGAATGTCGAACAGTTCCTCTGTCGCATCGACCATGACACCAGAATAGGCATCGCCCCATTCGTCGGTCGGCTTCCATAGCCCTGCCCACGCCGCGGTTGGCTGATCGGCGACACTGATCCATGTGCGCGTCATCTTGCCTGGCTGACCCTCTGCCTCGGCGAACGCGGTGAAGGGGATGAGGCAGCGTTGCGACGGCTCTACGAACTGCTTCCGCCAGAATGTCCACAGCTTGTCGTCGCGGAGATTGTTGACCGGCTGCGGCTTGTTCGGTTTCCCGGTCCGCTTGTTCACCGTGTGCCGCGGGAAACCCCAAGTCATCGACTTCAGGATGCGCTCGCCGGCTTCCTCGCGCACTACTAGACCGGAATAGCCGGGATAGACTTCGTCAGCGACATTGTACCCGCGATCCGATGTCGCGCCGAACAGGTCGGCCACCTCCTGCGGCATCGTCTTGTTGGTGTAGAGGTTGCACATGAGCCGAAGGTGACGTGTAGTTTGGCCGAGTCAATGCTTACGCGGTCTTCACTTCATTTTCACCGCAGGAATGGATCCAATGGATTCATCCCGGCAACTTCGAACGCGCATTTTCGCAGTTCAGCCATGGCTTTCGCCGAGCCGTCGAGCGCGAAAGAAGATACCACTAGGCTCCCTGTAAAGAATGCTACAAGCTTTCCTTTGGAGAAGTCATCTAAAAGTTGCTTTTCCAAGGGCTCGGAATTGAAAAACCGATGTCCGCTCTCAGAGACATGAACAGAAAATTGCGCAGTTCCCCAACCTTCATCTAGATCTCCGTCCGGGTTCATGAAGAATATTTTGAGCGGCAATTCCTGTTCATGCGTGACAGAGGTTGTCTTGGTGTTTGAAAAAGAAACGACGGACCTCTTGGCCTTTGCATTGTAGCTTATTGCAAGCGAGACGATCTGATCTGTTTGGTACTCGTCATAAAGTCGAGTCGCGAAGCAAAAGTTTTCCTCTGCGCTCACTTCCCAGCCATCAACTTGGACAGCCTCTCGGGCCAAAGCGCTTCCGACCGGACCAACCACCATGAGTCCCGCGCAAATTATCGCTGCTAAAGCCTTCATTCGCTGCCCCCTTCGCCCAGATGTTATATCTATCGTCCAAAAATTCGCTACCTTCGTCGTCGCAACTCTCTCTTCCACTCGCTGATGGGCGGCATAGGCAATTGCCGCGTATGACTGTTATCGCTCACTTCGAGCATTGCCAAAGCCCGCTTCCTCTTTGCGAAATAGCATTGCAGGCAGCGCATCCGCTTGCGCACGTCGGGCAGGCGCTCGCTCCAGTTTTTCTGTTGAAACAGGTACCAGAGCGCGTGCGGATCGAAGATGCCGACGTTCCCGCACGTGCACGTCACCTTGATCGTTCGATGCCTGACCGCGGCGTCGAAGATGGTCGTGATTGGGTTTGCGAGAGTGCGACTCATGACTCGACAAAAGAGAACATCGGTGGAACATTAGCGCAATCGAGAATTGAGTCGGAGAATGAAAATGGGCGTCCGGGTGAGCAACCCGCGCGGCTTTGCCATTGTTGGCGAGCATGTCGCAATCGAGATCGCTGAGCGTGCTAGCAGGGACGTAGAGGCGGTTTTGTCCAAGTACGGGATCATGCCGGCGGATATCCAGTGGCTGATCGACACGTTTCGCGGACTCGGACAATCCGGCGTCGACCTTCAGCAGCTCTCCAAGGCCGACTATCAGCGCTATGGGATCGATCCGAAGCATGTGAAAGCGAACCGGGAACTGTCAGCCGTGCTGAATGCGGCGCGCGCCTCTGCTCCCACAAACACGGGCAGCTATCTTGGCTTCGTGGTCGAACAGGTGCACGCATGACGCCGAGACACAATGGAAAGCCCGACGCCGATCGCATAGCGGATTACCTCGAAGGCAAGGCCGAGCGGTTCAAGAAGTTTGCGGCCGAGAACGGCAACGCGGATTTGCGGTCGCATGCGACGGCGCTGGTCGTGGCAGCATCTGATATTCGCGCTCGACTTTACGAGGATTGAGCGATGCAGGACAGCGAAACCTCGTTCCAGATGTACGGTCAAGAAGCGCTAAAGCCGGAAGCTCGCGACGCCGCGCTCGCCGCGGCTCGTTCCATGCTGGCTCGCGCCGGTGTTTCTGCTTCACACGCCGCCCGCGCATTTCAGGCTGATCTGATCCTCGCAGAGGGTCTGGTTGAACACGAACGCACCGATGCCCATTACCGAGAGCATGGTGCAAGCCTGGAGGCCTGCGAGGCCTATTATGACGCTAGGTCAGCAGCGGAAGCCGAGATCACCCGGCTCGACCCTGCCAACGCAGAATTTTGCGTCCTCTTCTCGCTAGCGGTTTGAGATGCACCGCATCGATCGGCGGGATTTGGAAAATGCTTTATTCGTTCAGATCAAGACCATGCGAATTGGGAGGAGCCGTGGCGGCAAGCATCCGATCGAAGAATTGCGCGACGACGCCACGATCAGAGAATTGGTCAGACGGATGGTCAACGTGGTGGACTGCGCCAACCGCTTCGTATGCGCGACCGGGCCTCACCCCATGCTCGAAGTCAGGATTGGCTATGAGCCTCTTGCTTGGGGGCAGGATGAGCCTTGGCCCGAAGGATGTGCGCCTGGCTCGGAAATCCCGGTGAAGCGGCGACCGACTGGCACTACCGCCAATCATTCCTGACCACGGCCAGTCCCTCGGCGATCAGCATGTCTCCGACATCGCGACCGCGAACCGTAACCCGACACAGCGCGCGGCCATAACGGTCATTCCCATTACACAGCAGTTGCGCCGGTTGTTTCAGGATGTCCCGTAGGCGATCACGGGCGGCGATGCCGGGCGCTGGGTCGCAATGATTGCACCTCGGGCTACCGGGAAGCTCGGGGGCGTCCATCGGGCCCGACAAGGCAACCAGCCGGACCTTTACGCCATCGCATGTTCGTAACGTGTCGCCATCGTGGATCGAAGTCAGGCAAAGGGCGATAGCTTCGAGCATGATGTCTCCGAAATGGTGTTAATTCACATACGGCGAGATTCGACTTCGCACGGCATAGCGTGCATTCCCGCTGCGGGGGAATGGGGATGCGAAACGTAGCAATTTTTGTCGGGCTTGTGCTGTTCACTCAACCAGCGATCGGTCATCCGGGCGGGCTCGCGGCCGATGGTTGTCACAATGACAAGAAGAATGGCGGTCGTCATTGCCACCGCTCATCGGGCAGCTCCGCGCCCTCGGCGCCTAGGCCGCAGCGATTATCGGGCGGCGATGTCTATTATCCTAATTGCGCGTCGGCCCGCGCTGCCGGTGCAGCGCCTGTCCGTCGAGGTGCGCCGGGGTACGGCGGCCACCTCGATCGCGACGGCGACGGCGTTGGTTGTGAATAGCCAGAGACGGCATTGTCAAATTCAGCAACTCGCAGGGGGCTTCACCTTAGTTTTGGTGAGCCGTCTACGATTTTCGTAGCACGGCTTCGAGCCGCGCGCTTATAGAGATGCACATGGATCAGTCAGCCTACGGAATTGGGGTCTACAGTGCCCCAGAGGCCGCCCGAATGGTGGGCATGGCGCCAAAGACATTGCGCCGCTGGCTTATTGGTTATGATCACAACAGTCCGAACAATCCGATCAAACACGAGCCTCCTCTGTGGACGCCGCAGTACGATCCGCATGCAGACGACGGCGTATATTTAGGATTTCGCGACTTAATCGAGGCCAGGATCGTGCACGCGCTGCGAGGCAAGCACATTGGTCTCCCAACGATCCGGATATGTATCGACCGAGCGCGAAAGATCGTCGGGCAGGATCACCCATTTTCAACATCGCAGTTCAAGACCGACGGCAAATCCATATTCTTGGAGATTACTCGCGACTTGGACGAGCCCGAACTGATCGATTTGAAGCATCAGCAAGGCGTCTTTCGGCGAGTTGTGGCTCCGAGCCTGGCTGACCTAGATTTCGGCCCGAGCGGCGCCGAGAGATGGTGGTTATTGCCGGGGAAGAAGACGATTGTGGCGGACCCCGACAGAGCATTTGGACAACCCATTGTGGCCGATCATGGGATTACCACCTCAAGGCTGTGGGAAGCGGTTGATGCGGAAGGATCGGTGGAACTGGCGGCCAAGCTATTCGAGCTGAAGCCGCGGCTCGTTCGCGATGCGCTCGACTATGAACGCTCGCTCAGGTTTCCCAAGGCAGCGTGAAGCTCCTCGTCGATAACAATCTTCCTCCCGTCTTGGGACGTGGGCTCGGAGCCTTGTTCGCGGAACGGCACGATGTCGTGCACATCAAAGACAAATTCGGCCGAGGCAATCTACCCGATATCGAATGGATCGACGTGCTCGGCAAGGAGGGCGGGTGGTCAATCCTGTCGGGCGACCGAAACATCGCAAAGAAGAAGCCCTCGCGGGAAGCGTTTCTAAATGCGGGTTTGATCGGGTTCTTCCCGTTGCCGGCGCTTATGAAGCTGCCGCTGCACCGCCAGGCTGCAAGAATACTGACACTGTGGCCCGCAATCGAAGCGACCTCCGGCGCAATCGAGCGGGGATGCTTTGAGCTTGGCATCACTGGGAGCAAGCTCCGGCAGATCAGCTGACGCCACTATTTTGGCAACTACCGAAGGGGGTAAATGAATGAAGTGCTCAATTGCGGGCGTCGGGATACTCGCGCTCATCGCCGTTCAGCCCCCAGCCGAAGCTGCACCAACCGTGAGCAACCTGCTAACGGGGAACGACCTTTACGCCACATGCTCTGAAATGGGCGGCATCGGCAAAGGCATGGTCAACTTCGGAATGTGCTACGGCTACATTTCTGGCGCGATAGATACATATGCCTCGGTGCGATCAGAGTCAGGACTTGACCCGTGCTTCGCGCCAGGCGTTACCACGAAGCAACTGGTCGACATGGTTGTCGCGTATCTGCGGGATAACCCCGCAGAGCGGCATTCTCCGGCGAACTACTCAGTAGCGAAAGCGGTGAAGTCGCTTTTCGTAAAGTGCCCCGCGCAATGACCAAGCGCTAAAAGGCGTATTTCGGCGCGGCCTCATCATCCTTGGCCGGCTTCTTCTTTTTCGGCGGGCCGGTAATCTCGCCCGTCTCCGGGTCGGTCTGACTTCCTTTCTCCCCGATCAGCTTTTCGGCAAATCGATCAGCAGCGGTGGTTGACGTCACTGCCATGGTCGCAAGCCCGGCCGCGCCGCTGATGTAGGGGCCGCCAGGGATGAGCGACAAAGCAAACCCGGCGCCAGGACCAATGCCAAGGCGGTAAAGCGCCTTTGCGCGATTATATTCCGCGGTGTTGGTTTTCTCGCTGTTTCGGACCGAGGCCTTACCGATCGTGTCGAGTTGCTGCACGATGTTCGCCGGCGCCGGCCCAGCAAGATTGGAAAACATCGAGCCGTTATATTTCCAGCCAGTGTAGGCCTGAATGAGAGGATCGAGCGGCGTAGCAAAGGTCCGGCTCATTGCCGTCGACACCAAATGGCCGGCCAGCTTGTCCTCGTCATCCAGCTCCTGCCACTTCTCCTGATCGAAGAGGAACATGCGGACGGTCGACACCAAGAGCTGACCCGCCACCAGCGCGCCCGCACTGGCAAGCAAGCCGCCAGCGACGTGCGGCGCGACTGCGGCGGCCGCCTTAGCATTAGCCGCAGCCTTACCGTCACCAACTTCGAGCGCGATGTCGCGGCGCCGCTCGTATTGGCGGGCTACGCGGATCGCCGAACCTTTGATGATGTTGCGATAGAACTCATAGTTGAACGACATGATGCCGTATGCGAGCCGGCCGAACGCGCTGCTTGCAGCCTGAGGGCGCGACATCACCGACGGCGACTGGATCGAGCCTTTGATGAAACGATCGACCGCGGTGATCCAGTCTTGCGTGAAAGGATCGCCGTCGGAAAAATCGGCCGGTGTGGGCAGGCCGTCGAACGAGCGCACCCGCATCGCGAACGCGTCGGGATCCGAAACCCCATATTCTTCGAGACGAGCGATGGCGTCGGCCCGGCGGGTATGGGCCTTTGAGCCGGGCGCCGCGCTGGCCCCTTCGACGACCCAGCCGCTCATGCAATCGAGGAAGGCGTGGGCGGTTCCGACCATCTGCCCCTGCTGTGCCCGCGTGAGCGCGACCAGGCCGGTATTGTAAAACATGCGGGTCGCGGCGTCCGACAGGAAGGTGTCATTGGCGTATGAGCCGCCGTAGCGCTCGGTGAGCACGCTATGGCCGCCGCGGTCACTGACGATCCCGGCGAACCGAGAAAGCTCGGCTCGCGCTTTCGATGCGTCGGTTTTCACGATCGACGCCAAAAGGTCGCCCATCGCCTTGAATGCGAACTTTGCGTTGCCGGCATGCAGCCCCGCGGTAACGCTTTCGGAGATCGAGGACCAGACTGCGCGCGGGAGAAGCGAAATCGTACCCCAAATGACGTGGATTGCCTCGAAAGCCCAATTCACTCCAGGCGGCATGGTGCTGGACTGCCGACCGGTCACGATATCGAAGATCGCGCGGATCTGGTCTTGGCCGACGGCAGAGACGCCCTCCTTTCCCATTTGGGCGAACATGGCATCAATCTTTTCGCTCTTGGCGCCGAACCGCTCGGCATACTCGATGCGCCGCGCTACCTTGCCGCTGTATTGCATCACGACGTGCACAGGGTCGCGCACCATATACTTCTCGAGAAGCTTATCGGCCTCTGGGGGAAGTTCGCGACCCTTCAGAAAATTACCGTCCGGGCCGCGACTGTCGACGTCGTGGGGGTTTGAGCCCTGGATTTTCAACAGCCATTCCGCTGCCGCCTGTTTCGACCAAGCCTCCTGCACGGCATCGTATAGCTCGCTGAACGCCTCGCTCATCTGTTCGTCGAGCGCGGCAAGGCGCGCCTGCATCACGTCAGTATCAACGCCCGCCTTCTCTGCAGCAACTATGGAGCGATTGAGGGCAGCGATTTGCTTCCTGAGCTTGATGACGGCCTTATAGGGTTCGGCGATGGCTTCGTGGCCCTGCCGCGAAAGGTCGCGCGCTGCGGCCATGAATTTTGGCAAGGCCTCGCCATCCGCGAGAACCGCATCGCTTTCGCCCCACTGACGCTCAAATGCGATCTGATAGGCTTGGGCGGCTTGAGCTAGGAAGCCAGCCTCATCGCCTCCAATTATCGCATCGTCATAGATGCGCTGCAGATAGCCGTTGCGCGCATAGCCAACATCGATGCCGACGCGCTGCATATCGTAGAAGATGTCATCCGAGAGTTTGCGGAGCCCGGCCGCGAGCATCTGCATCGGCTTGCTTTCGGCCGCCGTCTCGGCGCTGGTAAGCAGATCGCGGAGGTGATCACTTTCGGTGATCGACAGCTCCCGCGACCGGGACCGGCTTAGCTCAGCATTATAATTGCCGACCAGGCGGTCGACACGGTTCTGATATTGGTTCGTGCGAAGCTCGATCGCGCGGAGATAGTCGCGGCCCCGGGATTTATCCCCCGCGGTGTGCGTCAGCATATCATGGAGCTTGAACACGGTTGGAGCTTCGTAACGCCGGCCGATCATCTTTAACCGGGCTGCCATGCTATATTTGAAGTACGAAAGGGTGTCGTGCATGTGGCGAAGGATCGAAGCGTCGTCATTGTCCGGCCGGTCACGAAGGCGTTTGCGGCGCGCTTCTCCTGCTGACCAGATCGCATCAAATTCGCCGCTGACTACGGATCGGAAGATATTTCGCTCGCGCGGCGCAACCGTCGCTGGGTTCTCGAACGGGTTGCGGGCCAGCTTATTGCTTGGGTCGGGCATCGGAGCCTGGCCAGCGCCAAGCGCTTCCTGCAACGCTATGTGAGCGAAGATGTTATCGAAGGCGTCAAAGATCAGCAGCCGCTCGGTTCCCTTTGGGAATGTCTTGGCGAAGCGTTCATCGCTGTCGCTTAAATAAGCAGCGTCGCCCTTGCCTATGAACTCCGTCGACATGCCGGTGATCTCGGCCTTGTAGGAAACATAAGCCTCAAAAGCGCGGGCGAGCATTTCGGTCGGGCTGGTCCAATATTCCTGGCTGGCGTTCTTTTCACCGAATGCCTTGGAGAGCTTGGCGAAGTCGGAAGTGAGGCCGCGGGGGCGCGCGCTACCCGCCGTCATGTTGTCAATTTGCCGCTGCAGATCGGCACGCACCTTGTCACTCTTGGTGCCGGCAATCTTTGCTTCAAGGTCGAGCACGCGCGCAGCCAGCCCCGCTTTGTCGAAAAACATGGTGTTGAGGAGGTGAATGAAACCGTCGCGAATGTCGCGGTTCGGTATCCCGCCAGCGTCGGCGAGATTTTCGCCCATCTGACGGATCGCGCCGCTGAGTCCACGGCCGTTGACGGGGCCGTCATTCGAACTCAGCTTGCCCAGCAGATGATAATCGAGCGCATGGCCCCATTCGTGCGCGAAGCTGTTGCTGCGCCGGGGAAGGCCGATCATGTTCGTGCCAGGCTGGAACCAGCCGAGCGCCCGCGCCTGCTTCTCGATCGTGAGGC
>JAHFPT010000176.1 GCA_023266625.1 Novosphingobium sp. | reverse complement strand
CCCGAGTGGCCCAATGGCGACGCGAGGTGGCTGCTCCACATCGATGGCGACCCCGCGATGAAATCCGAGATCGTCCTCACCACTAATGAGGATGCTAACCGGGCGACCTCGCTCGCTGTCGCCACCCTCGTGGCGAATGCCATACCGACCGTGTGTCGGGCCGAGCCCGGCGTGCTCGACAATTTGGTGCTCCCCCCGCACGGCGGAGGCTACTTCCTGCCATAACCGGCAAAGCCGACTCGAAGATACGAAAGGGAGGATACTATGGCTTATCGGGTCATCCAGTGGGGGACGGGCAATGTCGGCAAGCATGGTCTGCGCTTGATCGTCGAGCGTCCGGATTTCGAGCTGGCGGGCGTGCGCGTGTACAATCCCGATAAGGTGGGGGTCGATGCCGGCGATCTGTTGGGGAGCAGCCCCACCGGCATCCTGGCCACCGACGACGTCGAGGCGATTCTGGCGCTCGACGCCGACTGCGTCGCCTACTCGCCGCTCGGTGGCGTTCTCGACGGCGGGAAGCAGGCCATCGAGGACATCACACGCTTGCTTGAATCGGGAAAGAACGTGGTGTCGAGCGCAGTCGAGGAGCACGCGTACTTCCGTCCCGATATCCGATTGAATGCGGCCGTCGGGGTCGGTGAACGGCTCCAGGAGGCCTGCCGCAAAGGGGGAACGTCATTCTTCCACATCGGGATCAATCCCGGATTTGCGATGGATATGTGGCCGATTACCATGTCCCGGCTGAGCCGGCGTATCGATCACATGCGTGTGACCGAGATCGTCGATATGAGCCGGTACAACTCGATTCATATAGTGCGCAACATCTTGGGTTTCGGTCTGAGACCTGACGAACCGTCGCCAATCGACGCTGCGATGGGCGACGTGTATCAGAACCCGTTCTATCTATGCCTGCGTATGATCGTCGATGCGATCGGCGTCAGCCTCGACGACATCCGCTACAGCCGCGAAACGGCAGTGGCCGACCATCCGCTCGAGATCGCTGTGGGGACGATTGAGGCCGGGACCGTGGCGGCCACGCGCTTCCGCCTGGATGGCATCCTCCATGGGCGACCCGTCATCACGCTGGAATGGGTATGGCGGATCCATGAACACGCGGCCCCCGAGTGGCCCACCGGCGACGCAAGGTGGCTGCTCCACATCGATGGCGACCCCGCGATCGACTCCGAGATCCTGCTCACCACCGATGAGGATGCCCGCCGGCCCGATTCGCTCGCCGTCGCCGCCCTCGTGGCGAATGCCATACCGACCGTGTGCCGGGCCGAGCCCGGCGTGCTCGACAATTTGGTGCTCCCCCCGCACGGCGGAGGCTACTTTTTTGGTCCCGGTATTTGATGGTGCATTATCCATGCCTGCGGCGAGGAAAATTTTGTCTTGCTGGCCGTCGAAACCGGCGAACGTCTCGGATCAATGGGCGCAATCCGCATCTCTTTCGATGCTACCGACTTCGTCGTGGCGCCAGTTAGCAGCGCTGCATGATCGCGTAATCTGGCCGAATGGTTTCTGTTTCGTAGACCATTGACTAGCCCAATAGGTTTGGGGTTGCTCAGTTTGAACTTCCGTTCGATAGCGCCACTGCCAATGTGGCGAAGCGCGGCGCGTTCGCGTTGCCTCTGATCAACAGTGGGAAATCCCGCGACCGTCCTTTGCCAGTCCTTTGTGGCTGGAGCGCCCAAGGGCGAAATATATCTAAGTCATTGAAACGAATGGTGCTGCCGGGGAGGATTGAACTCCCGACCTCAGCCTTACCAAGGATGCGCTCTACCACTGAGCTACGGCAGCATGACCATTCGGACGATTCCGGCGATGCGGAATTTTGCGGGCACCGGGCAAGGCCCGGGCAGGCGCGGCCTATTGGCTGCGGCTCCGCTCCTTGTCAAGCTACTGCCTGTTCTGATGCCAGTTCTGGGCTTGAGCCGCGCCGCCACGCACGCCATGACGCGGCGATGGACAAGCCGCCGAAAACCCCCTCGCGCGAAGAACGCCTCGCCGCCAAGCTGCGCGAGAACCTGCGCCGCCGCAAGGCGCAGGCACGACAGCTTGAGGCCGAAGGCAAGCCCGCTCTTCCCAAACTCCCCCCGAAAAGCTAGGGCGTGCCGCTCCCGTCTCATGGAGCCTATGCCTTGCCCCGTCTCATCCTTGTGCGCCACGGCCAGAGCCAGTGGAACCTGGAAAACCGCTTCACCGGCTGGTGGGATGTCGACCTGACCGCCAAGGGCGAAGAAGAGGCGCGCGCTGCCGGAAGATTGTTGGCCGACAAGGGCATGCTCCCCAGCCTCGCCTTCACCTCCCTTCAGACCCGCGCCATCCGCACGCTGCATTTCGCGCTGGAAGCGATGGGCCGGCTGTGGATTCCCGAGATCAAGGACTGGCGGCTCAACGAGCGGCACTATGGCGGGCTGACCGGGCTCGACAAGGCCGAGACAGCAGCGAAACACGGCGAGGACCAGGTCAAGATCTGGCGGCGCAGCTTCGACACGCCGCCACCGGTGCTGGAGGCGGGTTCGAAGTTCGATCTGGGCAAGGATCCGCGCTACGCCGGAATTGCGATCCCATCGACCGAGAGCCTCAAGGACACCATTGCGCGCGTGCTGCCCTATTACGACGCCGCCATTGCCCCCGCGCTCAAGGCTGGAGAGACCGTGCTGGTCTCCGCCCATGGCAATTCGCTGCGGGCGCTGGTCAAGCATCTCTCCGGCATTTCCGACGCCGAGATCACCGGCCTCGAAATTCCCACCGGCCAGCCGATTGTCTACGAGCTGGACGGTAATCTCAACGCGCTGGAGCGCTATTATTTGTCGGAGCGCTGAGCATGGCCGCAGATGTCGTCCCTCTGGTCGCAATCGTCATGGGCAGCCAGTCCGACTGGGCGACGATGAAATGCGCCGCCGATGCGCTCGACACGCTCGGTGTGGCCCATGACGTGCGGATCGTCTCTGCGCACCGCACCCCGCAGCGGCTGGTCAAATTTGCCGAGGGTGCGGCAGAGGCAGGTTTCAAGGTGATTATCGCCGGGGCCGGCGGCGCGGCGCATCTGCCCGGTATGGTCGCCAGCATGACGCATCTGCCGGTGCTCGGCGTGCCGGTGCTCTCGAAAGCGCTGTCGGGGCAGGACAGCCTGCTGTCGATCGTGCAGATGCCTGCGGGTATCCCGGTGGGCACGCTGGCGATTGGCGAGGCAGGCGCGACCAACGCCGGGCTGCTGGCGGCATCGATCCTGGCGACGACTGATCCGGCGCTGACCGAGCGGCTCAAGGCTTACAGAGCTGCGCAATCGGCAGGCGTGGCGGAAAGGCCCGCGTGAGGCTGATGTTGGTGCATGTGCTTCGACAAGCTCAGCATGAGCGGGGTTTGAAAATGGGGCGGGATATAGTTCCTGGCCTCCTTCAACAAACCCCGCTCAGCCTGAGCTTGTCGAAGGCCGGGCGCTGCACATGATCCCCCCCGGCGAAACCATCGGCATATTGGGCGGCGGCCAGCTCGGCCGGATGCTGGCCATGGCCGCCGCGCAGCTCGGCTATCGCGTGCATATCTATGCCCCCGAGGAAGGCAGCATCGCTGCCGAAGTCAGCGCCGCCTTCACCTGCGCCGCCTGGGACGATGCCGCAGCGATGGCCCGCTTCGCGCATGATTGCGCCGTCATCACCTATGAGTTCGAGAATGTGCCGGTAGCCCCGCTTGCAGCGCTGGGCAAAGTGCCGCTGCTCCCGCATCCGCGCGCACTGGAAACCGCACAGGACCGGCTGACCGAGAAGCGCTTTGTCGAAAATCTCGGCGGCAGACCAGCGCCCTATGCGCCCGTCCTCGGCCAGGAAGACCTCGCCATCGCTGTGGCCCGGATTGGCGCGCCCGGCATCCTCAAGACAAGGCGCGACGGCTATGACGGCAAGGGCCAATGGCGCATCGCCGCGCCTGAAGATGCCGGGGAACTTGAGCTGCGCGGACAGCCGCTGGTCTATGAAGGCCTGGTCCGCTTCACCGCCGAGTTCTCGGTGCTGCTGTGCCGCAGCGCGGACGGGGACATCCGCTTCTGGGACACGCCGCAGAATGTCCATGACGGCGGCATCCTCGCCCGCTCAAGCGTGCCGGTATCGCCGCTGGTCATGGCTTTGGTCACCGAAGCAAGAGCGCTGGCAGCGAAAGTGGCCAAGGCGCTGGATTACGTCGGCGTGCTCACGCTGGAGTTCTTCGCCACCACTGATGGCCCGGTGTTCAACGAAATGGCGCCGCGCGTCCACAACAGCGGCCACTGGACCATCGAGGGCGCGCTCACCAGCCAGTTCGAAAACCACATCCGCGCGATCTGCGGACTGCCGCTGGGCGACACTGCGCTCGCCGCCGCCGGGGTCGAAATGCGCAACATCATTGGCGATCACGTGGAGGACTGGGCGAAAATCCTGTCCGACCCCGCCAACCACCTTCACCTCTACGGCAAGGCCGCCGCCCGGCCGGGGCGCAAGATGGGCCATGTCACAAGGTTGGTGCTGGCGTGACGCGCGAGATCTTTCTGGTCGCGGCTGTCGCTGCCAATGGCACAATCGGCGCAGGAGGCGCGATGCCCTGGCATATCCCGGCAGATTTCCGCCGGGTGAAATCGCTGACCATGGGCAAGCCGCTGGTGATGGGCCGCAAGACATTCGAATCGCTCCCCGGCGTGCTCCCCGGCCGCCGCCACATTGTCATCACTCGCGACCGCAGCTGGTCCGCAGAGGGCGCTGAAGTTGCGCATTCGCTGGATGATGCGCTGGCGCAAGCCAATGCCCCGCAAATTGTCATTTTCGGCGGAGCAGATATCTATGCGGCAGCACTGCCGATCGCCAGCCGCATCGAGCTGACACAGATCGCAGCAGATTACCCCGGCGATACCCAGATGCCGCCGCTGGGCCCCGGCTGGCGCGAGACATTCCGCGAAGAGCATGGCGCGGAAGGTGACCGGCCCGGCTTCACTTGGATAACGCTGCTGCGCAGTTCCCCTCCCGCTTGCGGGAGGGGCTAGGGGAGGGCATGTTGCCGCCAGTGAGCAGCTTTCGGATAACAGTCCCTCCCCCGCCCCCTCCCGCAAGCGGGAGGGGGGTTGGTTGTGCGCCGCTGCTGCGCAGGGCGCGCACCCGATGATTCGCCTCGATCACCGCCAGCCGATCCCCGAAGCCTTGCGCGGCGCGATCCTCGCGCTGGGCAATTTCGATGGCTTCCACCTCGGCCATCAGGCGGTGGTGGGAGAGGCGATTGGCTGGGCGCGTGAGCAAGGACGCCCGTGCATTGTCGCCACTTTCGATCCGCATCCGATGCGGCATTTCAAGCCCGATACGCCGCCCTTCCGGCTGACTACGCTCGATCAGCGACAGGAACTGTTCGCGGCCGCCGGGGCCGACGCGATGCTGGTGTTCCATTTCGACGGCGCGATGGCCAGCGAGCCTGCCGAACAATGGGTCGAGGGCATGATCCGCCGCCACCTCGGCGCGGGCGGCGTGGTTACCGGCGAGGATTTCACTTTCGGCAAGGGGCGCGGCGGCAATCCCGCGCTGCTGCGCCAGTGCGGTGTCGAGACGCGCACGGTCGGCGCGGTGCACGATGCAGAAGGGCCAGTATCCTCCAGCCGCATCCGCGCCGCGCTGAAGGCGGGCGACTGCGCCACTGCCACCCGCCTGCTGACCCGGCCTTTCGCCATCCGGGGTGTGGTCCAGCACGGCGACAAGCGGGGCCGCACCATCGGCTTCCCCACTGCCAACCTCGATCTCGGCAGCTACCTGCGCCCTTTATACGGGATCTATGCCGTGACCGGCCTGCTGCCGGGCGGGCGACTGGTGCAGGGCGCGGCCAATCTGGGTGTGCGGCCGACTTTCGATCCGCCGAAGGAATTGCTCGAGCCGTTTTTCTTCGATTTCGATGGCGATCTTTATGGGCAGGAGATCGAAATCGGCTTCCACCACTTCCTGCGGGGCGAGGCGAAGTTTGATACGCTGGAGGAACTGACGGCACAGATGGAGCGGGATTGCGATGCCGCGCGGGTGTTGTTGAGGCAGGAATAGGGGTTTCGCGCAGAGACGCAGAGGGCGCAGAGGGTGCAGAGTAGAAGAATTTCTCACGCAAAGGCGCAAAGGCGCTAAGAGGACGTGCTTGGGGCGAAGCCCCAGATAATTCAAAAAGCCTGCGGCGCATCACGTCCTCTTTGCGCCTTTGCGTGAACCCCTGCCATCCTCTTCTCTGCGCCCTCTGCGTCTCTGCGCGAACCAAAAATTGCGCAACCGCGATGCCCCCGCTAAGGCCCGCCCCGACATGACCGAAGCGCGCGACTATAGAGACACCGTCTTCCTGCCGAAGACAGACTTCCCGATGAAAGCCGGGCTCCCGCAAAAGGAGCCGGGCATTCTCGCGCGCTGGAAGACCGAAGGCCTCTACCAGCAGCTGCGCGCCGCCCGCCAAGGCCGCGAAAAGTTCATCCTTCACGACGGCCCGCCCTATGCCAATGGCGACATGCACATCGGCCACGCGCTCAACCATATCCTCAAGGACATGGTGGTCCGCACCCAGAGCCTGCTCGGCAAGGACGCGCCCTATGTGCCCGGCTGGGACTGCCATGGGCTCCCCATCGAGTGGAAGGTCGAGGAGCAATACCGCAAGAAGAAGCTCGACAAGGATCAGGTCGATCCGGTCGAGTTCCGCGCCGAATGCCGCGCCTATGCGCAGCACTGGGTCGACACCCAGCGCGAACAATTGAAGCGCCTCGGCATCAATGCCGACTGGGACAATCCTTACCTGACGATGGATTTCGCGGCGGAAGCGACGATTGTTGCCGAGCTGATGAAGTTCGCCGAGAGCGGGCAATTATATCGCGGGGCCAAGCCGGTGATGTGGTCGCCGGTGGAAAAGACTGCGCTGGCCGAGGCCGAGGTCGAGTATGAGGATATCGTCTCGACGCAGGTGGATGTGGCGTTCGAGATTACGGAATGTCCGAATGTGCCGGAGCTTGTCGGCGCGCATGCGGTGATCTGGACGACGACGCCGTGGACGATCCCGGTCAATCAGGCTTTGGCTTATGGGGCTGAGGTTGATTACGCGTGTGTTTGGGTTGACGGGAGAAAGTGTCTCGTAGCTTATCACCTGATCGATGAGTTTCTCCGTCGGGTGGGCGATTGGCCATCACGCGAAGAAGAAGAAGCAATGGAGAATGTGACATTTCTCCGGCCTTCTGAATCTTTGAAAGCCATCGCCAACTTGGACTCGCGCTTCGTTCACGAAACGAAGCGCTACAAAGGCTCCGACCTCGCCGGAACCATCGCTCGCCACCCGATGGCAAAACTGTTCGAAAAGCCCCTCCCCTTCAGGGGAGGGGTTGGGGGTGGGGGTTGTCCGGATGGCGCGGCCTCTGGCGACAGGCCCCACCCCAACCCCTCCCCTGAAGGGGAGGGGCTTAAGTTTGATCCAAGCTCTCCGATGGCCGAATTCTTCCTCCGCCCCCGCCCCTTCCTCGATGGCTCGGACTTCGTCACCACCGAGACCGGCACCGGCCTCGTCCACATGGCCCCGGATCACGGCGAGGACGATTTTGCGCTGTGCAAATCGGTCGGCATCGAGCCGGTCTTCGCGGTCGAAGCCGACGGCAAGTATCGCGCCGATTGGGCCTGGCTCGGCGGGCAGGGCAGCGTCATCAATGCCAAGTTCAACGCGCCGGATGGCCCGATCTGCGAGGCTTTGCGCGAGGCGGGCGGGTTGCTCGCGGCCTCTGCCGATTACAAGCATAGCTACCCCCACTCATGGCGCTCCAAGGCCAAGGTGATCTATCGCTGCACGCCGCAGTGGTTCGTACCGATGGACCGGCCGCTCACCCATTTACCGGCCAAGACCCCGGCGGAAAAGCGCTGGGAGAGCGAAGGCGGGGCGATCGATCCGCAGGACGAGGCGAAATCGGCTTCCCCCACGCTGCGCGAGGCGGCGCTGGGTGCGATCACCGAGACCCGCTGGGTCCCCGAAAAGGGCGAGAACCGGATTCGTTCGATGGTCGAGGGTCGCCCCGACTGGGTGCTCTCGCGCCAGCGCGCCTGGGGCGTGCCGATCACTTTGTTTGTGAAAAAGGGGACGAATCAGTATCTTGCCGATCCCGCCGTCAACGCGCGGATTGTTGCGGGGATCAAGGAAGCGGGCGTCGATGCGTGGAGCGAGGCGCGGGCGCAGGCATATCTCGGGGCGGACTACAAATCCGAGGACTTCGAGCGCGTCACCGACATTCTCGACGTCTGGTTCGATTCGGGCTGCACCCATGTTTTCACTTTGGAATCAGGGCGCTGGCCGGAGCTTTCCTGGCCCGCCGATCTCTACCTCGAAGGCAGCGACCAGCATCGCGGCTGGTTCCAGTCGAGCTTGCTCGAAAGCTGCGCCACGCGGGGGCGGGCGCCTTACAAGGCAGTGCTCACCCACGGCTTCACGATGGATCAGAAGGGCATGAAAATGTCCAAGTCGCTGGGCAACACCATCGACCCCTTGAAGGTAATGGAGACCAACGGCGCGGACATTATCCGGCTGTGGGCGCTGTCGGTCGATTACACCGAGGATCACCGGATTGGTGACGAAATCCTCAAGGGCGTGGCGGATCAGTATCGCAAGCTGCGGAATACATTCCGTTATCTGCTCGGCGCGCTCGAAGGATACGAGGATTCCACAAAGGCGCACAAAGGCACCGAGACGGGGCTGAACGCCACCGAGATGCCCGAACTCGAGCGCTACATGCTCGCAACTCTGGCACAGCTCGATGCCACCTTGCGGCAGGCAGTGGCGGACTATGATTTCAATTCCTACGTCCGCGCGCTGACTGATTTCTGCAACGAAGACCTCTCGGCCTTCTTCTTCGATATCCGCAAGGACTGCCTCTATTGCGACGCAGCGGACAATCCCAAGCGGATGGCTTATCGAACTGTGCTGGATGTGATGTTCCATGCGCTGGTGCGGTATGCCGCGCCGGTGCTGGTGTTTACCGCTGAGGAAGTTTGGGGAACGCGGTTTCCCGATGCGGGGTCGGTGCATTTGCTGGAGTGGCCGGAGGTTGATGCGGGGTGGTTTGACGAAGACCTAGTCGGGGAATGGGCGCTTCTTAGGGAGTTTCGAGCAGTCGCATTCAACGCTGCAGAAATCGCCCGACGAGAGAAATTTATCGGTTCGTCGATGGAAGCGGCTATTACCCTTGTCCCAAGCGACAATTTTGATCAGCGCAAAATTCTGGAAAAGATTGATCAGAATCGTGCGCTAATTTCTGAAGTTTTCATAACAAGCTCAGTGAACGTCACTCAGGGAAATCCATTCGAAATTCGAGAAATTGCTTGGAATAGCGCTCGGACATTTGGTGCCGTTGCTCATCGGTCGGAAGACCACAAATGCGGTCGCTGCTGGCGTCATCTCCCCGATGTCGCCGCCGACGGCGCGCTTTGTTCACGTTGCGATCATGTCGTCGCGGCAATGGATGCCGCCGTATGACCATCGCCCGCGCCAGCATAAGCCACCCCCGCCCCTCTCCCCTTGCGGGAGAGGGGCAGGCCGCAGGCCAGGGAGAGGGGTTGTTCGCCTGCGGACTTGGTGCGCCTGCCCCCTCTCCCTCGCTCGCTTCGCTCGCATTTCCCTCCCCCGCGAGGGGGGAGGGGCTGTTATGAAGCTGACCCGCCCCCATTTTCTCGGCCTCGCCTGCGCCGCTGCGGTCTTCGCCATCGACCAGCTGGTCAAACGGCTGATCATCGGCCCGCTGGCGCTGCGCGATGTGATGGTGATCGAAATCATACCCATCTTCCGCCTCACCTGGGCCGAAAACAGCGGCGTCTCGCTCGGCCTGCTCACCGCCAGTTCCGACACGGCGCGCTGGATACTCGTCGCGGTCACTGCCGCGATTGCGATCATCGTCCTCGTCTGGATGCTGCGCGAGCGCAAATGGGGCGACATTCTGGCGCTGGCGCTGGTGCTGGGCGGGGCGCTGGGCAATATTCTCGACCGGGTGCGCTTTGGCTATGTCGTCGACTATGCCGATCTCCATTTCGGCACGTTCCGTCCCTTCCTGATCTTCAACGTGGCCGACGGTGCGATTACCATCGGCGTGCTGTTAATCCTTGCCCGATCCTTCCTTTCGCGCGAAAAGCCGCAAGCGAAGGCAGATGCTGCCCCGGAGAGCCAAACCCATGCGTAAAGTAACTGCCCTGATCCTCGTGACTACCGCCACGGCCATGCTTTCGGCATGCGGCGGCGGCGGCGGGCTGTTCAACCGCGACCGGCCCGACGAATTTGCCGTGCAGCGCCAGATGCCGCTGGTCGTCCCGCCCGATTTCGCGCTGACCCCGCCCCAGCCCGGCGCGCCGCGCCCGGCCAATACCAACACCCAGAGCCAGACGCTCGACGCCCTGTTCGGCGGCCAGTCGCCACGCAGCGAGATCGAGAGGAACACCACCAGCCGCGCCGGTGCGCCCGCCGCCGGCATTCGCTCGGCGGTCGGCGATCCTGCGACCAACACCGTCGCCAAGGGCGAGGTTACCCGCGACATCCTCGCCGCCCCGCAAGGCGACGGC
>JAHFPT010000375.1:2710-3234 GCA_023266625.1 Novosphingobium sp. | reverse complement strand
ATTGCTCGGTCGATCAACGCGGCTGCGCCTTGAACTGCCCGGCCATGGCCCGCCTCCGCGATCCGAATCTCCTCAGCCAGTATTTCCGCTTCATTTGCATAGAGCGGATTGTCTCAAGGCGACGAAGCACAAGCCTGCCTGAACTGGTTTGAACGCAAGCGCCGGGATGCATCGCGGGGCATGGCAGGCCATGGCTCGTGTCTTGAAGGAGCCATGCCATTAAGGACCGAGCCATGCCCGAAACCCCAACCGACGACACTGCACGCTGGCAGATCGCGCTGGCCAAGGACCGGCGCTTCGATGGCGCATTCGTCACTGGCGTCCACTCGACCGGGATCTATTGCCGCCCGTCGTGCCCGGCGCGTCCGCCGAGGCGCGAGAATGTTTCGTTCTATGCGACACCAGCCGATGCCGAGGCAAAGGGGCTGCGGGCATGCCTGCGCTGTCGACCGGATGCCATCGCACGGGACGAGGCGGCGGTGGCGGATGCGATCAGGGTGTTGCGCGATGCTGAGGGGCCGGTG
>JAHFPT010000375.1:1995-2700 GCA_023266625.1 Novosphingobium sp. | reverse complement strand
AGGCTCGCCGCTGTCACCGGCTACTCGCCCGCGCATTTCCAGCGGCTGTTCAAGCGGGCGGTCGGCTTGTCGCCCGCCGCCTTCGCGCGAGCCTTGCGGATGGAGCGCACGGCGGATGCGCTGACCGGCGCGGAGCGGGTGACCGATGCGGTCTATGATGCAGGTTTCAACGCGCCGTCGCGGTTCTATGCAGCGAGCGGGGGGAGATTGGGGATGACGCCATCGGCGTGGCGGGGTGGCGGCAAGGGGGTGACGATCCGCTGGGCCGTGGTGGCGACCAGCCTTGGCCAAATGCTGGTCGCAGCGACGGACAAGGGCGTGTGCCGCCTGTCGTTTGGCGAGGGCCGCGAGGCACTGGAGCGCCGCTTTCCCCATGCCGAGCTGGTGGCGGGCGAGGCGGAGTTCGCCGCGCTGCTGGACGAGATCGTTGCCGCAGTCGAATCTCCCGGCGATTCGCGCCATATTCCGCTCGATGTCCAGGGCACCGCCTTTCAGGAAGCCGTCTGGCAGGAACTGCGCCGCATCCCGCCGGGCGAAACGCGCAGCTACGCTGAGATCGCCGCCGCCATCGGCAAACCGGGCGCGGTGCGCGCTGCGGGCAGCGCCAATGGCGCGAACAATGTTGCGGTGCTGATTCCCTGCCACCGGGTGGTGCGCTCGGATGGGGCGCTGGGCGGCTATGCCTATGGGACGGAGATCAAGAAG
>JAHFPT010000375.1:0-1985 GCA_023266625.1 Novosphingobium sp. | reverse complement strand
TTATTCGCAATATGGTATTACATACCATATGGTAGATGTCGTTCTGGTTTATCATGACAAGGCTTCGTTGCCGGATGGCGGTGTGGTCGAAATGAAAATCTGGAGGCTCTCAGCCGCGACGGCGGAGCGTCCGCACGGGTTGAAATACTCGCTCTATTACGGCCGGAATGGAGAGCGGATCGTGGGATATGACAACGAACGCGGCAAAGGCGATCACCGGCACTATCGCGGGCGTGAAGAAGCCCATAGCTTCACGAGTGTCGAACAATTGATGGCCGATTTCTGGCCGATGTGGAAAAGGAACGATCGAAATGACCGACCTGGCCTTGGCAGCGCATGTCGGCACGCTTCAGGATATGGGACAGCGCTTCATCGATGCGTGGAAGATCGCGGAAGCGGGCGGACAGGGGCCGCGCGACCATGTGACCTTCCTGCGGCTGGAAAGTTTCATGGCGGCGATGTCGCCCAAACGGCTGGAACTGATGCGCTATCTGCGCCGCAGCGGCCCGCTCTCGGTGCGCCGTCTGTCGCAGGAGCTGGGACGAGACTATAAATCCGTCCACGGCGAAGTAGCACGGCTTGTCGATGCAGGGCTGATCGAGCGGACGCCGCAAGGTGAGGTCACCGTGGGGTGGGACCGGATCGTTACCGAGCTGGATCTGGCGGCTTAGGATTCGGACGCCCAATCACACAAAACTATAAGGATCAATATCCACCGCCACCCGCACCCCTTGCGGGAAGCGCAGCGAGCCCAGCCAGTCGCGGATCACGCGCTGCAATTCGCTTGAACGCCGGGCGTTGATAAGCAGGCGATAGCGATAGCGACCGCGCAGCAGCGACATCGGCGCAGGCGCGGGGCCGTGGATGGCGATGTCGGGCAGGCGGGGGCGGACGCCGCCAATCGCGCGGGCGGCATCGCGGGCTTCGGCTTCGTCCTCGGATGACACGATGATCGCGGCCCAGCGGCCAAACGGCGGGGCACCGGCGTCGCGGCGGGCTTCGGCCTCGGCGGCATAGAAGGCGTCGCGGTCCCCTTTGGCCAGTGCGGCGATGACAGGGGCTTCGGGGTGGCGGGTCTGGATCAGGACGAGGCCCGGCTTGGCTCCCCGTCCGGCGCGCCCCGCCACCTGGGCGATCTGCTGATAGCTGCGCTCGCCCGCGCGCAGGTCGCCGCCTTCGAGGCCAAGGTCGGCATCAACCACGCCGACCAGCGTGAGTTCGGGGAAGTGATAGCCTTTGGTCACCAATTGCGTGCCGATGATGACGTCGATCTGGCCTTCCTCGGCTTTCGCGACGAATTCCGCGATGCGTTCCGGTGTGTTGAGGGTGTCAGACGTGGCCATGGCGAGGCGCGCTTCGGGCATCAGTTCAGCGACCTCGTCGGCAATGCGCTCCACACCGGGTCCGCAGGCAACGAGGCAATCCTGGGTGGTGCATTCGGGGCACGCGTCGGGTACGGGCACGTCGTGGCCGCAGTGGTGGCAGGCGAGACGCTGTGAGAAGCGGTGTTCGACCAGCCAGGCGGTGCAATTGGGGCACTGGAAGCGATAGCCGCAGTGACGGCAGAGCGTCAGCGGGGCATAGCCGCGCCGGTTGAGGAACAGCAGCGACTGTTCGCCCTTCGCCAGCCGCACATTCATTTCGGCGACCAACCTTGGAGCGAGCCAGCACCCGCGTTCGGGTTCTTCGTTGCAGAGGTTGACGATGGAGATTTCAGGCAATGTCGCCCCGCCAAACCGTGCGGGGAGGTCGATCTTGCGGTAGACTCCGGCTTCGGCGAGCTGCATCGATTCGAGCGCCGGGGTGGCGCTGGCAAGGATCACCGGCACCGCCTCAAACCGCGCCCGGATCACCGCGACATCGCGCGCATTATAGCGCACCCCGTCATCCTGCTTGAACGAAACCTCGTGCGCCTCGTCGACCACCAGCAGGCCGAGCCGGGCATAGGGCAGGAACAGCGCCGAGCGCGCACCGACCACCACTTG
>JAHFPT010000374.1 GCA_023266625.1 Novosphingobium sp. | reverse complement strand
CCTCGGCAGTGGCGACATTGCCGGCGATGACCTGCGCCGAATTAGACAGCTTCTTGACCCGTTCGACCGCGCGGCTGACATCGCGGTTGTGACCATGCGCGGTGTCGATAACGATCACATCGCATTCCGCCGCAATCAGCGCCTCGCTGCGTTCGAAACCCTTGTCGCCAACCGTCGTGGCCGCCGCGACGCGCAGCCGCCCGGCGGCATCCTTGGTCGCATTGGGATAGGTGACCGCCTTTTCGATGTCCTTGACGGTGATCAGGCCGATGCAGCGGAAGGCGTCATCGACCACCAGCAGCTTTTCGATGCGGCGCTGATGCAAAAGGCGGCGCGCCTCCTCCTCGCCGACCCCGAGCGTCACCGTCGCCAGGTTCTCGTGGGTCATCAGTTCGCGCACCGGCTGCGCCGAATTGGCGGCAAAGCGCACATCGCGGTTGGTCAGGATGCCAACCAGTTTGCCGCCTTTCTCGACCACCGGAATGCCGCTGATCCGGTTCGCCGCCATCAGCGCCTGCGCCTCGCCGAGCGTCGCATCGGGCGCAATCGTGATCGGATTGACCACCATGCCGCTCTCAAAACGCTTGACCGCGCGCACCGCCGCGCACTGTTCCTCAAGCGTTAGATTGCGGTGGAGCACGCCAATGCCGCCCAGCTGCGCCATGACAATCGCCATGTCCGCCTCGGTCACCGTGTCCATTGCCGAGGAAATCACCGGGATATGCAGCGCGATATTCCGGGTCAGCATGGTGCTGGTATTGGCGGCGCTGGGCAGAATATCGGATTCGGCCGGACGCAGCAGGACATCATCGAAAGTAAGACCGAGAGGAATGTCCATTTTTGCCACTGCCTGCCTGTTTCGGGCCACCCATTGCAAGGCCTACCCGGAAGAATCGTGGCGGCCCATGTAACCGTGCCTGCCGGTGGGCACAAGGTGGGAGCGAACGCCAGATAATCTGACTCCAAACCCCGTCCATGCTGAGCTTGTCGAAGGACTGTCGAAGGGCTGCACTATTTCTTCGAGCCCAAACCCTGCCTCAAGAACAAGGACGGTCGTTGGGCTACGCCCGCCTTCGGCTCGACAGCTCAGGGTAGACGGATTTGGGAGTAGTCCCGAATTATCGCATGCAGCCTCAAACCAAATGCAGCCGCCGCTGTTTCGCCTCCGCAGCCACCAGCCTGCTCCCGGCACCCTCGGCCTCGCGCCACACCGCATCGCGTGCCGCCACTTCGGTCTCAACCGAAGCCAGTGCTCCCCAGCAGGCGAGCCGCATGCGGTCGCTGGGGTGAGTATGGCCGAAACGGGTGGCCAGATCATTGGCTTCCTCGCTGCCCAGACCAACGGCAATCCGCACAAAGGCCTCGCTTGAGCCATTGCTGATGATCCGGCCGATAGCGCTCGCTTCGAGGTCGAAGCTGTACTGGTCGAGCCAGGCCTGTGCGCCGGTGGTGTGCATGATGTTGAGCGATACCGACAGTGTATCGGCGGGCGCCTGATCGTGGACATCGACATGGGCGCGGTAGAGCATGATCTTGCCCTCCTCCAGCCGCGAGCGCTCGACAAAACGCAGCGCCACCGGCTCGCCCTGGTAGCCGTCAACCTCGTCATAGTCGTATTCGTAGTAATTGCTCCAGTAGCCCGGCCCGAAATAGCCGACTGTCAGGAAGTTGAAATTGTGGTCGTGCGGCAGCGAATAGACGAAGGCACCGCCGCCGCTGGCGCGCATGGCGTGTTCGTCTTCCGAGGGCCAGATATTGGCGCGAATGAAGAAATCGCCCTTTCCGGCAGGCTTGAGCATGATCACCTGCGGGCCATAGCTGTTCTCGCCGCCATCTTCGCGCTGCTGCCGCTTCAGCTCGTCAACCAGCATATCGCCGAGAAAATCGCGATCGTTGCCCAGCCGGCGCAGCTGCACGGCGGCATGATGCAGGCTTTCCTCATCATAGGGCTGGAAGCCATGAGTGCGCAGCGCTTCGGCGCATTCAGCCAGGCTGCCGATAACCGGGTCGTCGATGGCGATCACGCGGGGCATGGTTCAACCTCCTGCAATTGCGGATGGGCCTCGACCAGCTGCGCGCGCAAAGCGCCTGCCGGACCCGCCAGCGCATCTTCAGGCGTCACCGCAATTGCCGCCAGCGCCGCAAATCCGGCCAGCGTATCAAGCGCCAGGCACTCGCGCAGCGCCTGCCAGCGCAGCGCCGTGCTGCCTTCGCCCTGAGCCAGCTCGGCCATCAGCGGCGCGGCGTCGCTGCGGCCCATCCGGCCGAGCAGGGCCAGCATCAGTTCGATGCGGCTGTCACGCGGATTGCCGGCAGCCTGATGCAGCAATGCGCCGCTGGCGAGGTCATATTCGCGGGTCACCTCGGCTGTGTTCTGGCGGCGCTGGAGCCGCAGCGAAACCAGTGCGCCATCGATCCGGTGCAGCAGCCGCGCCTCGCGCTGGCCGTCGCGGTGCATGATGCTGCCCGGTCCGATATCCAACGCACGGCGCGTCAGCGTGGCGTCGCGCGGGCCGCTCGGCTGGCAAGTGACCAGCTCGACCGCAGCACTGCCGCCAAGCACATATTCCCAAGTGTGATTGGGGCTGAAACTGGCGCTGGCAGATTCGGGCCGATGCCGCATCCCCTCGCTGTCGATCGACACCAGCGACAGCGTGACATTGCCTTCGCGGGCAATCAGCAGCGTCGATGTGACGCCATCGGTAAAGTGGCGGAGCGGCACATGCCCGAGCGGAAAGGCGGCAAGCGCGGTGCAAGTTGTCGCCGCGAAATCCTTTGCCAGAATCGGGGCTTGACCAGTGCCGGGGGTGAACAGTCCGGCAAGCCCGGGGCAATCCGAAAGCTCTGCCCCGGCGGCAAAACATTTAAGTTCCGCAAGCAGCGCTGCGATGTGGGGCTTGGCACGCCAGTCGTCCATTGCCAGCTGCAGCGCATCTTGCGCGTCGCACTGCGGAGAGTCGTCCCTCCGCAGTGCGCGCAGTTCGGGATGAGCGATCATCGTGCTAAGGTCCCGAGGCTTGGAGCCGATCTACCGCGTCGTCACTTCATAGACGAAGGTCATCAGCACAACGATCGAATCGTCGGATTCGGCGATCTTGCTGGTGTGCAGCAGGCTTCCGAACAGGCCGGTCAGCGTATCCAGATCGGGAAGTGACGACAGGTCGATTTTTGGCAGGTTCATGAGATTTCCCCCAAGGATTCGAGGCAAAACGCCCCGTGGCGGAGAATGGGACAAGGGG
>JAHFPT010000175.1 GCA_023266625.1 Novosphingobium sp. | reverse complement strand
TGGCCGGGGCCTATGGACGGCTGATCGAGGCTTCGGGCGGCGGAGTGCTCGGCCTGTTCACCGCAATCCGGCGGCTGCGCGCGGTCCATGGCCGCATCGCCGACAGGCTCGCCCGCACCGGGCTACCGCTCTATGCCCAGCATGTCGATCCGATCGATACCGGCACGCTGGTCGATATTTTCCGTGACGATCCAAAGGCTTCTCTGCTCGGCACCGATGCGCTGCGCGACGGGGTCGACGTTCCCGGCCATTCGCTGCGGCTCGTCGTCATGGAGCAGGTGCCCTGGCCCAAACCCTCGATCCTCCACCGCGCCCGGCGGCTAGCGGGCGGCGGTAGCACCTATGACGACAGGCTCATCCGCGCCCGCCTCGCCCAGGCCTTCGGACGGCTGATCCGGGGCAGCGGTGACCGGGGGCATTTCGTCGTGCTCTCCGCCGCCTTTCCTTCGCGGCTGCTGTCCGCATTTCCCCTGGGTACGCCAGTCACAAGACTGACACTTGAGGAGGCTTTACATCGCGTTGCTGCGGGTGTTTCAGGAATGCCTGTCGCCAGTGAGAGCAAGACTTGAAACTACTCGGCCTCTATCGCCATGCAAAATCCGGTTGGGCCGATCCACGCGCGCGCGATTTCGACCGGCCGCTTTCCGAGCGCGGACGCAAGGGCGCGGCTGCGATGGGGCGGCATATCCGCGACTTTGGTGCGCTCTGGGGCGTGCGCTGGGACCGCATTGCCGCTTCGCCGGCAGTGCGCTGCGCCGAGACCATCGAGCTGGGCTATCAGGCTATCGGGGAAACCTATTCAGTTAATTGGGATCGAAGAATTTACCTCGCCAGTTCAGCGACCCTGCTCGATCTGCTGCAAGAGCAGGAAGGCGATCCGGCCTCTTTGCTGATGGTCGGGCATAATCCGGGGCTGGAGGATCTGATTTTCGATCTGGTTCCCGATGATGGCACCTGCCCGCTCCGCGATATCGTCGAGGACAAATTTCCTACCGCCGCCTTTGCCGTGCTGGAACTGGATGTGGAGCAGTGGTCCGATGCTGCTCCGGGATGCGCCCGCCTGGTCCACCTCACCCGCCCGCGCGATCTCGATCCGGCATTGGGCCCCGAGCCGGTGGATTAAACCGCGTTTGCGCCTAATCGGCAGCCCCTAATCGGCAACCCCTAATCGGCAACCAGCGCCGCTGCCAGCCCGTCACGAATCGCCTGTAACTGCGGGATAATGCCCGGGGCAGCCGCAGCGGGCACCGCCATCGCCGCAACTGGCCGCTCTGCTTCGCCCCCGCCGCCAGCAATAGCCAGCCGCGCACCGCGCAGCGTATAGCCGTCGCGATGCACCAGCCGGTCGATGGTGACAACCAACTGGATGTCCTCGGGCCGGTAATAACGACGGCCGCCACTGCGCTTGAGCGGGCGCAGCATAGGGAACTGCTCTTCCCAATAACGCAGCACATGCTGACGAATTCCGAGCGCGCTCGAAACTTCGCCGATGGTGCGCATGGCATCGGGCGCCTTGCCGTCGGAAAAGGCGATAGGCGGCGGATTTGCGTTCATTTGCCGGAGATTCGATCCTTGAGCATCTGGCTGGCGCGGAAGGTCAGCACCCGGCGCGAAGTGATCGGCACTTCAACCCCGGTCTTGGGATTGCGACCGATGCGCTGCGCCTTGTCGCGTAACAGGAATGTCCCAAATCCGGAAATCTTGAGGTTCTGACCCTTGGCCAGAGCGTTGCTCATATGGCCAAGAATCGACTCGACCATTGCCAGCGATTCCGAGCGTGAAAGGCCGAGCTTGCGGTTCATTGCCTCGGCAATCTCCGCCCGTGTTAACGTTTCCATGGAGCGCATCTATCCATACCCCCGATTGTCGCGACCACCCAAGTCACGCAAATCATAGGCCAAAGAGAGGCAAATGCAATGCCTTGCTTGATGAACATCTGAATCGATTACTGCGGTCACATGCGCAGCAGGCTGGCACCCCAGGTGAAGCCGCCGCCCATTGCCTCAAGCATGACCAGATCACCCACTTTGATCCGCCCGTCGCGGATCGCCGTGTCGAGCGCCAGCGGGACCGATGCCGCCGAGGTATTGGCGTGCTGGTCGACCGTTACGATCACCCGCTCCGGCGCAAGACCAAGCTTCCTGGCGGTCGCATCGAGGATCCTGGCATTCGCCTGATGCGGCACCACCCAGTCGATATCTTCTATCGCCAGCCCGGCATCGCCAAGCACTTCGACGAGAACATCGGCCAGATTGGTCACCGCATGGCGGAACACTTCCTTGCCCCTCATCCGGAGCTTGCCGACAGTGCCGGTGGTCGAGGGACCGCCGTCGACGAACAACAGATGGTTGTGCGCGCCATCGGCATGGAGCCTGGTGGCAAGAATACCGCGCGGCTGAACGCTGTCTTCTTCGCGCGCCTCAAGCACCACCGCCCCGGCCCCGTCGCCGAACAACACACAGGTAGCGCGATCTTCCCAGTCGAGGATGCGGCTGAAAGTCTCCGCACCGATCACCAGCGCGCGATTGGCCATGCCCGTGCGCAGCATCGAATCGGCAATGCCCAGAGCATAGAGAAACCCCGAACAGACCGCCGCGACATCGAAGGCGATGCCGCCATTGCAGCCAAGTTCGTGCTGGACCAGCGTGGCGGAGGCGGGAAAGGTCTGGTCCGGGGTTGCCGTCGCCAGTATGATGAGATCGATCGTTTTGGCGTCGATGCCAGCCGCTTCGATCGCCCGCTTCGCCGCAACGGTGGCCAGCGTCACGGTCGTTTCATCGGGTGCGGCGATATAGCGATTGCGGATGCCAGTGCGCTCGACGATCCACTCGTCGCTGGTATCGACCATCTTTGCCAGCTCTTCATTGCCAAGCGCGCGGCGCGGCAGCGCGGATCCGGAGCCGGTGAGGACGGAGCGGCGAGTCATTCGGGGGCTCCAACCGCAGCGGGTGCTGCGGGCATCGGGCGCTGATTGTCGGCAGCGATCCGGGCAAGGTCGGCGGTGATGCGTTCAGTCAGATTTTCCTCCAGCAGCCGCGCGGTGACATGCACGGCATTGGCGACGCCCAGCGCGCTGGCGCTGCCATGGCTTTTGACGACGATGCCGCCCAGCCCGAGAAATACTGCGCCATTGTGATTATTGGGATCGAGATGGTGCTTGAGCAGTTCGGTCGCCGGGCGCGAGATCAGGAAGCCGAATTTGGAGCGCAGCGAGCTGGCAAAGCTGCGCCGCAAGAGATCGGCGACGAAGCGCGCAGTGCCTTCGACCGCCTTCAGCGCAATATTGCCGGAAAAGCCGTCGGATACGACAACATCGATATCGCCGCGGCACAGCTTATCGGCCTCGGTAAAGCCGTCGAAAGCCATCGCCAGCGTGCCCGCAGCCTCTTTCAACTGGGCTGCCGCATCGCGCAACGTGTCGGTGCCCTTGATGTCCTCGGTGCCAATGTTGAGCAGACGCACGCGCGGGGCTTCGCGCCCCGTGACAATACGCGAATAGGCCGCGCCCATCACCGCGAACTGGACGAGATTGCGGGTATCGCAATCGGTGTTGGCGCCCAGATCGAGCATCACCACATCATTGTCACCCAGCGTCGGCAGCAGCCCGGCGAGCGCGGGCCGGTCGATCCCGGGCATAGTGCGCAGCGCCAGCTTGGCCATCGCCATCAGCGCGCCGGTGTTGCCGGCACTGACCGCAGCACCGGCCGCGCCTTCCTTTACGGCGTTGATCGCGAGGCCCATCGAAGTGGTTTTGGCGCGGCGAATCGCCTGGCTCGGCTTGTCCTCGCCGCTGATCGTATCTGCGGCATGGAGGATTTCCGAGGCACTGCGCAGATTCGGGTGATTTTCCAGCGCCGCCTTGATCTGCGTCTCATCGCCGACCAGCAGGAATTTGAAGCGGTCATGGCGGCGGCGGGCCAGCGCCGCGCCTTCGACCATCACCCGCACGCCCTCATCGCCGCCCATCGCGTCAACGGCGATACGCGGGAGAGACATCGGGCGTTTACCTGGAGCTTGCGGGCTTAGAGCCCGCCTGCCGTGCTTTTAGGCGCGATTATCTCGCGCCCGTTATAGTGGCCACAGGCCGGGCACAGATTATGCGGCCGCTTGAGCTCGCCGCAATTGCCGCATTCGTGGAATGCTTCGACCTTCAGCGCATCGTGGCTGCGGCGCATGCCCCGGCGGGACGGCGAGGTTTTTCGTTTTGGGACAGCCATAGCGGCACCTGTTCCTGCAAGTTCTAAACAATAATTGGAAACCGCACTAGGCCAAGCCTTAGAGGCGCACAAGCCTGCGGGATACAGGCCAATGCGCCACAACCTGTCCAGCGGCAGCGAAGGCGCGCCTATAGCGCAATTGGCGCGGCTTGCAACCCGCTGCGATTGGGCTAGGTTCTATCCATCTTCAAGGGAGGAAATCATGATCTTACCAACAACACTGTGCTTTGCCGCTGCTGCCGCACTGATCAACTTCTGGCTGGGCATCCGCTGCGGCAAGATCCGGCAGTCCGAAAAGATATCGGTGGGCGACGGAGGCAACGACACGCTGATCCGCCGCATGCGCGCGCAGGCCAATTTCGCCGAGCAGACGCCGCTGACGGTAATTCTCGTCGGGCTGGTCGAACTGGCTGGCAAAGGAGGGCAATGGCTGGCCCCTGCGGCTGCCGTGTTCGTCATTGGCCGGATCGCCCATTGCCTTGGCATGGAAGGCAATTTCAACGCCGGTCGCCCCATCGGCATGCTGACGGCGATGCTGTTTCAGCTGGTGCTGATCGTTGTCGGTGTGCTGACGGTATTTGGCAAAATGTAACCGCACAGCGGAAATCAGGAGAATAATCACGTGATCCCGACAACCTTGAGCCTCTGCGCGGCTGCGGCGTTGATCAATCTATGGATTTTCTTCCGGGTGGTCAAAATTCGCGGCTCGGAGAAGATCAACCACGGCGACGGCGGCAATGCCCTGCTGGCTCGCCGCATGCGCGCCCACGCCAATTTCATCGAGAACACGCCGCTGGTGCTGCTACTGATCGGTGGCCTCGAACTGTCCGGCAAGGGCGGGCAATGGCTGGCCATCGTCGGCGGCATCTTCATACTCGGGCGGGTTGCCCATGTCATCGGCATGGATAGCGAGAAGCCAGCGCTGCCGCGATGGGCCGGAACTGTGACCGCACTGCTGACCCAGCTTGGCCTGGCGGTGGTGGCGGTGCTGACAGTACTCGGCAAGTTCTAGCGAAACCGCATATCCGCAACGAAGGGATTGGTCTGGCGCTCCTGGCCAAAGGTGCTGGTCGGGCCGTGGCCGGGGACGAAGGTGACATCGTCGCCCAGCGGCCACAGCTTTTGCGTGATCGAATCGAGCAGCTGCTGGTGGTTGCCCTGCGGCAGGTCGGTGCGACCGATTGACCCGGCGAAGATGACATCGCCGACCATGGCAAAATGCGATGGCGGGTGGTGGAATATGACGTGGCCCGGCGTGTGGCCGGGGCAATGCACGACATCGAGGGTCAGCTCGCCGACACTCACCGTATCGCCATCCGCCAGCCAGCGGTCAGGCTCGAAGCTTTTGCCGTCCAGGCCAAAGCGCATCGAAGAATCATCCAGCCCCTCGATCCAGAAACGGTCGGCCTCATGCGGGCCTTCGATCGGTACGCCCAACTCCTCCGCCAGAATCCCGGCCATGCCGCAATGATCCATATGGCCATGGGTGAGAATGATCTTTTCGAGGGTGACGCCGGTCTTTTCCAGCGCAGCCTTGAGCTTGTCGAGATCGCCGCCCGGATCGACCAGCGCGCCGCGCATGGTTTTGGTACACCAGATCAGCGAGCAGTTCTGCTCGAACGCGGTGACGGGGACGATGCCGACGCGCATCGGGGGTTGGGCGGTTTCGGTCATGTTTGCGGAGATGGCCCGGGGGGGCGGTGAAATCAATCCGTGGTTTGAAGAAAAGGGTTCACGCAGAGGCGCGGAGAAGGGAAGCAGAGACGCAGAGAGGTAGCGCCCGCCGCAGGCGGATTCTCCTTAATCGGTGCCGCGTCGCTAATCGCCTGCATTTCAAAAGAGGCTTCGCCTCAATCGCAACCTCTCTGCGCCTCTTCTGCTTCCTCTGCGTCTCTGCGCGAACCCGATCTAAAGCCGCCCGCTCTTCCACACCACCCGCCCGATCACCTCAATATCGCCGGGCGCGAGTTCGAGTGGACGATAGGCGGGATTGTCGCTGACCAGCGCAATCGCGCCGGGCCTGCCGGTATCGAGCCGCTTGACCAGCACCGCGTCATCGACCCGGACAACGTGAATTCCATCGCGCAAGCCGCGCGGGGTGCGATCGACCAATATCTCATCGCCATCGCGCAGGGTCGGTTCCATCGAATCACCGGCGACGGCAATTGCCGACAGCATTGCCGGATCGAGCCCCTGCGCGCGCAGCCAGCGCGCAGCAAAGCGGAAGGCACCGATCGCCTGCTCCTCCCCTGCCAGCACCCCTGGCCCAGCCGACGCGCCCAGCGCCAGTCGCGAAACATCGACCCAATCACCACGCGGCAGTTTTCCCGAAGGATTTCGGGAATTTTCCTCTGGTGCGCCCAACTGCGACTCGTCGACCCCGAAGAACCGCGCCAGCGTGCGGCGGTCGGTCTCTTCGAGCTTGCGCGGACTACCCTTGCGAACAAACTGCTGCAAATAGCTAGAGTTACGCCCAATCAAGGCCGACAACTGCGCGAGGCTGACGCCTCTCTGGCCCGACAATTCGAGCAAGTGCATGCGCGGATCGGTCATATTCATAAAAACGTCCTATATGAAAGATTTTTCCTAGACAAGTTGGATTTTACAGGAAACATAACAGGAACAAGATTCTCCGATTCGTCCCCAAGAACCCAGAAGGGAGAGATGCCCATGTTGATACGCCAGATCGAAAAGTTCCTGTGTGAGACCGGGATGGCCTGGACAAAATTCGGTCGCCTCGCCGCGCATGATCCGCGCTTCGTCGAAGATTTGCGCAACGGCCGCGTACCTCGCCCCGAAACCCAGACGCGGATCGAGCGCTTCATCTCCAGCTATGCGGAGACAGCCCATGCAGCTTGATCTTCATGTCGATAGGGCAATGCTCGCGACCGCCTCTCATCCCCTTGGCCGCCCCCCCCACACGCGCCGCCCCTGGCTGCAACTGCTCGCGGCAGTGATGCAGCTGGCCGGCGGCCAGGCCGAACTGCTGCGCCATTCCGAGCATCCTTGGGCCAGTATCACTTTCACCGGCAGCCGCCACAAGATCGCGCTGGCATTTACTGGGAGCGAAGCGGTTGCGATGGGCGAGCTCTTCATTGCCGCACTGCCTGAGCATGAGTTCACCCTGCCCCGCCAGATTGTCGCCGATGCGGCAGTGCTGGCGGTCGAGCATGTGCTGGTGCCGGAACCCAAGCTGACGGTCGAAATCGAATTGCTGCTGCTGGAGGATGGGTAGGGATTTGCCCCCCAAACCCGCTCGCCCTGAGCTTGTCGAAGGGCTGCACTTTTCTTCGTGCGCCACACCCCGCCTCAAGAACAAGGACGGCCCTTCGACAAGCTCAGGGCGAGCGGTAATTTTGGGATCAGGTAGTTCGTTTCCCCCCTAATACCCCAACGCCAAATCGACCTTCGATTCCAGGAGTTCCCCCCGCTCATAACGCCCCAAATTCTCCAGAAACCGCTCGGCATTGCGCGCGAACAGCTGGGTTTGCGAGCGGCCCGACAGGTGCATCGAAATGTGGCAATTATCCAGCGACCACAGCGGATCGTCTGCCGGCAGCGGTTCGGGGTCGGTGACATCGAGGAAGGCGGCGGCGATGCGTTTTTCGCGCAGTGCCGCGACCAGCGCCGACTGGTCGATCACCTTGCCGCGCGCGAAATTGAGAATCGCGGCACTGGACTTCATCGCCGCCAGTTCATCCGCGCCGATCATCTTGTCGGTGTCCAGGGTTGATGGCACGGCGATAATCACCCAGTCGAACTCGCCCAGCCGCGCCTGCCATTCTCCAGGGGTCAGCACAGGGTTATCGGCATGGGGCGCAGGCTTGCGGCGAACTTCAGTAACTTCGACGCCAAACGCGCGCAACAGAACGCCGATCCGCGCCCCGATCCCGCCAGCACCGATGATCAGCGCCTTGCTGCCGTATAGCTCGGCCTTGCCCGGCGCGTCGGTCAGCCATTCATGCCGCTCCTGCGCACGCACCACCTCGCGCCAGCCCTTGGCAATGGTCAGCATGCCCATCACCGCATATTCGGCGATGGTCGTGGCGTTGAGCCTGGCGCCATTGGTCAGCACCACACCCTTCTCGCGCAGCAGATCGAGCGGAAAGAGATCGACCCCGGCGGCCAGCGTATTGAGCCATTTGAGCTTTTGCAGGCGGCGCACCGCCTCATAGGTGCCGGGAAGATCGAAGGTGTCGAACCAGCCGATCTCGGCCTCGGGAGCGAGGGCCAGCAGCTCCTCGCTATTGGCGAACCAACGCGGCTCGACCCAGTCCGGCAGGCGGCCCTCCAGCATCGGGCGCAGCATGGCGTTGAGCACGGCGATGGTCATTGGGGGGTCATTTCGGCAGTTTCTCATCTGCAGCGATGGTTTCGCGCAGCGCCTGTTTCAGTCCGCGGGGGTAATCGCTGGCATAGAGGTCGTCGAGACGCCAGCCCCGCGCCTCGCGGCGGAACACCAGCCGCTCATCGCGCCGCGCGTGCCAGCCGAGATTGAGCCGCAGCCGATATTGCACCCGGTCCGGTGCCAGCACTTCGCGCGTCAGGATTGTCGCGCGGAAAGTCCGTGCGTCCCAATCCTGGCACAGGCAAAACCAGTCGCCGTCGCTCAGATCGTCAACTTCGTCCTTGGGTGTCACCCTTGCCCAATGAGCGATCAGCGCCGAGGTTTCTGCAGAAAAACCCCGATAATCCTGGCTACTGATCGCTTGGCTGCTGGTTGCCGCGTGCCGGTAGGGCGCGAAAATTTGCGCAACCGCTCCGTCGATCGCCACCCGGTCGGCGGGGATCAGCGCGGCAGCGGCAGAGAGCAGCAAGGCGGGCAGAATTGTTGGGGCTGGCATGGTTAGCTCCTCGGCAGGGAAAGACATTGTTCGAAGCTGAACGTCCGCGTCGTCAAGGGCGAAATATGCCCGGCACCGGGATGGGCGGGATTCATCATGACGATATCCGATTCGGGCAGCACTGCGGATTGCACCGACGCCAGCAGCGAACGGCCCGAGCGCAGCCAGTCGTCGCCGATCCGGCGCTTCTCCGCCGGGTCGGCAACATAGGACAGCCGCTCGGGCGCGGCATCGATTTCGGTCCAGCCGAGCAGATAGTCCTGATCGATCCCGGCAAGGTCGCGCGGCAGATAACGCAGCACCACCAGCACCGCGAGGCCGGGTTCCGAAGCGAAGTTGACCACAGGCAGACCCGGCGAAGTCCAGCGCGCGCCATGCTGCTCCGGTCCCGCCCCGTCGAGCGCGACATGCGCCGCGCGGGTGAGCCGCCAGAGCTTCATTGGGACAATTTCCGCTTCATCCTCAGAACCCCTCGAACCGCACGACATCGTCGAGCGAAGCCCGCGACACCGCAAACCGGTTCACCGCCGCATCCGGATCGCGGAAACCAATCGCCATGCCACAATAGAAGGTATGATCTTCCGGGATCGCCACGCATTGCCGCACCTGATCCGTATAGTCCGCCCAGGAGAGTTGCGGGCAGCTGTCGAGCCCTTCCTCGCGCAGCAGCAGCATCACGGTTTGCAGCCACATGCCCATGTCCGCCCACTGCGGGCGGGCCATGATGTTGGGCGTGTGCACCAGCATCAGCACCGGCGCATCGAAGGACCGGTAATTGGCGGCATACTGGCGCAGCCGCCCGGCCTTGTCCTCGCGCGGAATACCGAGCGCAGCATAGAGCGCCTCGCCGACGCCGGATATCCGCTCCTTATAGACGCCGCCGATGGCGGTCGGATGCATGTCGAAAGGGATCGAATGACCCGCGCGGCCCTTGGGAAATTCGGCGGCGACTGCGGCCTGAAGCCGCGCGAAGGGCTCGCCGGTGAGGACGACAGCATGCCAGGGCTGCATATTGCTGCCCGACGGCGCGCGCTGGGCGCGGGTTAGCACGCGGCGCAGCACTTCGGGATCGACTGGCTTGTCGAGGAATGCGCGGACGGAGCGGCGGCTGGCGACGGCTTGGGAGACGTTCACCGTCAATCGTCCTCGAACATATCGCGCAGCGTGCGCAATGCTTCAGCAAGTGTCGATGAATCGAGTCGACCCAACCTTGCCCGCAGCCTTCTGCGGTCGACGGTTCGCATCTGTTCGGGGAGGATGAAGCCATCTTTGCCTTGAAACCGGACGGCAATGCGAAAGGGCGCTGGTCGGCTCCCGCTGGTCAGAGGCACGATCGTGAGTGTTCGGAGAAAGCGGTTCATTCCGTCAGGCGAGGCGACAAGGCATGGCCGCGATTTCTGGATTTCGTGCCCAACTGTTGGCTCAAGATCGACTATCCATACCTCGCCACGGCGCGGCGAGCGCGGCGTTACCACACCCACTCGCCATCAAAATCGTTGGGCATATCAAGCCATTCCTGCTCTTCTTCGGTCAACGGCTCCGCGCCAATCCGTTTGGCAGCCTCTTCCCAGCCTTCACGCACCTTGCGCTTCGCCGGGCGGGCAATC
>JAHFPT010000373.1 GCA_023266625.1 Novosphingobium sp. | reverse complement strand
TTCCGCCCAGGCCGAAACAGTCGTTGAAATCGAACGAAATTCCCAGGGAGCGGGTGAGAATGTGCCCTTCCTGCAATGCGTCCCCTATGCCCGCCAGGTCTCGGGCATTCGCATCTTTGGCGATGCCCATACCTGGTGGGATCAGGCCGAGGGCCGCTATGCCCGGGGCCGCAGCCCGCGCGTCGGCGCGGTGATGGCATTCAGCCCGCATGGCAATATGCGGCTCGGCCATGTCGCGGCGGTGAGCCGGATAGTCGATTCGCGCACCGTGTTGCTGCGCCATGCGAACTGGTCGGAAATCGGCGGACGCCGCGGGCAGATCGAGGACAATGTGCGGGCAATCGACGTCTCGCCGGACAACGACTGGAGCGAAGTCCGCGTCTGGTTCGCACCGATTGCGAACCTTGGCACCACGCACTGGCCGGTGCGCGGGTTTATCTACAACCGGCCTCCCGGATTTCAGCCGACTTTGATGGCTTCCGCCCCGGCAAGCAGCTCAGGCGATCCCATCGGCGAGATCATCGCGCGGCGACTTCGAATAGCAAGCGCGCGCTGATCAGGCCTTTGCCGTCGGCGCATCTTCGCCGAGATCTTCGAACCAGGCTTCGACCGGCCCATTGAGCTTGATCGTCAGTGGCTGTCCCTTGCGGTCCATCGATTTACCGGCCTGAACCCGAACCCAGCCCTCGGAAATGCAATATTCCTCGATATTGGTACGCACCACGCCCTTGAAGCGAATGCCTATGCCCCGGCGCAGCACATCGGCATCGAAATAGGGGCTCTTGGGGTTGATCGCCAGATGATCGGGCGGCACGTCGGGCGCGCCTGATGCAACTGGTGCGGCGACTGGCGGGGCGGCTGGTTCGGTTTCATCACTCATGGCTCGGGCATCTAGGCCGCCAGCGGCGCTTGTCAATTCACGCGGCAATGCCTAAAGGCGCCTTCCGCATTCGGACAATGGGACGAGCGGGCGCGTAGCTCAGCGGTAGAGCACACCCTTCACACGGGTGGGGTCGCAGGTTCAATCCCTGCCGCGCCCACCATTTTTCTCAAGGTTTTAGTAGCCTTCAAGAACATGACCCCCATTCCCGCCCCACTATGCGGGTTAATCCCCACTTCTCACGGCCCCCCGGTTTCGTGCGCATCGCTGAAGCACTGGGAACTAGCCCGAATGAAATAGCCATCACGCCATGCCGCCAACAAATCCGCTGGTGTCGCCAGTGTGCGCTAACGCCAGCCGGATCTTTCCCTTGCAGCCACGCATCCGGCAAGCTGTCCTGCTTTCCACTTCGTCCAGATAGAGGGATGCCCGGCCACCAGCCGCAAGGATCGCCTCAGAGGTCATATAGCGGACATGCCCGCACAGTTTGCACGTCAGCTCCAGCCGCTGGTCCGGGTCCAGATCGCCAAGCTGGAGTGTGTCCTTCCAACTTGTCACCAGAAGTCTTCCGCAGATGGAATGCGGGTATAACTGATCTTGCCGCCGACATGACCGCCCTTGGGAGGGTTCCATAGGCCCAAGCTGGCCACCGTCTTGCCGTAGCGGGAATTGAGGCCGTCAATCGCGCCGTTGATCCTCTCCCACCGCTGGCGGCTGGCATCGTCATTGAGCAGGAAGTCCAACTGGCGCTGATCGCCACGGCTTAGGCCATAAAGGGTCACGCCAACGCGAAAGACGGTCGTTCCCCTTGGATATGCCAGCCGGGCGCGCTGCCACAATGTATCGAGGCCGGACAGAACCGCCTGATCGTCATTCACAATGGGCAGGCTCAACTTGGCCGACCATGTGGCATCACGCACTGCCAGCCAAAGCCAAAGCCCAGAGCAATAGAAGCGATCCCGCCGCAGCCGCCTTGCCGCCTTAATCAAAAGCAGGCGGGCAATCTCCCGCGCGGCTGGGAGCGTCCGGCTTTCAGGGGGCAGCACACGCCCATGACCGAACATCCCGCGTTCGGATTGCGGGGCCTGAATGTCAAAACCGTGCAGGGCATACCACAGCCGCTCGCCGGTGACGTTGTTCCACAGCTTGCGCATTTGCTTGGGCGCGGTGCGGTAAAGGTCTGCCACGCTCTGAATATCAGCCCGGCAGAGCCTGGCCTGCATCCGGCTGCCAACGCCGGGAATATCAGTCAGAGGCAGGCGGAACAGCGGAGCGGGCATGTCATGGGGCTGCCAGACCATCACGCCGTCCGGCTTGCCGGCCTTGCAGGCCATTTTGGCGAGCTGGCGATTGGCAGCGAAGCCGATCGAGCAGGTGATGAAGGTGCCGACATTAGCGGCGATGGTCCGCTTCAGGTCAAGTGCCAGACCATGCGGATCGTGGCGCTGCCCTTCATCCAGGCGGCAAGTCAGTTCGTCGATGCTTTTGACCGTATCGATGGGAACGACACTCTCAATCTCGGCCAGCAGCGTGTTGTGGGCGCGGCGATAGAGGTCCGGTGACTGCGGCACGAGAATGATTTCAGGGCAGATGTCGCGCGCATCCGCCACGCGCATGATGTTCTTGACCCCCCGCGCCTTGGCCTCACGCGAACAGGCAATGACGCAGGTTCGATCCGTGCCGTCGAAGGGGACGACGCCCACCGGCTTGCCCCGCAAGCGCGGATGGACCTGCTGTTCGACCGAGGCAAAAAAGCCGTCAAAGTCGAGGTAGAGCCGTTCAATCTCGGTAGGCAGGCGCACGAATCGGTCTCCGGGGGAATGAGAGACTGAATGAGAACATATATGGAACATGTCAACAGGTCTTGCAGCCCCGTTGACAAGCTCGTCGCGGTTGTCATGCGCTATAATAACTGTAGCACTAGGTGTTTGGTCCCGGCATGTGATGGTGTAAATTTGTCTTCGTCACAGCGGAGGGACTTATGGGACAGGTTCTACACGGCAGCGCCAAGACGATGCGCGCTCGCATCGTCTACCGGGGACGACGCTTCCATTTTCAACGCCGGTCCGGGGTCAAGATCGCGCCGCTTGACACCGGCTGGTGGCAGGGCAAAAGCAAACAGCTGGATCGCCAGATTATCTCGCTCGATCTGCCTGCAAGAACGATGGGTCGAGGGGGGCTGGCATGGACGACATACAGAGGCTGATCGCGCTTGAGGAGATCAAGGCGCTGATGGCCCGCCGGGTCCGGTGCATCGACGAGAAGGACTGGGCGGGCTTCGCCTCATGCTATGCCGAGGATGCAGAATCTCACTCGATGAGCTCTGCGCCGGGCGGCAAGGTGGTGGGGAACCGCCAGATCGCCGATTGGCTCGCCAAGGCGCTCAGCGGGATCACCAC
>JAHFPT010000372.1 GCA_023266625.1 Novosphingobium sp. | reverse complement strand
GAAATGGAATGACGATCCAAGGGCAGGTCCAATCTGCAAAAAGCAGGATGACTATGAAATCTTCTTCGCCACGCAGCAGGCAGAATCAGTCAACAACCGGGGCGAGAAGGTCTATGTGACGGGTGCGGACGGCCAGCGCATTCGCGACGATCACGGCCACTTCATCGTCCGGCATGACTTGTTCAACCATGAAGGCAGGACTCAAGACGGGATCGCCGAGGCGTTTCAGCAGTTCGCCGCGAAGGAGCGCCTAAGTTTTTTTCACTAAGCCCCTTTGATAGTGCCCGTTATGCGGCACTGTTGGAGGGGCTGGAAGTTTCGATCGTCCCCAGTCGGCTTCTCAATGATGAGTTCCGATTTGAAGCACAGTTTTTTCGCAAACGCTTCTTGCATGATGATGATGCACTTGCTCGCAATGAACTTGTCGAGCTCGGCACGTTCGCAAACGTAACCGATGGGCCGCATGGTTATCACGAGGTCGATGAAGACTCGCCTATTGCAATGCTGACCGCCCGTTCGGCATCGGATTGGTTCGCCGACCGTTCAGCGGCAGACACCATTGCAGAGTGGGTGGATAAGGCTAATCGGCGGTCGTCGCTTGAATCTGGTGACCTTATTCTCGCATCGCGCGGAACAGTCGGAAATTGTGCGCTTGTTATACCAGAATGTTTGCCAGCCAACATCGACCAAGACGTTGGTAGAATATCATTCAAGGAAGGCCCGCCTGTTAATCCCGAATATCTGAATGCCTATCTCAACTGCACCTTTGGTCAGGATCATATCCATCGCCAAGCGTCAGGCATGGTGCAGCAAGGCATTTCACTTGCGAAAATCCGGGCAATTCCCGTTCCGATTTTCAGTGCACGATTCCAAGATTCAATCCGTGATTGCGCACTGGAAGCCCTTGCCCAGCGTCGCCAATCGGCAGCTTCAACCGAGGAAGCCGAAGCCACGCTACTTGCGGCATTGGGGTTGGCGGGGTGGTCGCCGCCGGAGCCGCTCAGCTACACCGCCCGCGCCGCCGACGCCCTCACCGCCGCCCGCCTCGATGCGCAATTCTATGCCCCGCGCATCCGTGCCTTGCTCGATGTGCTCGGCCGCGATAGTCGCAGTGTATCAGATATTGCCAGGCCGCGCCGGGACAGGTTCAGCGCGAAGAAGTGTGACACCTTCCACTATATCGAGATCGGCGATGTCGAAGGCGGCGGCGGAGTTAGCGCGAACTTGCTCGATAGCGCCGACGCGCCCAGCAGAGCGACTTGGCATGTGCGAACGGGTGATGTGCTGACCTCCACTGTCCGCCCAATTCGCCGCCTCTCGGCCATCGTCGCGCCCGATCAGGATCGCTATGTCGCCTCGTCGGGTTTTGCAGTGTTGCAGCCAACGGCTGTTTCACCCGAAGTTTTGATGACGTTTCTCCGCCTTCCTGTGATCTGCGAATTGATGGACCTTTTTGCGAGTGCCAGCATGTATCCCGCGATTTCAGAGGCGGACATTCTGGGCTTGCCGGTTCCGATGATCCCTACCGATGTGGGTGATGCAGTAACAGCGGCAGTCCAATCGGCCTTCACCGCCCGCGCGCGCTCACGCGCGCTCCTCTCCTCTGCCAAGCGCGCCGTTGAAATCGCCATTGAAGACAGCGAGGAAGTCGCCCTCGCCTATCTCGCCACTGCCGGGGGAGAAGCCAATGGCTAGAGCGCCTTCAAACGCCACCCGCTGGAAAGAGCGTGCGGAAATCGATTATCTCGGCCCGTTCGTCAAAGCATGGGCTGGGTTCAATTCTTGGTTCAAGACCGAAAGCGGCAGCCGCAATGACAAAGACGGCCTCGCCCATGTAAAAGGTGTTGCGAATCCTGTTCGCGCTCAAATACTCCCGCTGTTGGCACCAATCGAGCGCGACGAACGCGGTGATGTCCGGGCTGAAGCAATCGAGGCGATCCGCTTCAAGCTCCTGATCGCAAACCTCCACGCCAAGTTGGAAGCCTATGCGCTCGAAGTGCATAAGAACGACCGGCTAGAGCGGATTTCGTTCAGATCGGTCTGCTTGCTGCCGGGCGGGAATGTGCCGCCAAGGCACGAATACAACAGGCACTATTATCTCGTCACGCGGCAGGCCAACAATCAGTGGGAGCTGACGGTCTCTCGCAAGGCAACTGGCGTGGTATTGCAGCAAATCACCTTGGCCGAGCATAGCGTCGACTTATTGACCGCTCACCAATCCTATGTCGCCCTTACACCAGCTCAGCGAGCGCAGTTGCTCAACCTCTTCCAGCAATGCGACCCGAGGCCCATGATCGATCTGTTGGCGGGTAATGGCCAACCGATTGCAATTGGCGACGCGCAGTTTCGCTGCACGCCTGTCCAACTATTTGGCGGGCTGGTGGAAATCATCTACGCTATGCGCAACGCGCTTCTGCATGGTGAAATACAGCCATCGCAGGACGTGCTGGAATTATACGAACCGGCCTACCGAATTGTGATGCGCTTTCTGGATTGCATAAGGGATTGATGAAATTGGGGTTGCCAATCGCATGACGGAAAAGACCATCTGGGGCATCCACATGCGCCGCACCGCTGGAAAGCCAAAGACCGTCACGCTATCGTTGATCGCGGTGGGGGTAGCTTGTGGCATATTGCGCCTCGCTACAGGATGATGTAAGCAGTCATTTCCTACAGAAGAACAATGCCTTACGCCACTCTCACCGCCCCTTCAGGCACAGCCCCATGCATAATCCGGGTTAGTCTGGTCAACTCATGGCACTTGAAAAGCCACCAGCTTGGCACGCCCAGGGGGGGTAGCTCACTGCTATCGTACTCAAGACTGCCATTTCAATTACTAGCCCTTCGGAAAACCCAGCTTACAGCCTTATCACGCTTAATCGCAGCGCATTGGTGATGACGCTGACCGATGACAGTGACATCGCAGCAGCCGCCAGTGCCGGCGACAATAGCATACCGGTCACCGGATACAGCGCACCCGCAGCAATCGGGATGCCCGCAACATTGTATGCAAACGCGAATACCAGGTTCTGGCGGATGTTGCGCATCACCGCGCGCGACAGTTTGCGGGCGCGCAGGATTCCGGCGAGGTCGCCCCGCAGCAATGTGACCCCGGCGCTTTCGATCGCGATATCGGCGCCGGTGCCCATGGCGATGCCGATGTCGGCAGCGGCCAGCGCGGGGGCGTCGTTGACCCCGTCCCCAGCCATTGCGACAATCCGGCCCCGCGCGCGCCAGCCGGCGACGATGGCGGCTTTGTCCTGCGGCAGGACTTCGGCCTA
>JAHFPT010000371.1 GCA_023266625.1 Novosphingobium sp. | reverse complement strand
TCGCTCTTGCCGGGCAGCTCGCTATTCAGCAGCAGATAGCAAACTTCCATGAAGCTGGACTGTTCGGCGAGCTGGCCGATCGGATAGCCGCGATGCAGCAGGACGCCTTCTTCGCCATCGATGAAGGTGATCGCGCTTTCGCAAGCCGCAGTCGAGGTGAAACCCGGGTCATAGGTGAACATGCCCGTGTCGCCATAAAGCTTGCGGATATCGACCACTTCCGGCCCGATGCTGCCCGCGATCACCGGATAGGCGATGTCCTTTCCGCCCACGCTCAGCTTTGCCTGTTCACCCACCTGTCATTCTCCTTCAAACCTGTGTTGCCGTGGCGGCGCCACCCTGGCCGCCAATTGCCTGGTCGGCGATCCGCCCCAGGCTTTCGTCCCGCCCGAGCAGAACCAATACATCGAAAATCCCCGGCGAGGTCGTTTGCCCTGTCAGCGCCGCCCTTAGCGGCTGGGCGAGCTTGCCAAGGCCCACCCCCAATTCCTCAGCCAATGATTTGAGAGTGGCTTCGAGCCCCTCGCTTGTCCAGCCGTTTTCGCCGCCAAGGCGGAGGTGAATTTGGTCCAATATGTCACACGCATCCGGCGTCAATAGGGCATCTGCCTTGGCGTCCATGGGCAAGGGGCGCGCCGCGAACAGGAATGCGGCACCTTCAGCCAGCTCGCCCAAATCCTTGGCCCTTACCTTGAGCACCGGCATGGCGTTAGTCAGCAGTGCGATATCTGACCCTGCCGGCAGCCGCGAAGCTATGAGGCTGGCCAGCCGCGCATCATCCGCATCACGCAGATAATGCCCGTTGAGGTTGAGCAATTTCGCCAGATCGAAGCGTGCCGGGCTCTTGCCGACATCGGCGATATCGAACCATGCGATGGCTTGCTCGCGTGAGATGAATTCGTCGTCACCGTGGCCCCAGCCGAGCCGCAGCAGATAGTTGAACAAGGCTTCGGGGAGGATGCCCATCTCGTCGCGATAGGCATCGACGCCCAGCGCGCCGTGGCGCTTGGACAGTTTGGTTCCGTCCGCGCCGTGGATCAGCGGGACATGGGCGTAGTAGGGCACCGGCCAGCCCATACTCCGGATGATCGCCAGCTGACGAGACGCGTTGTTGAGATGATCGTCGCCGCGAATGACATGGGTGACTTCCATGTCATGGTCGTCGACCACTACCGCCAGCATATAGGTCGGCGTTCCGTCGGAGCGCAGCAGCACGAAATCGTCGATTTCGGCATTGCTGACGGTGACCCGGCCCTGAACCAGATCGTCGATCACCGTCTCGCCTTCTTTCGGCGCCTTGATTCGCACGACGAAAGGCTTGTCGGCCGGGGCGCTGGTGGGATCGGCGGCAGCATCGGCATTGCGCCATTCGCTATCGATGCGGAACGGGCGGCGCTCGGCCTGGGCTGCGGCGCGGCGGGCGGCGAGTTCGTCCTGGGTCAGATAGCAGCGATAGGCATGGCCTGCCGCCAGCAATTGTCCGGCGACCTCGGCATGCCGCGCGGAGCGGGCGAACTGGAACACCGCTGGCTCGTCGCCGCCCAGGCCCAGCCATTCCAGCCCGTCATGAATCGCCGCGATTGCAGGCTCGGTCGAACGGGTGCGGTCGGTATCTTCGATGCGGAGCAGATATTTGCCGCCGTTTGCCCGCGCGAACAGCCAGTTGAACAGCGCAGTGCGGGCACCGCCGATATGCAGATAGCCAGTAGGCGAGGGCGCGAATCGCGTGACGACCTTGCGGGTTTCCGCCGCCGGGCTGCCGGGCGCGCTTGCGCTTGCCATCATCGCTCCCTTCCTGTCCTATGCCGCCATGGCCAGCGAAGCCACGTTCTCCAATCCTGCAGCCAGCGAGACGAACGACCGCGCTGCACTGCAACATCGTCCTTGGCGCAGGCCAGGCGGCTTGTCCAGCGGGCTGCGCGGCCTGGCGGCAAGGCTGGAGCAATTTCTTGGCCGCGCCGGTTTCGAGCGGGCACCCTGGCTTGCGATCGCCTTCGCGGCGGGAATCGGATTATGGTTCGAATTGGCGAACAGCTGGCAATGGCTGGCGCTGGTTTGCAGCTGTTTTGCGGCCGCCATAGCCGCATTCGGCCTGCTTGCGCGCGAAGGGGGCTTTCCCTATCTGCGCCAGGCACTTGGGCTGGTTGCTCTGGCCATGGCGGCGGGATGTCTGATGGTCTGGGCGAAGTCCACGCTGGTCGGCACCGAAGCCATAGCCCAGCCTTCCGCTGCGACCATTACCGGCCGGGTGATCGCCCGCCAGGAGCAGCCTGCCGACGCGCGCGTCCGGCTGGTGCTGGCGATCCGCGATCCCGGCACGGGCCGCGCGATTCGCGTGCGGATCAATGTGCCGCTGGTCGATGGTCGCCTAGTAGCAATCGGGGGGGCAATCGAGGGTGCAATCGTGCGCTTGCGGGCGCGGCTGATGCCGCCGGCCCCGCCGATGCTGCCCGGCGGCTACAATTTCGCGCGCGCCGCCTGGTTTGACGGGATCGCCGCCACTGGCAGCGCGCTTGGCCCGGTCGAGATCGTCGCTCCGGGCCAGGGTGGCGGGTCGATCGGGCGGCTCCAGCGGCGGCTTGCCGAACATATCCACGCGCAGATTGCCGGATCGGCTGGCGGCATTGCCGCCGCCTTCGCCAGCGGCGATCGGGGCGGGATTGCCGATGCCGACGAGCAGGCGATGCGCGATTCGGGGCTGACCCATCTGCTGTCGGTCAGCGGATTGCATGTCAGCGCGGTGATCGCGGGCGGCTATTTCCTGGCGATGGGCTTGCTGGCACTGTGGCCGTGGCTGGCCTTGCGGGTGCGGCTGCCGGTGGTTGCGGCGGGCGTGGCGGCGCTGACCGGGGTCGCCTATACGTTGCTGACCGGCGCGGAGGTGCCGACGGTGCGGTCCTGCGCCGGGGCGATCCTGGTGCTGCTGGCGCTGGCGCTGGGACGCGAGCCACTGTCGCTCAGGCTGCTCGCAATTGCCGCGCTGCTGGTCATGCTGCTGTGGCCAGAGTCGGTGGTCGGACCAAGCTTTCAGATGAGCTTCGCCTCGGTGCTCGCGATCATCTCGCTCCACGGCTGCGCGCCAGTGCGGCAATTTCTCGCGCACCGCGATGAAGGCTGGTGGCTGCGGCGCGCGCGGGGGCTGGCGATACTGCTCGCCACCGGACTGGTCATCGAGCTGGCGCTGATGCCGATCGCTTTCTATCATTTTCACCGGGCGGGAATTTATGGCGCGATGGCCAATGTCATCGCCATTCCGCTGACCACCTTTGTCTCGATGCCGCTGATCGCG
>JAHFPT010000174.1 GCA_023266625.1 Novosphingobium sp. | reverse complement strand
AAGGCGCGCAGCCAATTGCAGGCGCTGGCGCAGCTTTCGCCCGAGGCGCAGATGCTGTCGGCCGCCTATGGCCAGGTGCTCGCCGCCGAGGCTGAGCGCCGCGCAGTGTTTGCCGGCGAACAGCGCATCGATGTCCTCGCCAATCCAGGCGAATGGGCGGCGGGACTCGCCGAGGCAATCCAGTTGCTGGCGAAGGGCGAGACCGATGCAGGCCTCGCCGCGCGCGATGCCGCATTCGATGCCGCGCCGGATTGCCCAGGTAGTTTCAATGGCGCGGCTTTCGCATGGATTGCCGATGCCGACAGCCGCTTTGGCCCTGGTTTCGAAGCGGTGATCGGCGGGCGCTACGGGCTGATTCCGTTCGACGCGGTCGAGCGGATGACCAGCGAGGGGCCACGTGATCTGCGCGATCTGGTCTGGCTGCCGGTCGAGATCGCGATGAAGTCGGGCCAGTCGATCGTGGGTTTCCTGCCGGCGCGCTATCCGGGCAGTGAGGCATCGACCGATAGTGCCGAGCAACTGGCGCGGGCAACAAGCTGGCGGGAGGTGCCGTGGGGCGAAGCGGGTTCGGGCCAGCGCTTGTGGAGCTTCTCCGATGGCGAGGACCAGGGCGTACTTTCGCTCCGCCTCCTCGAGTTCGGCTGATGGCCGCGCCGTCCACTCCGTCGCGGCTCAATCCCACGCTGTTCGACAAGCTGGTGGCCGACAGCGACATCAGCGGGCTGCGCGGCGAAGAAGTCGAGAAGATCGAGGAAAGCCGCGCAACCATGCGCTATTATTCGGTCCCGCGGCTCGAACGATTCAATGAAAACGCCTTGCGAGCGACGGTCCGGCGCGAACTGGCGTGGCTGCTCAACACTACCCATCTGGGCGCGGTGGTCGATCTTGAGCCCTATCCGCATGTCCAGACATCGGTGCTCAACTATGGCGTGCCCGACATGACCGGACAAGCGCATACCCGCCGTCTGATCCTGCAGCGCGCGCGCGATATCCGCGCGGCGATCAGCGCCTTCGAACCGCGGATCGACGAAAAAACGCTGGTTGTCGAAGCAGCCGAGACAATCGAGCGCGAGAATAGCATCACCTTCCTGATCCACGGCGACGTCACCTCGGCGGTGCGGGCGCTGCCGGTCAAATTCCGCACCGATTTCGAGGCGGATAGCGCTGCTGCTACGGTGCGGGACTAGGCGGTGGCCATGGACCCCCGGCTGCTCCGAGCCTACAATGAAGAACTTGCCTATTTGCGCGAAACCGCACGCGAATTCGGCGAGGAGCATGAGGCGGTAGCGGGCCGGCTTGGGCTGAAGACCCCGACCGACCCCGATCCCTATGTCGAGCGTCTGCTCGAAGGTGTCGCCTTTCTCGGCGCACGTGTTCAGCTCAAGCTCCAGGACCAGTTCCCGGAATTCACCCAGCATTTGCTGTCGGCAACCCAGCCGCACTATCTGGCGCCGATGCCATCGATCTGCGTGGCGGGGTTCCAGCCCAAAGATGGCGATCCGGCACTGATCGAAGGCTACAAGGTGCCGCGCGGCACCGCGCTGACGGCGATCGCAAGCGAAAACGCCAATACCCCGGTCACCTTCAAGAGCGGCCACGACGTCACCCTCTGGCCGCTCAAGGTCACCCAGGCCGAATATCTTTCGACCCGCGCGTCGGTCGCGGGCTTCACCGGGGCAAGCGGGGTCCGGCCCGAGGCCGGGTTGCGGCTGCGTTTCGAATCGGTCAGCGGCGCGCCTCTCGACACGATCAGCCCGCCCGACTTGCCGCTTTACCTGGATGGCTCGGAAGCCGTTCCCGGCGAGCTCTACCGGCAAATGATCGGCGAGACGATCGCCGTCCTCGCACGCGATCCGGCATCGGCGGGCGATGCCGCATCGTGGACAGTCTTGCCGCTGCCCGGGCAGGTCGGTTTCGAGGACGATCAGGCATTGCTGCCCACCGAATTGCGCTCCTTTCGCGGTTATCGCCTGTTATCGGAGTTTTTCGCCTGTCCGGAGCGCTTTCTGTTTGCCAGGCTCTTCGAACTCGGCCGTGCATTTTCGCGGACGCAATCGGGCGCCTGCGATGTCGTCCTGCTATTCTCGCGCGCCTCGCCAATCCTGACAAACGCAGTTGGCGTGGCCAATTTCAAACTCTATGCGACGCCGGCCATCAACCTGTTCGAAAAGGCTCTCGGCCGTGTCCAGGTCAGCCGGCGCGATCACGAATTTCACGTAGTTCCCGATCGCACCCGGCCGCTCGATTTCGAGGTGTTCCGTATCACCGACGTCAAGGCGCAGGTTGGCGATGCCGTGGATATGCGTCCGGTTGCCCCGCTCTATGCCTTCGGCGCACTGCTTTATGATTGGCGGGACGCCATTTTCTATGTGCCGCGGCTGGCTCCGCGCCGCCTGTCGACCAAAGAGCAGCGCTTGCGCCGACGCACGGATTATGTCGGCACAGAAACCTGGATCAGCCTGACTTCACCCGGTAATCCCGAGAGGCTCGACGAGATCAGGGAACTGGCCATCACCGCCTATGTGACCAATCGCGAACTGCCCGAATTGCTGACATTTCGGGGCAACGATCACTTTACGCCGCCGGGCGGGCCCGTGCGCAGCGTCACGGTGCTGCGGTCACCCAGCAAGCCGCGGCCGCCGCTTGGACTGAATGATGCCGCATGGCGGGTGATCGCGCATTTGACACCCAACTATGCGACGCTCGCCCCGGAGGACCATGACGATCCCGCGCTGCTGCGTGACCATCTGGCGCTTTATGGACGGCAGGACGATGCGGCGATGCGCAAGCAGATCGATGGCATTCTCTCGATTCGGTCTACCCACGTCGTCCGGCGAGTGCCTGGGCTTGACCGCATGGCCGTCGCCCGTGGCAGTAGAATCACGATCCGGCTCGATGACGGGTCATATGACAACAGCCGGATGTTTCTCTTCACCTCGATACTCGAACGGTTTCTGGCAGAATTCACGACAGTCAACAGTTTTACCGAATGCGTGTTCGAAACCCCATTGGAAGGAACTCTGGCGCGATGGCCGGCGAGGATCGGACGCAAACACAACATCTAGCTTTCCTCCTGGGACTGGCGGACGATGCTAGGCGGATCGGCCTGTTTCCGGCAGTGCGGGGCGCGGAGTCGCGCGCGCAAAACTTGCCGAAAGTCGGCCAGTCCAAACTTCCCAGCCAGAATATTGTCGATCTCGTGCAGCAGCCAGGCATGTCCTTTGCCGCAAGCACGATTGCGGAAATCCAGATTCAGCCCGGTACGGGGCGAGCGAAGCTGAGCGGGTATTGGCTTGGCCTGACGGGACCGATGGGGCCGCTGCCGACGCACCTCAGCGAATTCGCCTTTTACGAAAAGCGTTACGCATCCTCGCAGCCGTTCAGCGACTGGCTCGATCTGCTGGCCGGCCGGATGCTGCAACTGTTCTACCGGGCATGGGCCGATTCCCAGCCTGCCGCGATCTGCGACCGTCCCGGGTCGGACATTTTTTCGGTCTTCCTGTCCGCGCTGTCGGGCTCGATGGAAGGTGCGAATGAACGCAGCCCCTTTCCCCCGCGCGCGCGGGCGCATTACACGCCGCTTTATCTCGGCGCGCGCAGTGCCACTGCGATCGAGGACAGCTTGAGTCACTTGCTGGGCCAAAAAGTGCGCCTGCTCGAATTCCAGCCGCGGTGGCGCGATCTGGAGGACGATGACCGCAGCAGGCTGGGGAAGAGCTATGCCACGCTCGGCGGCGATGTCGTGCTCGGCAACCGCGTGCGCAGCGCATCGGACGCTTTCAGGGTGGTGATCCGGGCAGGCAATATGCGCGATTACAAGACACTGCTTCCCAGCGGAGAACGCTTTGCCATCGCTGCGGCGGCGCTCGACTCCTTCAAACCCAGCCATCTTGAATGGGATATCTGCCTTGAGGTCGACGAAGGCGCGATAGCTCCGGCCCGTCTCGACGGCCGCTCGCAACTCGGGTGGACGGGCTGGGTCGGGAAACGCGCAACGAAGAAGCGGGGAGTGCGCGGCACGATCCGCGCCGATGCACACCTCAGGAAGATCAAGAAAACCCCACAGAGGATCAGCCAATGACCGAGATTAGCCGCACCGCGCTCTTCGGGCGCCTCAATCCGACCGCGCTCAAAGCCGTCGAAACCGCAACAGGCTTCTGCAAGATGCGCGGCAACCCCTATGTCGAACTGGTGCACTGGATACACATCCTGTTGCAGGATGCCCGCAACGATATTGCCGCGATCCGCACTGCCTTCGGCATTGATGACACGCAGCTTGCCCGCGATGTCGTGGCCGCGCTTGATGGGCTGCCGCGAGGGGCAACGGCGATTTCCGATTTTTCGCCGCAAATCGAAGAGGCGATCGAAAAGGGCTGGCTCTACGCATCCTTGCAGTTCTCGGCCTCGCGCGTGCGCACCGGGCATTTGCTCTACGGAATGCTCAAGACGCCGACGCTCAAGAACGCGCTTGGCAATGTCAGTCCCGAATGGCGCAAAGTACAGGTCGACAAGCTCGGTGACGAATTCGAAAAGATCTGCGCCGCTTCGACCGAACAGACCCAGGTCGATGCAGGCCCCGCCGCCGCTGCCAGCGATGCTGGCGGCGCACCGGTGGGCGAGGGCGAGGCCTTGGCCAAATTTTCGGTCGATCTGACCGAACAGGCCCGCAGTGGCAAAATCGATACCATAGTCGGCCGCGACGCGGAGATCCGGCAGCTGATCGACATCCTGCTGCGCCGCCGCCAGAACAATCCGATCCTGGTGGGCGAGGCGGGGGTCGGCAAGACGGCAGTGGTCGAGGGCTTCGCCAAGCGGATTGTCGATGGCGATGTCCCGCCGGCGCTGCAAGGGGTGACGCTGCGCGCGCTCGACATCGGGCTGATGCAGGCCGGTGCGGGCGTGAAGGGCGAGTTCGAGAACCGGCTGCGCCAGGTGATCGACGAGGTTGAATCGAGCCCGAAGCCGATCATCCTGTTCATCGACGAGGCGCATACGCTGATCGGCGCGGGCGGGCAGGCGGGGACCGGCGATGCCGCCAATCTGCTCAAGCCCGCGCTTGCCCGCGGCCGGCTGCGCACCGTGGCGGCGACGACCTATGCCGAATACCGCCAGTATTTCGAGAAGGACCCGGCGCTGACCCGCCGCTTCCAGACCGTCGATGTCGGCGAGCCGGAGACCGGCAAGGCCATCGCCATGATCCGCTCGGTCGCGCCGATGATGGAGGCGCATCACAATGTCGTGGTGCTCGACGAGGCGGTCGAAGCCTCGGTCAAGCTGTCGCAGCGCTATGTCCCGGCGCGCCAGTTGCCCGACAAGGCGGTCAGCCTGCTCGATACCGCCTGCGCGCGCGTCGCCGTCTCGCAGCACGCCACCCCGGCGCAGGTCGAGGACCGCAAGCGCAAGCTCGAACTGCTCGAGGTCGAACGCGAGATCGCCGCACGCGAGGCGGAAGGCCAGTACACCGGTGGCGAACGCCTGCCCAAGCTCGACGAAGCGATTGCCGAGGCCAGGGTGGCGGTCGAGGAAGTCACGGCCAAATGGGAGGCGGAGAAGCGCGCTCTTGAAGGCGTGATTGCTGCGCGCAATGCGCTGTCCGAGGCGCGCCAGGCGGCGGGCGAGGGCGAAGCGGTGGCCGGTGAGGATGGCCTCAAGGCCGCGCTGGGCGCCGCGATAACCGCGATGACCGAAACCCAGGGCGACAATCCGATGGTGTTCGGCGTTTGCGATCAGGACGCGGTTGCGGCGGTGGTCGGCGACTGGACCGGCATTCCGATGGGCCGGATGGTCAAGAACGAGATCGAAAGCGTGCTGACCATCGCCGATCAGCTGAAAGCGCGGGTGGTTGGCCAGGACCACGCGATGGACGCGATCGCCAAGCGCATCCAGACCAGCCGCGCCAAGCTCGATAATCCCAACAAGCCGGTCGGCGTGTTCATGCTGTGCGGGCCCTCAGGGGTCGGCAAGACCGAGACGGCGATGGTGCTGGCCGAGCTGCTGTTTTCGGGCGAGGACAGCTGCATCGTCATCAACATGAGCGAGTTTCAGGAAGCACACACCGTATCGACGCTGAAAGGTGCCCCGGCCGGCTATGTCGGCTATGGCCAGGGCGGGGTTTTGACCGAGGCGGTGCGGCGGCGGCCCTATTCGGTGGTGCTGCTCGACGAGGTGGAAAAAGCCCACCCCGATGTCCACGAGATGTTCTTCCAGGTGTTCGACAAGGGCTTCATGAACGACGCCGAAGGCCGCTACATCGATTTCAAGAACACGCTGATCCTGCTGACCTCGAATGTCGGCACCGACCTGATCACGACGCTGTCGGAAGACGAGGAGATGAAGCCCGAGGCGGAAGCGCTGGCGACCTCGCTGCGGCCCGAACTGCTCAAGGTGTTCCCGCCTGCGCTGCTCGGGCGCCTGCTGGTGCTGCCCTATTATCCGCTCTCGCCCGAGATGCTGAAGGGCATCGTCCGCATTCAGCTGGACCGCATCGTCAAGCGGGTGGCCGACAGCCACGGCATTGCCTTCGCCTATGCCGACGATGTCGTCGACCTGATCGTCTCACGCTGCAACGAAGTGGCGAGCGGCGGGCGGCTGATCGATGCGATTTTGACCAATACCATGCTGCCGGAATTGTCGATCGAACTGCTGGGCCGCCAGATGGGCGGGGAGGAAGTGAAGGAGATCGCGGTGAGCGTGGAGGGGGATGGGTTTGGGTATCGGTTTGGGTGAGAGGACCTAGAGGCAATGGCTTTCGATTACAGTACGTTGCGCAAGGGCGCTCAATATAAACTAAACAGGGGATTCAGCACGCCTGAATTCCAGCGACTCAAATTTGCCGGGCAAAGCAAGCTCATGGGGTCCATCGCGCCTGGTGCTAACTTTGAACTGACACAAATCGAACGGATGCCCCCTCTCCGGTTTGCAATGATTTCCAAAAACGGGCCGCCTGCTCATCTAGTGATGACACCTGCTGAGTTTGAGTATTATTTTGTCAAGGCCGAATTCAATATCCAGGTTGTCCGCAGGGCTGCAAGTTCATTGACCCAGTCCGACAAGGGCGTCGATTTCCTCTACCGGATAGAAGCTTGGAAAGGGGTTTCGAACAAGCTTCATTGGCCCAATGGAGAAAGCGGTGTGACGCTCGGCCCCGGCTATGACATGAAACTTCGATCCAAGGATGCAATCAAGGCGGACATGATTCTGCTGGGTCTTGCCGAACCGGTAGCAAAGGGAATTGCGGAAGCTGCGGGCAAATCAGGCCCGGATGCCCAAAAGTTTGCACAGGACAACAAAACCCTTGTTGATTTGAGCGAGACTCAGGAAAAGTCTTTGATGAAAATAATCATCCCGCATTACGAAAAACTTGCGAGTAAATACATCACGGTGCCACTCGCTCAATATGAATACGACGCTCTGGTTTCTTTTTGTTATAATCCAAGTACATCTATTGTTTCTGTCATGACCGCGATTAATCAGGGAAAAATCAGTGATGCTATGGCAGATATAAAGCGTCGCGTTCCCAAGGATGGACCAAATCGGCAAGGACTAATCAATCGACGCACAAAGGAAATCGACCTATTTATGAACGCAAAATATTGAAGACTAAGTTCCAGTCCCCAGCGCGCAGGGAGGCAAAAGTTAGTGCCATGTCCCGCATAGGCCATCTTCACAATCCTCAGCAAGAGAACCCCATTGCCCACCACCTACGATAAAGTCGCCTACCCCTCGGTGCTGTTCAAGCGCACCCATCCCGAGCGGCTGGCGGTGGTTGCGACGCTGCACGGCCTCACCCCGCCGCCGCTCGAGACGGCGCGGGTGCTCGAGATCGCATGCGGCGAGGGGCTCAATCTGCTGGCGCTGGCCGCAGCCTATCCGCAGGCGCGGTTCGAGGGGTTCGACCTTGCAGCATCCGCGATTGCCCGGGGCGAGGCGCTGCGCGCGGCGGCGGGGCTGGACAATGTCACGCTTGCCGCCCGCGATATCCTTGAGGCGAGCCAGCCCATCGCGCCGGGCAGCTTCGACTATATCGTCGCGCATGGCGTCTATGCCTGGGTGCCCGAGCCGGTCCGCGCAGGCATCATGGCGCTGATCGGGCATGCGCTGGCGCCCCACGGCGTCGCCCTTGTCAGCTATAATGCCCTGCCGGGCGGCTACTTCCGCCTGGCGATGCGCGACATGCTGCTGCATGCGGTTGATGGGATCACCGATCCGGACGCAAAGATCGAAGCTGCCCGTGCCTTGCTGCAGGAGCTGGCCGATCGCGATTCGCGGGGCCACGTCACTCTCGAGCTGATTCGCGAATTTTCCGCCGAAATACTCAATCACCACGAAAGAGTGCTGTTCCACGACGAGCTGGGCGAGGTTTATGCGCCGCAATCGTTGAGCCAAGTCGTTGCAGCGGCGAAACAGGCGGGGCTCAATTACCTCGGCGACAGCGAGCATTCGCGGATCGAGCAGGACTTCCTCGAAGCGGGCGAGGACGGCGCAAACGTCGACGATGGGGGCGATCCCCAACGCGCCATCCTCCGCAAGGCGCAGAGCCTGGATTACCGGGACGCCTGCCTGTTTCGCATGTCGCTGTTCGTCAGAAACGAAGCGCGTCCCAGCCGCACTCTCGACCCTGACCGGCTCGGCCCCCTGTGGATTTCGACGGTCATGACCTATGACGAAGAGGCGGACGAATTTCTCGGCGGCACGACCAAACACCTCAATCTGGAGGACGCGGAGATGAAGGCGATCTTCCACCGGATCGTCGCAGCCAGTCCGGGACGTCTCCCAGTCGCCGATCTGATCCTGGACACGCAGCGTCGGCGGATGTTCCTGAAACTGTTCATGGCCGGGCATGTCGATCTGCACACCACGCCGGCACCTTTCGCGCTGGAGGTTGGCGCGCAGCCGCGCACCAGCCCGCTGGTGCGCGCGGAAATCGCCGGCGAGCACCCGCGGCTTTCGCGGCTCGATCATTGGCAGCTGTCGATCGACCAGGCACATCTGCGCGCGCTGCTTGCGGCAGCGGACGGGCAGCGTACCGTCGCGGAGATTGCCCGCGCCGTCGATGGGGTGTTCCCGGCCGACGAGATCGTCCCGGCGCTCAACGCAGCGGCTCGCAAGGCGCTGATGCTGGCTTAGGTCAAATCTCGTCACCCTGGAACACGTTCAGGGTGACGGGTGATGATTGCGCTGGGCTATTGGCGATAGCCCAATTCAGTAATCACCCCGCCTTCACATAGTCCCCGCATTCGGTGAACAGCGCGGTATAGGTCGTCGCCATGTCCTGGTAGGCGGGTGGGGTCATCTTGCCCGATTTCGCGAGCTCGCCGAGACCGGCAAGCAGCGCGCCGGGATCGTCGGTCTCGGCATCGTAGATCGCCAGATAGGGGTTGCTGTCCGAACCAGCCAGCTTGGCGACAAGCTGGAAACGCTGTGCGCCCTGAAAGCCGGGAATCGAGACGATCTCGCCGAGATGGGCGTTTTGATACCAGTCGTGGAACTCTGCCTCCTTGCCCGGCAGTGGGGTGGTGAGCGCGACAAGCTTGCATTTGGCCATGACATTCTCCCGGCGTTGAATAGGTTGAATAGAAAGCCTACCATCGGCGAACCGGCGCGGCGACGCAAGGGGATGAAGAGAGAGGCAAGCACGCCTTTCCCCTACCCCTCGTTGCTCTCGCGCCCCTTCTTCGACAGCCGCCAGCCCGCCGGGTAGTTCAGGTCGTTGCTCTTCACCACCTGCCCGATGCCTTGCTCGAAGGTGCTGTCCTTACCGAGATTGACGTCGCTCGGGCGGTCGTCTTTCATCAGCGGCAACATGCCTTCGAGCCAGCCGGTCATCAGACTGCCGAAATATTCGCCGCGATATTGCTTGTAGGCCTCGATGAAGGTCTTCTGCGCGACAACCACGTCGTTAGGCCGGGTGATCGAGCAGGCGTGGGCATATTTGGCGGTTTCCGCTTCCAGCTGATCGCGCGGGACGACGGAATTGACGAAGCGGTTGGCGGTGTACATTTCTTGCGCGGTAAACGGCCGTCCGGTAAACAGCATTTCGGAAAAGGCACGCAGACCGACGGTCTCCAGCCACTGCCACATGCGCGGGCCCCAACCGGCGTAACGGAACGAGGGGTGGCCGAACAGCGCATCGTCCGAGGCGACAATGATGTCGGCATCGGCGCAAATGTAGAAGTGCCAGCCATAGCAATAGCCTTTGGCCTCGACGATGCTGATCTTCTTGAATTCCTGCAGCGACCGGTTGCCCGAACGCGCCTTGGCGTAATAGTCGGTGAGGCCATGCAGATAGCGATAGCTGCCAACCGGCGGGTATTTCACGTCCGGGTCGTCGATCTCGAGATCGTCCAGAAAGCCGTCGCCTGGCTGCGGATTGAGATAGAGGTCGCCGTGCTCGTTGAGATCGCCGCCGGAGCCGAGATTATCGCCCTCGCCGCGGATCACCAGCACTTTCACATCGTCGTCGATATTGGCCTTGAACACCAATTCGCCGAAGCGGGCGCGCATGCCGATGGTGGCGGTGTTATGCTTTTCCTGCCGCTTGAAGGTGATCGTAGCGATTTTGGTGGCCTTGTCCTTTTCGTAGAGGACGTGGGCTTCGGCTTCCTTCTTGTGCTCGGCGATTGTCGGCATGGTTTTCGCTCCCGTTCTAAAGCCCCTCCCCTTCAGGGGAGGGGTTGGGGTGGGGGCTGTAAGGAACCTGCAACGAATCGCATGAAAGACAAGCCCCACCCCCCGGCCCCCTCCCCTGAAGGGGAGGGGGAGATTGCGTCAAGCGCCTAATCCAGCAGCAGCACGATGCGGCCGGCCTCCT
>JAHFPT010000370.1 GCA_023266625.1 Novosphingobium sp. | reverse complement strand
CTCGCACACAGGGCCGAGCAGGCGAGAGCATCCGCGTGGAAATCGCCAGCCATTCGCAGGAAAGTCACGCGAAACCAAGCCTGTAAGGTTCAGGCAACCCAGTGCCGGTTCCGCCCGTCCGCTTGCGGTTTTTCCTTTGACGTTATCCCGCATTCGTCAGCGGGGGCAGCGCTGCGCCAATTAAATAGGGACTGTCCCTATTTAATCCTATTTATCAGGCCGCCATCCCCTCCGGCTCGACATCATCGAACTGATAAAACCGCGCATATTGCCGCCGATAGGCCAGCATCGGCCCATCGCCCTTCACCAGCAGCGGCTCGGTGCGGTAGATCTTGTTGTTCCAGATCGGAATGTCCTGGTTTACTTGGCGGACGAGATCGCGCATCCGCGCCCTGGTAACGCGCATCTTGCCATCGCTGATCCCCGCCGGGTGATAGAGCTGCCAGCGCAGATGGGTGTGCTCGGCGTCAATCGGCGACACCTGCTGCGACATGACGACATGGCAGACGTCGATAAACTCGGTGATCGACTGGCCGGGACCAGTGGCGATGGCGTCGATGATCCCGGTCATCGGCCCGCGCGGGGTGACCATTTCGGCGGTCACGGTGTTGCGCCGCACCCAGCCATCGAGCGTGAAATCGCCCTCGGGCGGTCCCTGCACGCCGTGGACGGCATTGAAATGTTTGTAATCCTGGCCGTTTTCGGTGATTTCCTGGGCGTGGATGTCGATCAGCCATTCGTGCCGCTCGCCTTCCACCCAGTCGCCGTCCGGACAGTCCGGAAGTCCAGCAAGCTCCCATTTCGGCGCAGCCTTCTTCGGGTGATTCCAGACATAGACCACCCCGTCCTTCTCCTCGACCGGCCAGGTCGGCAGGCAACCGCGTTTGAGCTGGGGCGGGATGTCCTTGTTGTAGGGGATGTCGGTAACTTGCCCGCCGCCGTTGAACTTCCAGTGGTGATAGGCGCAGCGCAGATCGTTGCCCTGCACCGAGCTGTTCACCCCGAGATGCGCGCCGAGGTGCGGGCAATAGGGATCGACCGCGTTGATCGCGCCATCCTCGCCGCGCCAGACGACAATTTCGGTGCCGAAATATTTGAGCGTGCGAATATCGCCGCGCGCGATCTCGTCCGACATGGCGACGGCGAACCAGCCGAAGGGGATCGGCAGGCTGGCATAGCCGCGATCGGGGCCTTGGAATTTACTCATGACGTCCTCCGTCGTTACCGCGCCAAACCAAAATCCAAGCGCAACCATACCCCAAAAAGCCTCGTCATTGCGAGCGAAGCGCAGCAATCCAGGGCCGCGCGGGCCGCCCTGGATTGCCGCGCACCTTCGGCGCTCGCAATGACGAATGACTGAAGTGACACCATTTACCGCCCACGCGGAATCTCGCGGAAAGGCACATCCTTGTCCACCCGGACATCGCCGGGCAGGCCGAGCACGCGCTCGGCAATGATATTCTTCATGATCTCATCCGTCCCGCCGCCCAGCCGCAACCCCGGTGCCCACAGGAAGCGATGCTGGAAGCTGCCGTTCATCGGTGCCACATTCGGATCGTCGAGCAGCCCGGCATGGTCCAGAATATCGAGTGCCTGGCTAGAGAGATTGCCTCCCAACCCCGACCACAGCAACTTGCCCGCCGAGCCCTCCGGCCCCGGCGTCTTGCCATGCGACAGCGCGGTCAGCGTGCGGAAACTGAGCAGCCGGATCGCCTCGGCATCGACATAGAGATCGGCGAGCCATTCGCGGAAGGCAGGATCGTCGAGCGCGGTGCCGTCCCAGGAAGGGGTCTGCCGGGCCAGCGCCATGATATCGCGCCAGCCCAGCCCGGTGCCCGTACCCAGCGACGCGCGCTCATTCATCAGGGTGGAGATCACCACCTTCCAGCCGCCCCCTGCCTCGCCGACCCGCTGGTTGTCGGGGATGCGGACATCGGTGAGAAACACCTCGTTGAGCTCATTATCGCCCGACATCATCCGGATCGAGCGAACCTCGACGCCGGGTGTCTTCATGTCGAGCCAGAATGCGGTCAGCCCCTTGTGTTTAGGCACATCGGGGTCGGTGCGGGTGATAAGCATGCCATAATCGGCAATCTGCGCGCCGCTGTTCCACACCTTCTGACCGTTGATCACCCAGTCGCCATTATCTCCTGGGCCATCCCTGACCGCGGCAGTGCGGATGCCCGCCGAATCCGAGCCGCTGGAAGGCTCGGAGAACAGCTGGCACCAGATTTCCTCGCCGCGCACCGCAGGGGGAACCCGGGCCAACGATGCCGCATCGGAACTGAACTCCATCAGTGCAGGCAGCAGCATGTGCAGCCCGGTCATGAAATAGGTGAACTGGATGCCGGCGCGGGCCTCTTCCTGATTGAAGATTGCTTCCTCGATCTGCGTGCCCCCGCCCCCGCCGCGCTCCTTCGGCCATGAGATGCAGGCGTAGCCGGCGTCAGCCTTGGTCGCCTGCCAGAGCCGCGCAACGTCCTTGTGGGCCGGATGCCAGTTGCGGTTTTCCTCCGGGGCAAGGCCAGACATGTCGGGGCGATGGGCCGCAATCCAGTCGCGGACCCTGGCCCGGTACGTGGCTTCGGCAGGATTGTCCTCGAAGTTCATGGAGTCTCCTCCGCTAAGAGTTGGGCCTCCGCCGCAAGCCGCGCTTCCAGCCGGTCGGCCAGCCGCCGCTTCCAGTCGCGCGGGGCGCCGATGATCAGGCCCAGATGTTTCGCGCGGCGGTAAAAGAAATGGCAATCGGCCTCCCAGGTGAAGCCGATGCCGCCGTGGGTCTGGATGTTTTCCTTCGCGGCCAGATAATAGGCGGCGCTGGCAGATACCCGCGCGGCAGCGGCAGCCAGGGCCAGTTCCGGCGCATCGCTGGCAAGCGCCCAGGCCCCGTAATAGGCATTGGCGCGGGCAACTTCATTGCGCACGAACACATCCGCCAGCTTGTGCTTGATCGCCTGATAGGAGCCGATCGGGCGGCCGAAGGCATAGCGTTCCAGCGCATAATCGCGTGCCATTTCCAGCGCCCGGTCGGCCCCGCCAAGCTGCTCGAAGGCGAGGAGGATCGCGGCGCGGTCGTAAATGCGGGCGAGTTGATCGGGCCCATCCCCGCTAAGCATTGGCTGCGCTGGGGCCTGATCGAAGCTGATCCGCGCCGCGCCCCGAGTCGGGTCGAGCGTCGAGACAAATTCGCGCGTCACCCCCGGCCCGGTCAGATCGACCAGATACAAGCACAGACCATCATCGCCATTCGCCAACACCACCGCCCGGTCTGCCGCCATGCCGTCAGTCACCGGCAGC
>JAHFPT010000369.1 GCA_023266625.1 Novosphingobium sp. | reverse complement strand
GCGAGCGTTGGCGAAAGAGGGTGGTGAGACCGATTTCTGCAATACTTATGCCGCTTACGATGACCTACCCGAAGACGAGAAGGCGCATCTTGGTACTTTGAAAGTGGCTCACGCCATGTGGCGTTCCCAGCTCTATCACGATCCCGAGCCGAGCTATGACCGGCTCAAGATGCTGATGGCGCGCGGTTCCAATACGCTGCCGCTGGTGTGGAAGCACCGCACAGGCCGCAAGTCGCTGGTGCTGGGTTGCACCGCGCTGCAGGTCGAAGGCATGGACATCACGTCGAGCGAGGCTCTGCTGGTGCGCCTGCGCGACTGGGCTACCAGCCCGCAGTTCTGCTATCGTCATAGCTGGAGCCTGGGTGACATGGTGATCTGGGACAACACCGGCACCATGCACCGCGCGCTGCCCTATGATCACAACAGCGGCAGGCTGATGCACCGCACCAAGCTGGAGGGCGAAGAGGCGTTCGCCTGATTGCGCTAACCGAGGCGATCCAATAATCCGAGACAAAGAATCCGCTCGCCCTGAGCTTGTCGAAGGGTTGTCCTTGTTCTTGAGGTTGGGTGCGTGGGGCGAAGAAAAGTGCAGCCCTTCGACAAGCTCAGGGTGAGCGGGTTTGGGGTGGGTGATTTAGAATTTGGCAAGCTGGCTTGCCTTACTGCTGCACCCGGCCGAACAGGTTCCGCAGGGCGCTCGCCATCCATTGCTCGTCGATGACACTGAAATCGTCGGAAAGCGGGCTTGGGTCCGAGAGCCGGTACTTGCTCCGCTCGATCGGTTCCGCGCCCACGACTGCCCGGCCATGGTCGAGGCCGATGACAATGGCCATGACGCGGTTGCTGTGCACTTTCAGGATGAAGCGCTTGACCGCGCCGGTTGTCCCTTCCTCGGCCAGTTCGAAATCCTCGCGTCCGTCGAGCGCGGAGTGGAGCAGAGTGACCAGGCGCGCGAGCATCGGACCTTCGGTCCTGGCCCAGCGCAGACGCTCGAACTGGGTCGCATCGACGACATGCGATAGCCGGTCACATTCCAGCTCGAAGCTTTCCTGGGTCACGCGAGTCCTCTGGTTGTTCTGGTGCCGGTTGCAGACCGGCCGAGCGGTTCGCCAGCCATAGCGGATCAATCCCTAACGAATCGTCGACCAATGCCCCCGGTCAGCCCGTCCGCAATTCCTCCGCCAATAGCCTGAACTCCTCAGAGCGCGGCGAATTCTTGCGCCACACCAGCGCAATCTCGCGGTTGGCGTTGGCGGCCTTGAGCGGCCGCGCGACGACATTGGTGCCGTTCAATATCCCGGCATCCAGCGCCATTTCGGGCAGCATGGTCAGCCCCAGCCCATTATCGACCATCTGCACCAGCGTGTGCAGCGAAGTGCCGATCATCGTCGCGCTGGCACGCAGTTCGGGCCGGTTGCAGGCCGCGAGAACCTGGTCCTTGAGGCAATGTCCGTCCTCAAGCAGCAGCAGCCGGTTCTCGTCGATCAGCGAGGGCGGCACTTCATCGGGAGGATCGCGGGGATCGTCCTTGGGGAAGGCGACGAAGAAGGCGTCGAGCTCAATGGTTTCCTTCTCCACCTCGCCGGTGGGATAGGGCAGGGCCAGCAGCACGCAATCGGCGCGCCCGTGATGCAGTGATTCCATGGCGGCAGCGCTGGGTTCTTCGCGCAGGAACAGCTTGAGTGCCGGGCGCTCGCGGCGCAGGCGGGGCAGCATGCGGGGAAGCAGGAAGGGCGCGATCGTCGGGATCACGCTCATCCGCATTTCGCCCGACAGCGGCTGGCCGCTCGACTGGACGAGATCGGAAAGCTCCTCCGCCTCGCGCAGGATGCGGTGCGCCTTGGCGACCACTGCATTGCCCAGCGGCGTAAACCGCACCACGCGCTTGGTCCGCTCGACCAGCACCACCCCGAGCAGGGTTTCAAGGTCGCGCAGGCCTGCCGAGAGGGTCGATTGCGAGACAAAGCAGCCGTCCGCCGCGCGGCCGAAATGGCCGTGTTCGTGCAGAGCGACGAGGTATTGCAGCTGCTTGAGGGTGGGGTGGTAGACGGTCATTGTCTAGCCTGAAATGCCGGAGCCTGGAGGCCCACGCGCGACGATATCGCCCGACTGGAAGCGAAAGGCGAGAGTCGTATCCCAATCGCCCTCAAGACGCTCCTCAAGCTCAGCCAGCTTGGTGTTCGCGGCCTCGACCGCCTCCCAATCCGGATTACGCAGACTCGCCAGCCGGAAGTCGCGCGCGAGGCGATCCATCGCGTGCTTGCGGCGGAAGTGCCAATTGCCCTTCTCAGCTAAGCGAAGCTGACTAACGACGCTGGAGCAGATTGCCGGAAGCAGGGCAACCAAACCAATCAGCTTAACTTCGATTCCGTCCCAGAATGCCAGCACTGCCGCGCCGACGCTGCCCGCAAGGGAGGCGATCATCAAACCGTAGTTGACGTAGTAGTGACTGCGGCTGAACTTGCGCGAACTCGCGGCAGCTTGTTCGCAATACAGTGCAATCGCTTCGAGTTTTTGGGCGGGATCGGTCATTGCTGATCTCCCAGAACGGTTTTGAAGTGGCAGAGCTTGCCTAATCCACTTGTTCCGGAACATCGTCAACATGCGTCATCTTGAGCTTGCCGTTCACCACGGCAAAAGCCATTTTCCCCTCGACCAGATCGAGCGCATCTTGGCCGAACTGCTGGAAGCGCCAGCCCTCCAGGATCGCCAGATTCTTGCGCACTCCGGCAGCAAGCAGCTCTAGCTCCTCGCTGCGCGCCATCAGGCGGGAGGCCACGTCGATTTCGCGGCTGCGGATCTTGAGCAGCAGCTTGAGCAGGTCCGCAACCAGCGCCCCTTCCTTGCCCAGCGGCGCACCCTTGGCCGCGCGCGGCGGCATCTCGTCTTCGGTCAGCGGCATCGCGGCTTCCAGCACTGCCATCAGCCGTTTGCCGATCTCGTTGTCGCGCCAGCCAGCCGATAGCCCGCGCACCTTGGCGAGGTCAGCTTGCGTCTTGGGCGGGTGGCTGGCGATGTCGGCGAGGGTTTCGTCGCGGACAATCCGGCCGCGTGGGATGTTCTTGTCCTGTGCCTCCAGCTCGCGCCAGGCACCCAGCGCTTTCAGCCGCCCGAGCACGCCGGGATTGCGCCCCGCCGCCTTGATTCGCCGCCAGGCTTTTTCCGGATCGTTGCGGTAGTTCTCCGGATCGGCGAGCTTTTCCATCTCGGCATCGAGCCATTCGCCGCGCCCGGTCTTGCGCAGGCGGGCGAGGATCTTGGGGAAGATCTTGGAGAGGTGGGTGACATCGCCGATGGCAT
>JAHFPT010000173.1 GCA_023266625.1 Novosphingobium sp. | reverse complement strand
CAGGCGCACGCCGCATTGCCTGGCGATGACCGCCACCCCGATCCCGCGCACGCTGACGCTGGCGCAATATGGCGAGATGGACGTTTCCCGGCTCGACGAAATGCCGCCGGGGCGACAGCCGATCGACACGCGGGTCGTTGCCGTGGAACGAATGGCCGATGTCGTCGGGGCGCTGGCGCGGCATCTGGAATCCGGCCAGCAAGCCTATTGGGTCTGCCCGATGGTTCGCGAAAGCGAGGTGGACGATATCGCTGCCGCCGAAGCGCGCTATGCCGAAATGAAGCTGCGCTTCGGCGAGCAGGTGGTGCTGGTCCACGGCCAGCTCAAGCCCGAGATCAAGGACGCGGCCATGGAGCGCTTCGTCCGGGGTGAGGCGAGGCTGCTAGTCGCCACCACTGTGATCGAAGTCGGGGTCGATGTGCCGGGTGCGACGCTGATGGTGATCGAACAGGCCGAGCGCTTCGGTCTGGCTCAGCTCCACCAGCTGCGCGGGCGGGTCGGGCGCGGCGAGGGCAAGAGCACCTGCCTGCTGCTGCGCGGGAGCGCTCTGTCGGAGACCTCGCGCGAGCGGCTGGCGCTGATGCGCGAAACGCAGGACGGCTTTCGTCTCGCCGAGGAGGATCTGCGACTGCGCGGCGGCGGGGAACTGCTGGGCACGCGGCAATCGGGCGATACGCCGTTCCGCATCGCCAGCCTCGAACAGATCACCCGTCTGCTGCCGCTCGCCCATGACGACGCGCGGCTGCTGATCGAGCGCGATGGCGGGCTGACTGGCGAGCGCGGCGAGGCGGCGCGGCTGCTGCTCTATGTCTTTGAGCGGGACTGGGGGGTGCAATTGCTGAGCGGAGGGTAAGCGGTCAGGCAGCCAGCGTCCGCTCCGGATCGAACGGCTCGTCGCCCAGAACCGTTGTCCTGTGGAGCAAACGCCCGCTTTCTTCGCCATAGGGCTCGGCCTTGTGCATTGTGCCGGTATTGTCCCACATGACAATGTCGCCCAGCTGCCAGCGGTGGCGATAGACGAATTGCGGCTGGGTCGCCCAGTCGATCATCCGCTGCAGCAGCGCCTCGGCTTCGGCTGCGGCCATGCCGATCACTTCGATTCCCGAAGTGCTTGTGATCAGCGATTTGCGTCCATTGCGATGCCGCCAGACCAGCGGGTGCACTTTGGGCTCATGCGCGCGGAAGGCGGCGATTTGTTCGTCGGACAGATTGGGTACGAAACGGTACGAGGCTTCGACCTTGTGCACCACCTGCAGGTCTTCGATCAGGGCCTTGTCCGCCTCGGGCAGCTCTTCGTAGGCCGCATAGGTATTGGCAAAGGAGGTATCGCCGCCCGTGTCCGACAGGCGCCTGGCGTTCAGCATGGAGATGAACGGCGGCATCTGGCTGTCGGTGCGGTCGATATGCCAGAAAAAGTTGCCCGGCGTATAGAAATAGAGCTGCGGACTCTCGCGTGGGTCGTAAGTTACCTTGTAAACCTCACCCGATTTCTCATCAAGTACCGGCCCCAGCGTGCGGGTGAAGGCGAGCTGCGTCTCGTCATCCATGTCGAGGCCGCGAATCACCAGCACGCCCCGGCTTTGCACCAGTTCGCAAATCTCGGCGGATGCCGCGCCGCTGACCAGCGTTGCGACATCGGTTTCGACCATGGAGCCGATGCAGGGGGTCAGGTCGATTGTCTTCAGGGCCATTGCGCCATCCTCACAGCTTCTGCCCAGCATAACTCAAACGCCTCTCTTGCACCATCCGGCTCAGGCGATGCAGTTTCTTCTATCCGTAGCAATCCGGCGATACTAAGCATGGCTAGTATCAATAAGGGGAAGTTGTCGGCGATGCATGGTGACCGGGTACTGGAGCTGCAGGGCGTCCATAATTTCCGCGACTATGGCGGCTATGCGGCGGCGGGCGGCGGGCGCGTCCGGCGCGGGGTGCTGTGGCGCTCGGGCCAGCATCGTGCCGCGACCAGCGACGATCTGGAAAAGATCGGTGCCCTGGCGCTGACCACGGTCGTCGATCTGCGCGGCAGCAGCGAGCGGCTGGCCAGCCCCTGTCCGCGTCCGGCGGGCTTTGCTGCCGAGGTGATCCATTTCGATGGCGAGACCGCAGGCCTCGCCCCGCATGTCGAGGCCGCCGCCGCTGTGCTCGACGCCGAGGGCGCGCGGGCGGCAATGCAGGGGATGTATGCCGAGATCGTGTTCCGTCCCAGCCTCGTTTCGCTGATGCGTCAGCTGCTTGCCGTGCTTGGCCATCGCGAAGGCGCGAGCCTGGTGAATTGCCATGCCGGCAAGGACCGCACCGGCATTGCCGTCGCGCTGGTCCATCATGCGCTCGGCGTCCACCGCGATGACATCATCGCAGACTACATGATGACCCAGACCGCCGGGAACAACGAAGCCCGGATCGCAGCGATGCTGTCAGCACCGCGCGAAGGGGCCTATGCGAAGATCGGCGAGGCGGCGTCGCGGGTGCTGATGGGGGTCGACGAGAGCTTCCTCGATGCGGCGCTCGCTGCGGCTGCGAAGCGCCATGGCTCGCTCGATGCTTTTCTGGCCGAAGCGCTTGACGTCGATGCCGCTGCCCGCGAACGGCTGCGCCAGCGTTTGATCGAGGGCTGAGCAGCATGGGCGAGTCGAAAGTGATGGATGAAGAGCGGGTTCTGATGCTCGAAGGCGTCCACAATTTCCGCGACTTCGGCGGCTATGCGGTGGCCGGGGGCGGGCGGCTGAAGCGCGGGCATTTGTGGCGCTCGGGCCAGCATTTCGGCGCAAGCGATGCCGATCTTGCACGGATTGCCGCGCTCGGCCTCGCCGATGTCTTCGATCTGCGCTCGTCGAAAGAGCGCGAGACGCATCCGTGCCGCCGCCCGGATGGTTTTACCGCCGCAATTTATCTCAGCGAGGATCCGACGGTCATCGCCGCGCCGCATGTCGCTGCTGCTGCAACCACCCGGCAGCGCGATGCCGCCTCGGTCCGCGAAGGCATGCGGCGCAACTATGGCGCTATCGCCTTCCGACCCGAGCTGATCGCGATGATGCGGCGCTATCTGGGAGTACTGGCAGCGGGGCAGGGGCCGAGTCTGGTCAATTGCATGGCGGGAAAGGATCGCACCGGCATCGCCGTTGCCATGATCCAGCTGGCAGCGGGCGTGCACCGCGACGATGTCATCGCCGACTATATGCTGACCAACACGGCGGGCGATGTCGAAGCACGGATCGCTGCCGGGGCGGAGACGATCAAGGCCGTCGCCCGCCGGATGGACCCCGAAATCCTGCGGGTGATTATGGGGGTGGAACCGGAATATCTCGAATCTGCCTTCGCCATGATCGGCGAGAAGCATGGTTCGATTGATGGCTATTTGCGGGATGTCCTGGGGGTGGATGCGGCGCTGCGCGCGAAATTGCGGGAGCAGCTGGTCGAGGGGTAGAAAAGGATTCTCGCACGAAGCCACGAAGAGGTTGTGAATTGCGGCGAAGCCGCTTTGCCATTGAAAGCTATCGTGTTTCGCTGGGTTGCGACTATTTAGAGAGCCTGCGGCTCCGCGTGAACCCTTCGTGCCTTCGTGTCTTCGTGCGATATAACTTTCTTTTTCAGTAACTTATAGAAACCCCCGCAACTCCCCGACAAACCGCTCGAACTGGTCGTGGTGCAGCCAGTGCCCGGCCTTCTCGTATTCCACCACCCGCGCCGTCGAGAAATTCTTCGCCCGTCCGTCGAGCACGGGGTTGGAGGCCCAGCTGTCGGCGCCATAAAGCAACAGCACCGGGCAGGTGATCGCCTGCCACAGCTTTTCCTGCTCGCTGAAGGCAAGGTCGCTCACCGACCAGACATTGAGATAGTTGTCGAACTTCCAGCTGAAGGTGCCGTCCTCGTTGCGAATCACGCCATGAATGGTGAGGTGGCGCGCCTGATCCTCGCTGAGGAAGCTGTTCTCCTCCTTCATCCGGGCGAAGGCGGCCTCCAGCGAATCATAGCGGCGCGGCACGCGGCCGGCGGCCTTGCGCTTGTCGGCGATCCAGCCGCGCAGCCGTTGAGCCGTGCCCAATGCCTCTCGTTCAAAGCGTTTTTCGGGCGATGGGCCGAGTCCTTCGATGTTGACCAGTCGGCGGATCTTTTCGGGATAGAGCCCACAGAACCGCGTGGCCACGCCGCCGCCAAGGGAATGGGCGACGATAGTTACCTGATCGTGACCCAGGGTGTGCACCAGTTGCGCGAAGTCGTAGACGAGTGAATCCATCGTGTAATTGCCGTCCGGCGACCATGCGCTGTCGCCATGGCCGCGCAGATCGGGGGCAATGATATGCCAGTCGTGACGCAGCTCCTGCGCCACCCAGTCCCAGCTGCGGCAATGGTCGCGCCCGCCATGCTGGAGAATCAGGGGAGGGGCGTCGGGATTACCCCAATCGGCATAGTGCAGCCGCAGGCGCTGCGAGAAGAAGCTTTGCGAGGTTGGTCCGGCGAGTTGCATCGGCGTCGCTTGCCTGCACTGCGAAGCCCCGTCAATCACCGTCGCGAAACAACATCGGCGATCACATCTCCAGTTCGAGGTTCAGGCGGAACTGACCATTGGTCTGGTGGCTGGTTGCGCCGACAGCGAACAAATAGCCGGCCTCGATCACGAAACCCCCGTCGTCATCGCCATCGCCATCGGGATCGGCCCGGGGGAAGCGAAACTTTGCAACCGGGCCGGCATAATGCTCGGCGGCGGGGCCGAAGTGGCTGAAAGTGCCAAGATCGCCGAAGGCGGTGACGCCCAGGCGCAACCGGCGTGCCACCGCGACATCGGCGCTGGCGGCATAGCCGAGTTCAAGCGATTCATGGCTGTCGAACGGCTTTTCGCCGATCAGGTTGAAGCGGATGTCCCACGGGCCGGTGCGCTTTTCGAGCAGCAGCTTGGTCTCGCTGCCGCTATGGTCGCCATTGAGGCCGATCTCGAATTCCTGATAGGCGGCGACGTCGATGCCCGCGACCTTGCCAAGGTGATAGACCGCTTCGAAGCCGAGATGCGTGGCCTTGCGCGGGCCGCCTGGATCACGCTCAAGCTCGACCACGGTGGCGAGTTTGAGATTGCCGGTAACCCCGTAGGCTGCTTCGAATCGCGCATTGTCGCCGCCGCCATCCGGTCCCCCGGTCAACCGTCCGTAACGCGCTTCGAGTTCGATTTCATGCGCTTCCACCGTGGCGCCATAGACTTCTGCACCAAGGCCGGGCGCGGCAAAGGCAGGGGTAGGAACGGCAAGGGCCAGAGCCGCACCGCATAGTAATTTTTTCACGTGGATCCTTTATCTTTGGCAGCTAATGCGATCCATTCGCAAATACAAGCCCGCTGCGCAAATTTCCTTGATGCCGGTCAAAACAGAAAATTCGCCCGGCTTGGGCTGGCAATCTCCGCTTCCCGCTTCTATTTGCCCCACCGAACTGGAGCTGGTGAATGACGACCCACACTACCCGCATGCTCATCATTGGTTCCGGTCCGGCCGGGCTTTCGGCGGCAATCTATGGCGCACGCGCCGGGCTGGAGCCGATTGTCGTGCAGGGGCTGCAACCCGGCGGGCAACTGACGATCACCACAGACGTCGAGAATTATCCCGGCTTCCGCGAGGTCATCCAGGGGCCCTGGCTGATGCAGGAAATGCAGGCCCAGGCCGAGCATGTCGGCACGCGGATGCTGTGGGACACGATTACCTCGGTCGACCTGTCCGGGGCCGGAAAACAAGGAATGGCCTTTCGCGCAGTGGGCGACGGCGGCGATGTCTATGAAGGCGAGACTCTGGTGATTGCCACTGGCGCTCAGGCCAAATGGCTGGGCGTTCCCGGCGAGGAGCAGCTCGGCGGCAAGGGCGTCTCGGCCTGCGCCACTTGCGACGGCTTCTTCTATCGCGGGAAGAAGGTGGTGGTGATCGGTGGCGGCAATACGGCGGTCGAAGAGGCGCTCTACCTGACCAACCATTCGCCCGATGTGACACTGATCCACCGCCGCGATTCGCTGCGTTCGGAAAAGATTCTGCAAGACCGGCTGTTCGCCAATCCGAAGATCAGTGTGGTGTGGAACAAGAAGGTCGACCGCTTCCTCGGCGATCCGCTGGCGGGCGGGCTGACCGGGGTGGCCTTGACCGACACCGTCACTGGTGCGGCCAGCGAAATCGAAACGGATGGTGCCTTCGTCGCCATCGGCCATGCCCCGGCAACCGAGCTGTTCAAGGGCCAGCTGGCGATGGACGATGGCGGCTATCTGCTGGTCGAGCCCGGCACGCCCAAGACGGCCATCCCCGGCGTCTTTGCCTGCGGCGATGTCATGGATCATATCTATCGTCAGGCCGTGACGGCGGCGGGCACCGGCTGCATGGCCGCGCTCGATGCCGAGCGGTTCCTCGCGGAGCGGGAGTTCGCGGCGGCGAAAGAGAAAGTGGCGGGGTAAAAGCTACCGGGGAAGTGCGGCTAGTGTCCTTCGACAAGCTCAGGACGAGCGGGCCTTTGGACATTACGCAAAGATAAAAAAGAGGAAAACTCAAACTCCGCTCATCCTGAGCTTGTCGAAGGATGTCGCGCAGACCTCAGCCCCGCAGCACCTCCAGCACACGTTTCGCCAGCCACTCACGCGCCTGCGGTTCGACGAAGCTGTGCGACGCTACCTCGCAGCTGCGAATTCGCGGGTCGCCCTTCTGCCAGGCCGCCACAAAGGCCTGCGCGGTGCGGTCGCGCCCGGCGAGCAGGAAGCTGGCTGGCCCGGCGAAGCCCGCTATCCCCGCCGCCATGTCCTGCGCCAATCCCGTCGGCGGCGGAGCCGGGCGCAGGGCACGTAGCAGGCTGGCGAATAGCGCGCCCAATTTCACTTCGCCACGCAACAGGCGTTTAAGCGCCGCCGGATTCGCCAGCCGCTGGCGGTAATGGCCGCGCAGTGCTTCGGGCGGCGGGGCGGCGGCATCGTCCTCGATGGTCCAGGGGTTGGTCAGGATCAGCGCATCGCAGCCCGCACCCTGTGCCAGCATCAAGGCGCTCGCCGCGTCGCAATTGCCCATTGCGGCGACCCGCGTAAGCTGTGGGCAGGCCTTGCGAAAAGCGGCGAGGGCGGCAGCAATATCGGGCGCGCTGGTGCGGAACTCACCATTCGGCCCCTCGCTGTCGCCGACACCGCGCCGGTCGAAGCGAAAGGTCGGGAAGCCCGCTGCGGCAAGGTGCGCCGCCAGCTGCGCTTGCCCACCCCAAGCACCCGAGCGCAATTCGTTTCCCCCGGACACGACCAGAAGCCCGGTTGTCGCATCGCCCTCGTCGAGTGTCGCGGCGAGTGTCGATCCTTCGCAAGCGAAGGTGAGGTGCCGACGGCTCATGACTTGATCCCGATGGCGACAATTGCAGCCAGCGCATCGGCCTGCGCCCGGTCCTCACCGGGCTCGGCCCGCAGCCACAGGCCGCCGCCGCCCAGCAGCTCCTGCTCGATTTCCGAGACCGAGGCAGAGACCGCCGGTGTCAGCGACTGAAACTCGGAAATAAACCCGGCACCGAGCCGGTAGCCGGCGAGTTCCAGCCCCTGTTCGATGCCCTCGGCAAGCAGCGCTTCCTGTGTTTCGGCAACGCCTGCCTCACGCGCAGTGAGAATGCGCGCGCGCAGCAGCTGGCGCAGCACGCTGGCGCCATTGACCGGGGCATAGCGCCAGCCAGGTCGCTCAACTGGTAGCAGCAATGCGCCGCCGCGGATGCCCAGCACATGGCTGGCGCGAAAATGCACGGCTGCTGCCGCTACAGCTGCGCGCCATGTCTCGGGCGTCTGCACTTCCAGAGCTTGCAGGCTTTCGTTGCAGCCGGGCAGATCGGGCAGGAAGCTATCGACCCCGGCGTTATCGAGCCGCCGCATCACCTCGGCGGTGAAACGCCGCATGCGGTTGGATTCTTCGAACAGCGCCGGCACGATCAGCAGCCGCCAGCGGCGTAATTGATCGAAGGTCAGCACCATTTCCTGGGCCATGCCGCCGTCTGGCAGCGGGCAAGGCCAGAGTGCAGGAGTCAATTATGCGTCCCCGGTTGCATTTGGGCCGCGCTTGGCACGGGCAAAGGCGAGCAGCGATCCGAAGCTTTCGAGCAGCTCGCCATCGATCTCGTCATCCTCGATGACGATATCGAGCCGGTCTTCCATTTCGGTGAGCAGCCCGGCGACCGCCATCGAATCGAGCTCGGGAAGATGGCCGAACAGCCCGGTTTCACCCGTGAAGTCATCGGCCTGGCCCGGCTTGAGGGCGAGCACCTCGGTGAGGATCTTGCGAAGCAGGCGGTCGGTAGTGTGGCGCATTTCGATCCCATAGCTGCGGGTGCGGCATTCGCGCGCCCTCTAGCCATGCTTGCCCCGGGGGGCAAGGCGGCTGGCGAAGTTGCGGACGATAGCGGGCCAATTGGCGGGATGGCCGGGGCGGAACATGTCGAGCCGGTAGCGCGGGCGCGCCTCTTCCATCCAGTCGCGCTTGTAGCCGTCGTCGCCTGTGCCAAAGTCAACGGTCGCGACCCGGTCGCTATCGATGACATGGGCAAACAGCGCTGCGCTCAGCACCGATCCCGGCGACAGCGGCTTTGCCTCTTCAAGGTGGGCAAGCTTGTGGATAAATGCGGTATTGCCGTCGACCGTCCACAGCTGGGCGGCAACCGCGCGGCCATCGGCACTGGCAATGCCAAGCCGCAGCCGCCCCGCCGCGCCTTCGGCCTCGGCAAAGTCGCGCAGGAAGGCGGGCGAGCCTTCGGCGGGTTTCCAGCTGCTGGCGTAGATCGTCTCATAGTCCGCCCAGACGGCGGCGTCGAAGTGATCGAGAACCCGGCATTCGACCTTCGCCGATTTGCGCTTGAGTGTCGTGCGCAATGCGCCGGGGCGCGTGGCGAGATATTCGGCGTAACTGCGGTTATTCAGGTGAAGGATGTGGTTTATATCACAAACTACTGAAAAAACAACCCATCCTTCACTACGGAAGGCGGCGCAGAGTTGATCCACGCTGCCATCTTCACCGGGGATGCCGACGAGAGAAATCCGGCGCGCGGGCAGATCGCGGGCAATCGCGGCGAGCAAGGCTGCACCATCCGCTCCCGGCGAAATCACCGGGCGGACTTGAAAACTATACCAGTTGCCAAGTGCCTCAAACCCGTTGCCGGACATGCGCAGCGGCAAGACCGCACGGGCATCGCCATCGCTGGCAACGGCGAGCAGCGGGGCGATGCCACAATGGCGGACCAGCCCCTGCCACCAGGCCAGCCGGTCAAAGGGAGTCAGCTGCGTGCCATCGCCGAGCAGCCGGGCAAGCGGCGGATCGGATTGCACTTCTTTAAGATCGGCGTGATATGTGACGGCGATCAATCGCCCGACCCTTCCTGACTGGAGCCCGAAAACAAAGTGCGCGCCGAACCCCAAACCACGATCCGGCCGCTCGACCATCTCGCGCTTCGGGGAGCGGACGATGCCCCCGCGCTTGTTTTGCGCGAAGCTACGCTTAGCTTCAAGGACTTAAGAACGCGTGTCTCCCGGCTGGCCGGCTGGCTGCGCAAGCAAGTACCCGATGAGGGCGCGCGGGTGGCCAGCTGGGTGGCGAAGGGCGAGCTGGCCTGCCTGATGCCGCTCGCCGCCGTGCGCGCCGGTCTGGTGCATGTGCCGGTCAATCCGCTGCTCAAACGCGCGCAGGTTGCCCATATTCTCGCCGATAGCGGCGCGGCGCTGCTGATCGCCACGCCCGCGCGGCTGGGCAGCCTTGAGCCAGGCGATGCGCCCGGACCATGCGCGCTGCTGGCGGAACCGGATGCAATGGCGCAGGCTGAGGCGCTGGCCAGCGAACTGGCGCCGTCCAGCGCCGATCCGGCCAACTTCAATCCGGACAGCCTCGCTGCCATTCTCTACACCAGTGGCTCGACCGGGAAGCCCAAAGGGGTGATGCTGAGCCATGCCAATCTGTGGCTGGGGGCCGAGAGTGTCGCTTCCTATCTTGGCCTGCAAGCCGAAGACCGCGTGCTCGCGGTCTTGCCGCTGTCGTTCGACTATGGCCAGAACCAGCTGCTGTCGGCCTGGTATGCCGGGGCCAGCGCCGCGCCGCTCGACTATCTGACGCCGCGCGATCTCGTCAAAGCCGTCGAGCGGCATGGGATCACCACGCTGGCAGCCGTGCCGCCGCTGTGGGTGCAGCTGGCCGAGCTCGACTGGCCGGAATCCGCGCGGGCATGCTTGCGGCGACTGACCAACAGCGGCGGGGCACTGACCCCCGATCTGGTGCGCCGTCTGCGGGGGTTGTTTCCATCGGCGCGGTTGTTCGCGATGTATGGCCTGACCGAAGCCTTCCGCTCGACCTTCCTCGATCCCGCGCTGATCGACAGCCATCCCACCTCGATCGGCAAGGCAATTCCCCATGCCGAAATTCTCGTCATTGGCGACAATGGCACAGTCGCAGAAGCAGGCGAGGAGGGCGAACTGGTGCATTGCGGGCCGCTGGTGGCGCAGGGCTATTGGCGCGATGCGGCGCGGACTGCCGAACGCTTCCGCCCGGCTCCCGCTGGCTCGCACTATGGCGGGATGGCGGTGTGGTCGGGCGATAGGGTCAGGCGCGATGGCGGCGACCTGCTCTATTTTGTCGGGCGGCGCGATGCGATGATCAAATCGGCAGGCAACCGGATCAGCCCGCAGGAGATCGAAGAGGCGGCATTGGCAACCGGACTGGTGGCCGAGGCCGTGGCGCTGGGTGTGCCCGACGCGCGGCTTGGTCAGGCGGTACATCTGATCGTCCGCGCCGCGCCTGGAAGCGCGGATGCCGCTTCCGAATTGCCCCGCAGATTGATGCAGGAGCTACCGAATTTCATGCAGCCCCGGCAGATTCACTGGCGCGATGCCATGCCGATTGGTCCCAACGGCAAGATCGACCGCACTGGCTTGCAGCTGGAGCTGGCCGCATGAAGCCGCTTGGCCCCATTCCG
>JAHFPT010000368.1 GCA_023266625.1 Novosphingobium sp. | reverse complement strand
CGGAATCTTCTAATACCAGAGTGCAGGAATGGCGACTCTTCTTCCCCTCCCCTTCAGGGGAGGGGATCGAGGGGTGGGGCTTGTCGGGCTGGCGCGGCGCTTGGACGACAAGCCCCACCCCAACCCCTCCCCTGAAGGGGAGGGGCTTAGCTAAGCAGGGTTGGGAAGGCACTGTGCAATCCCGCCAAGACAATCTAGAATGCCCGCAAAGTGGCACAACCCAAACGACCACGCAGGAGGATCATATGCCAACCTTCGCCATCCATCCGCTGGACGACAGCCTGTCCTTCGGCGCGCGGGTCACCGGGGTTACGCGCAGCCTGCTCAAGGACAAGGAGGTTCGCGCCCGGCTCAACCAGCTGTTCGAAGATCGCGGCGTAATCGTCTTCGAAGGGGTCGAGCCTACCGCAGAAATGCAGGTCGAGATCAGCGAGGTCTTCGGGCCGCTCAAGGACCATCCCGTGGCCAGTGTCGACCGCGCCGACCGGGACAAGCTGACCGGCGTCATCGCCATCACCGCGGGCGAGGACATGGCCATCGTCGAGATCGACGGCAAACAGCTGGTGACCTGGCAGCCGTGGCATTTCGACCATGCCTATAATGACGAGCTCAACCGCGCCGGGGTGCTGCGCCCGGTGATCATCGCCAGCGAGGGCGGCCGCACCGGCTTTGCCGACGGCATCCAGATTTACAAAGACATGGACGCAGGCATCCGGGCCAAAATGGAAGGCGTGCATGTCTATTACAACCTCGACTTGCGTTATACCGAGCAGCAATTCGGCCTGCCCAAGAGCTTCAAGCAGATACGCCATCACACCAGCCCGCTGCACGAGATCACCAAGGGCGATCCCTGCTCGATCCACCCGGCGCTGTGGACACGCGCGAGCGGCGAAAAGGTGTTTCACATGACGCCCTATGGCGCACGCGGGCGGGATGGCGACAAGAGCCAGGAGTCCTTCGCACTGCTCGCCGAAATCTGGGATGAGGCAATGCGGGTGATCAAGCCCTATTACCATACCTGGCAGCCGGACGACATGGTGATCTGGGACAATTGGCGTATACTGCACGAAGCGACCGGCTGCCCGCCCGACGTCGAGCGCATCGTCCATCGCACCACCATCAAAGGCGACTATGGCCTCGGCCGGTTCGAGGAACAGCCGCAGGCCAAACGACACGCCTGATTATTTCAACCTCACGAAAAGCGAATGTAATTAGCACTATGACCACCACTCCCTCTGCCCTGGGCGGCATCCGCGTGATCGACATGTCCCGCGTGTTCGCGGCCCCGGTCGGCGCGCAAATCCTTGGCGACCTCGGCGCGGACGTGATCAAGATCGAGCGCCCCGGGGTGGGCGATGACGGGCGCGGCTATGGCACCGCCTGGATCGAGGGCAAGGACGGCATCGAAACCCGCCAGTCCAGCTTCTTCACCGTCTCCAACCGCAACAAGCGCTCGATCACCCTCAACCATGCCAAGCCCGAGGGGCAGGAGATCATCCGCGCGTTGGTCAAGTCCGCCGACGTGCTGATCGAGAACTACAAGGTCGGAGATCTGGGGCGCTTCGGCCTCGACTATGAGAGCCTCAAGCAGCTCAATCCGCGGCTGATCTATTGCTCGGTCACCGGCTACGGACAGACCGGGCCGATGGCTGCCCTGCCCGGCTACGACGGCTTGTTTCAGGCGACCGGCGGGATGATGGCGGTGACCGGCATTCCCGATGGCCAGCCCGGCGCGGGGCCGCTCAAGGCCGGGCCGAGCCTGGTCGACTTCATCACCGGCCACAACACCGCACTCGCGATCATGGGCGCGCTGATGCATCGCCATAACAGCGGCCTCGGCCAGTTCATCGACATTGCCCTGCTCGATACCTCGGTGGCGATGATCAGCCATATCATGCAGGACTACCTGATCAGCGGCTTTCCCCCGCCGCGCCTGGGCAATGGCGGCAATGGCGGCGGCCCGGCCGATCTGATCCATTGCCGCGACGGCATCGTCTATCTCACTGCGGGCACCGACGAGCACTATCGCCGTCTGACTGTGCTGATGGAGCAGCCCGAACTGTTCACCGACCCGCGCTTCGATTCAAACTTCAAGCGCGCGCGTTCTGGCCAGGCCGAGCTCATCGCCATCATCGACGCCTGGAGCCGGGGGTTTACTGTGGCAAAGCTGCTCGCGATGTTCGACGAAGTCGGCATTCCAGCAGCGAAATACAACACCCTGCCGGAGGTCTGGGAAGAGCCGCAGGTCCAATACCGCAAGCTGCGCGCCACCACCCCGCATCCCCATGCCGCTGCCGGTTCGGTCGATCTGATCGCCAGCCCCTTGGCGCAGATGTCGGCCAGCCCCGCCACCATCCGCCGTCCGCCGCCGATGCTGGGCGAGCACAACCGCGAAGTGCTGCATGATTTGCTGGGATATAGCGACGAGCGGATTGCCGATCTGCAGGAGCGCGGGATTATTTAGGTGATCGGGACTTTGATCCTCAGAGGAGAATTGCAATTCACTATCCTCTCCCCTCGCGGGAGAGGATACGAAAGCTTGCGAACTTGTTCGCTAGCTGAAGTTGGAGAGGGGGCGAGGTATCGCGCCACCGCCCCCTCTCCAAGCTTCGCTAGCCACTGAAGTGGCAAGCTCTCGCTATCCTCTCCCGCGAGGGGAGAGGAGCGTGAGATTCTTACTTGCGGTTCCTTCCCCTTACCCCTAACTCCACAAAATTCGAAATAGCGAAAAAGAAATCATGTCACGATCCTCCCCCGGTGTCTGGCGCGTGGCCACCATTCTCAATTTCATTGCCGACCATCCGGGACAGGCCTTCGCGCTGACCGATCTGGTGCGCGCGCTCAAGCTCAGCCGGGCGACCTGCCATGCGCTGCTGACCGGGCTGGTCGAAGTCGGCTATCTCTACCGCACCAGTGACAAGACCTATGTGCTTGGCCCCGCGCTGACTGCGATCGGGCGCACGGCAGCGGAGCATTTTTCGCCTTTGCAGGTCGCCAAGCCCGAGATGCGCAGCATTGCCGACACTTATGATGTCGTCTGCGGTGCCTATTTCCTCGAGGGCAACATCATGCATCTGCGCGACCGCGCCGCTTCTGCCAGCCATGTCGCCTATCCGGTGCCACTGGGAACACGGATGAAGCTGCGCTCGGCGCAGGCGGCGCTCTATTACGCCTGGTCGCCGAAAGAAGCCGAAGCCTGGCTGGAGCGAGCAACACCCCGGCCCGCTCCGGAAAAGTGCGCGCTGATGTTCCAGACAATGGAGTTTGCCCGCGAGCACGGTTTCGTCGTGCTCGTCCGCAATCCCGGTGTGGTGTTTGGCGAGGCCAATCAGGAGC
>JAHFPT010000367.1 GCA_023266625.1 Novosphingobium sp. | reverse complement strand
GCGCCACATCGTCAACGCCTGGATGCTTTGATACCCGCAAAACTGTGTCTCGACTTCACAGCGACGCTGTGAAGTTTATCCTGAGCGGGAATTGAAAATTCCCAGTCGATGGGCTCGACACGAACGGTTAGGGGGTAGAAACCAATTCAAACCCCGTTCGTGTCGAGCGAAGTCGAGACACGCCTGCTCAAAGGTCCGCCAATGTCGCTACGCGTCGCCGTCCAGATGGACCCGCTGGAAAGCATCAATATCAATGGCGATTCCAGTCTTCACCTGATGCTGGCGGCGCAGGCGCGCGGACATCGCCTGTGGCATTACGACGTGTGTAGCCTCGCGCTGGATGGAGGCAGGCTGTCGGCCTGGGCGGCACAGGTAACGGTGCAGTGTGTCGCTGGCGATCATTTCACCCGGGACGATTACCGAAAGATCGATCTGGTGAAGGATATCGATGTAGTGCTGATGCGGCAGGACCCGCCGTTCGACCTCGGCTATATCACCGCCACCCATCTGCTTGAGCGGCTCAAGGGCCAGACGCTGGTGGTCAACGATCCGGCGGCGGTGCGCAATGCGCCGGAAAAGGTCATGGTGCTCGACTACGCCCGCTTCATGCCGCCAACGCTGGTGGCGCGGCGGATCGAGGATGTGAAGGAGTTCCACACTAGGCATCCCGGCGATCTGGTGATCAAACCGCTGCACGGCAATGGCGGCAAGGCGGTGTTCCGCATTCCCGCCGACGGCAGCAATCTCGGCGCTCTGGTCGAGATGTTCCACAGTGCCTGGGTCGAGCCGTTCATGGTCCAGCCTTTCCTCCCCGACGTGGCGCTGGGCGACAAGCGCATCGTGCTGGTCGATGGAGTGTTCGCAGGCGCGATCAACCGCAGACCGGGGGAGGGCGAGTTTCGCTCGAACCTTGCGGTCGGCGGTTCGGCCGAGGCGACCGAGTTGACGCCACGCGAGGTGGAAATCTGCGCGGCGATGGGGCCGGAGCTGAAAGCGCGCGGGCTTGTTTTCGTCGGAATCGATGTCATCGGCGGCCAATGGCTGACCGAGATCAATGTCACTTCGCCGACCGGGATTGTCGCGATCGACCGGTTCAATGGCAGCGATACCGGCGGGCTGATCTGGGATGCGATTGAGCGGCGGTTCCGGTCGATCAAGAAAAAGTGAATGGTCTCACACGAAGACACGAAGATGGTGCGCTTGGCCGACGGCCTCTTCATTCAATGAGAACTTCCCGCAAAACCGATGGTTGAGAGAAAACAGGAAGGTGCCGATAGGAAGGGCATCTTCGTGTCTTCGTGTGAGATAAATCTTTCTAATTTTCCTGTTCCCTCGGATGCGCGTTCCGGTAAACATCCAGCAACACCGCCGCATCGACCTTGGTGTAAATCTGCGTCGATCCTAAAGAGGCGTGCCCCAGCAGCTCCTGCAAACTGCGCAAATCCGCGCCCGCACCCAGCAGATGCGTGGCAAAGCTGTGTCGCAGCGCATGCGGGGTGGCGGTGGCGGGCAGGCCGAGCACGATCCGCGCCCGGGCGACTGCCTTTTGCACCATGCCCTGGCTCAGCCCTCCGCCTTTCGCCCCGCGAAACAGCGGCGCATCGCGGCTTACTGGCCAGGGGCATTGCCCGATATAAGCCGCAACGCCCTCGCGCACGATTGGTAGCAGCGGCACCACCCGCTGTTTGCCGCCCTTGCCAGTGACAGTCAGCACCTCGCCCAGCGGCAGCACCGCGCCGGTCAGAGACAGCGCCTCGGCAATCCGCATCCCCGCGCCGTAGAGCAGCAGCAGCACGGCCCGGTCGCGCGCGCCGATCCAGGGCTTCGCGGCATCCTCAGCGACCGTGACAGCAAGGTTTACGGCTTCATCGGGCGTTACCGGGCGGGGCAGGCCCCGCTTGACGCGCGGCCCGCGCATGCGCGGCGGGGCGGGATCGGGCAGGCCAGCCTGGCCCCGCGCGAAGGCGATGAAGCTCTTGAGCGCGGACAATTCGCGCGCGGCGGAGACATTGCCGATGCCCTCAGCCCGGCGGCGGGCGAGCTGGCCGCGCAAAGCGGCGGCGTCGAGCCGGGCGATGCCGGGCCAGTCCGGCTCGCCCGTTTCGTCAAGCAGGCGCGCCGCAGTGGCGACATAGGCGCGCACCGTATGCGGGCTGCGGCGGCGGCCCTGGGCGAGATGCGTTCCCCAGGCCTCGAGGATTTCAGCCCGGGTCATGCCGTTACCAGCGCGGCGGGAACCAGCTCGGCGATTAGCGCATCGAGCAGAATCATGCCTTTCGGAGAAATGCCGATCCGGCTGTCCCTGCGCCAGGCCAGCCCCTGCATTGCGTAGAAATCGAGCTTGGCAGGATCACATAGCGCATCTTCGGCGCAGCCAATGCGACAGCTAAGCGCCGCCAGATCGACACCTTCCGCCAGCCGCAGCCCCATCAACATGGCTTCGGCAGCCTGTTCGCGCTTGGCCAGCACCCGCACCTCGGCAATCCCGTCGCCCTGCTTCGCCACGGCCTCCAGCCAGTTTTCCGGTTTCCTGTGCCGCACCGTTGCCAGCCCGCCGCGCCGCCCATGCGCTCCCGGGCCGATGCCGCAATAATCGTCATAGCGCCAATAGGCGAGGTTGTGGCGGCTTTCCTCGCCGGGGCGGGCGTGGTTGCTGACCTCATAGGCGGGGAGGCCGGCGCTACCCGTCATCTCGCCGGTCAGCGCGAAGAGATCGGCGGCGGCATCGTCATCGAGCGGTATGAATTCGCCGCGGCGTACCATGCTCTCGAATCGCGTCCCCGGCTCGATCGTCAGTTGGTAGAGCGAGAGGTGGCCGGTGCCGATTTCTAGCGCGCGGGTGAGTTCGTCTCGCCACTGCTCCGGGGTCTGATTTGGACGGGCATATATCAGGTCGAAATTCACCCTGGAGAAGTGCTTCTGCGCCACCTCAACCGCGCTCAACCCCTCCTTGGTGCCGTGTTGGCGTCCCAGGAATTGCAGGGTCGAATCGTCAAGGGCTTGTAATCCCAGCGAAACCCGATTCACCCCCGCCGAGGCCAGTGCCGCGTAATTTGCCGACTCCACCGAAGTCGGATTGCCTTCCAGCGTGATCTCGATCCCCGGCGCAAAGCCCCACAGGCGCTCGGCCTCGGCCAGCAGCGCAGCGACCAATTGGGGCGGCATCAGCGAGGGGGTGCCACCGCCGAAAAACACGGATTCCAGCGCCTCACCTCCCGCAACCTCAGCCTCCCGCGCCATATCCGCCAGCAGGGCACGTTGCCACAGAGCCGCATCGACCCCATCGCGAACATGGCTGTTGAAGTCGCAATAGGGGCATTTGGCGAGGCAGAACGGCCAGTGG
>JAHFPT010000366.1 GCA_023266625.1 Novosphingobium sp. | reverse complement strand
CGCCAGCCTCGGCTATACCGAGCCGTCGTGCGGATCGGATGTCTTCGCTGCGCGCACCCGCGCGGTGCGCGACGGTGACGAGTGGGTGATCAACGGGCAGAAAATGTTCACCTCCGGCGCCGAGATCGCCAGCTATGTCCTCCTGCTCACGCGCACCGACCCGGATGCGCCCAAGCACAAGGGGCTGACGCTGTTCCTGGTGCCGACCGATACGCCCGGTTTCGAATACCACCGCATCTTCACTTTCATGGACGAGCCGACCAACGCCACCTTTTACACCGACCTGCGCCTGCCGGACCGCTACCGGCTGGGCGAGGTCAACGGCGGCGTCAGGGTGATGGGCGCGGCGCTGGAAATGGAGCAGGGCGGCGGCAATATGTTCCAGGATATCCGCAAGATGGCCGACCTCGCGCTCGCCTGGGCACGCGAGGCCGATCGCGGCGCGGGCAAGGCGATCGACGATCCGCGCGTACAGGTCAGGATCGCGAAGGTGATGGCGCATGCCCGTCTCGCCGAAGTGCTGGCGGCGCGGGTCATCTCGACGCGTTCGGAAAAGCTGCCCGACCAGGCCTATGGCCCGGCGACCAAGATCTTCTCGACCGAATCCTATATCGCCGATTCGGCAGACATGCTCGATCTCGCCGCGCCCGACACGCTGCTGCGCGAGCGCAGGGGGCTGGGGCTGATCGAGGAGGGCTATCGCCACTCGACCGCGACCAGCATCTACGGCGGCACCAGTGAGGTGCTGCGCAGCATGGTCGCCGAACGGCGGCTGGGGCTGCCGCGCAGCCGGATGTGATCTGCCGTAGGCAAAACGGTGCGGGCTGCGTATGGCTCTGGACTGAACGTACCAATCTCGAAATCGGGGAAAGTGAATGAACGACCAGAATAATCCATTCGATCTCAAGGGCCGCATCGCCATGGTCACCGGGGCGGGGCAAAGCGTCGGGCGCGGGATTGCGCATTTGCTTGCGGCCCACAATGCCGGCGGGGTCGTGGTCAACGACTTCTTCGCCGACCGCGCTGAGGCCGTGGTTGCAGAGATCGAGGCAATGGGCGTCAAGGCGGTGCCGATGGTCTGCGATATCAGCGATTACGAGGCAGTGCAGGCGGGCGTCGCCAAGGCCGAGCAGGCGCTTGGCCCGATTTCGATCCTCGTCAACAACGCCGGCAACATGGGGCCCAGCGGCTACCAGACCGAGTTTCCGCTGTTCTGGACCACTGGCCCCGACGACTGGGACAAGTTCTTCAACGTCAATCTCTATGGCGCGATGTATTGCGCGCGCGCGGTTCTGCCCGGCATGGCGGAACGCAAATACGGGCGGCTGGTCACGATCATTTCCGACGCCTCGCGCACGACCGAGCCGCGCATGGCGGCCTATTGCGCAGCCAAGGCTGGTGCGGCGGGCTTCATGCGCGGGATCGCCGGCGACGGCGGCCGCTTCGGCATCACCGCCAACAACATCTCGATCTCGACGATGGAGCATCCGGGCATCACGCCCGAACAGCGCGAGGTGCGGATGGCCTCGGACGCGGCCAAGGCGCAGATGTCGAAATATGTCATCCGCCGCTATGGCATGCCCAGCGATGTCGCGGCGGTCGCCTTGCTGCTGGCCTCCGATGCCGGCAGCTGGATCACCGGCCAGACCTATCCGGTCAACGGCGGTTATCTCGTCTCGCTGTGATCCTGGAGCAAACCATTGAAAATTTGAACCAAACCCGCTCAGGCTGAGCTTGTCGAGCCGAAGGCGACCGAAGGTCAACCACGGGCCGGTTGCGCTGACGTAGCGTGCGCACGAGGGTCCTTCGACAAGCTCAGGATGAGCGGGATTTGGGTGGCGAGATTCGGATTTTACGAATCTTGCTCTCGGTGAAGAGCGCCAGGACGCCGGGAATGCTGACTTTCAGCGATTGCGTGCGGGGCAGTTCGTCGACGATCAGGAACTTCGCGGGTACATGCGTCCTGTAGAGATGCCGCCGGGCGTGGGCGATCAGCTCGGCCTCGGATGGCGCCTCTGCCTGCGGATGCAGCTGGATCGCGGCGACCGGCACCTGGCCCAGCCGGGCATCGGGAAGGCCTGCGACAGCGGCGGCAGCGATTGCGGGATGCTTGCGCAGGGCCTCGACCACGGTTTCCGGCAGGATCTTGAAGCCGCCGCGGTTGATCGCGCCGTCCGCACGGCCGCGATGGAACATGAAACCGTCGGCATCGATCATTGCAAGGTCGCTGGTGCGGATCCATTTGGGGCCGAGACGGGGGGTGCACACTTCGAGCAGGCCAGTGGCACCCGCTGGCAGTTCCTCGAAGCTGCCCGGATCAATGATGCGCAGCTGCGCACCGGCCCAGGCGCGGCCGACGCTGTCGAATTTCTCCCGGCCGAAAGTCCGGCGCAGCTCGGGAGTCATCAGCGTGACCGGGCCGCCGAACTCTGTGGCACCATAGGACGTCAGGATGGGGATACCGTAGCGCTCCTCGAATTCCCATTGCACCTGCCGGTCGAGCGGCGCTGCGCCGGTGCTGATGAATTCCAGGCAGGAGAGTTCCTCCGCCGGCACTCCTGCTTCCAGCACCATCTGCACCCCTGCGGGCGGCAGGCCGGTGTTGCCGGGCCGGTAAGTACGGATAATCTCGCGCCAGACATCGAGAGAGAATTTCTCCTTCAGCAGGCAGGTACGGCCCGCAGCGACATTCGGCAGCAGACCATAGAGGCCGGAGATATTGCCGAAGGGCAGGTAAAGGTGGGCAGGAGCGACGCGGGCATCGGGCGAAGTCCGTCCGGTGACGACGATCGATTCGCCGATCATCGAGCGTTCGATCAGGTCGTAGCTCATCGGAAGGCGCTTGGGCTTGCCGGTGGTGCCGCTGGTCAGCAGTTCGATGCCGGGTTCTACGAAGGGGCCACGATGTTGCGTCCGACGGGAATAACTGGACCCGCTGACCGGCGCGACCGGCACCAATGCGGCACTGTCGAGCCCGATGGCGAGCGTCCCGGCGTTCGTTGCGGCGGCGCGGGCTTCGGGGGACCAGTCGGCGATGTCGGCCACCACGGCGGCAAGTTGCAGCGCGGCGATATCGGCGGCAATGGCCTCGGGCGATTGCAGCGCGTAGATCATCGCCATCGAGCGCCCGTCGCGCATCATGCCGAGCAGGGCCGCGGCGAAGGCCGGGCGATTGCGTGCGACAATCCCCACCGGCAGGCCGGGTGCGATGCCCGCTTCGGCGAGCAGCGCGGTGAGGGCGTCCGCTGCGGTCCGTATCCACGGCCAGTCGAAAGCACGATTTTCGTAGATCAGTGCTGGCGCCTCGCCGTCCCGGCTCAACGCAGTGTCGATTACCGATGCTAG
>JAHFPT010000365.1 GCA_023266625.1 Novosphingobium sp. | reverse complement strand
CAGCGGATTGGTCGAAACCGTGGTCGCGCTTTGCAGAAAAGCCTGCCCAATACCGGCGCCGATGCCGGCAACCAGCGCATTGGCCAGCACCTGTCCTTGCTTGCTCACCAGGCGGCCGCGCATCCCGGCTTTGCCGTCTTCGCCGACAACGTAGCCTTTCACCGGAACATCGACGGCCTTGCCGTCGTGGCGAATGCAGGAGAGCGATTCGAGCCGGATATAGGCCCGCTCCGAGCTGATGTCGCCATGGCTCGCGCCCAGCACCAGGCACTCCTTGATCTTGAAGCGGTAGCGATTGGGCAGGAAGGCGTTGTCCTGAACCCGCATCAGGATCGGATGGGGATTGCTCTGCGCCTGTCCGCCGGTCGGCGCATCCAGTCCGCCGAGCAGCGCTGCCCGAAAGAATGACCCCGAAGGCACATAACTGCGTGCGTCGCGTTTGACGTCCGGCTTGGCTGCCGATTCCTGAGCTGCCGCGCGTGCATCGCTCACTTCGAATGAAGCTATCCCCGGTGGTCGTGGTGGCGGTGGCGGCTCCATGGCGCGATCCTCCTTCGTGCCACTCAACGCCGACGGCACGGGTGGCGGCGGCAGCGGCGGCATGGGAGCCTGTGCCGACATAGGAGCTGGCGGTGGCGGCAACGTCAGTGCCGGTGGCAACGCTGTCGCCGGTTTCTTGTCGAGCGTATCGACCTGCTGGCGCAAGCCCTGAATCATGTCCTCCATTTGCCGCATCTGTTCGGCGCTCTTGCTCATCCAGATATCCCTGGGGTCCGCTTGAGCCCCCGGAGTGGCAATCGGCATCGGTTGCGGTCGTGACGGGTTGCTTCCCTGGGGTAGTTGCACCGGTTTATCCCAGATGGCCACGCCACCGAACACCAGCAACAGGAAAGCGCCGATTCCCATCCCGAGGATCAGATATTGCCGATGCTTCGGCGACAGACGGGAAATGGCCCCGGCAATCCTGGATGGCGGTGGATTAGCCATCGCGCCCCTCCAGCACCACCATGATCTGGGTCGATTCCCCGGGCGCCAGTTCCAACGTCTCGACCATCACCGCGAGAACGCCACGGCGATAAAGTTCGCGCTCATCGATGACCATCCGTTGCTTGGAAACGTTGGTCAGCTGATACTTTTCGCCGACCAGTGCGCCTTCCAGCGTGCGAACCAAAAGAAAGCGTGCCTCGTTCCAGAGCGGCACGATGTCCATGGCATCCTTGGCGATCATGTCTTCCGGTTCCGCATCGCGCACCAAGGCCAGCATGACGCGGCGAATGGCAGCATTTCGTGGTTCGTCGGCGCCAAACGCTTTCGGCTCCTGACGCAGGCGGCTGCGATCACGGATCACGATGGTCTCGGCCGGAACATCGGCCACTTTGACATTCAGCTTCCAGTGACGTCCGGCATCGTCGGCGACGAACAGCGTCAGGAATGACTTTTCCGCAGCCGGCTTCACATAGGCCACGCCGCTGTCCTTGTCCGGCGTCACCTGGAATTCGCCCTCGACCCCTTGGATGCGTCGAATCTTTCGCCCCTCGACACGGATCAGGTTCGGTTCGCTGCGCGACATCGTGGCGATAAGCCCGTCATCCGGGCTGCCTTCCAGGGTTTGGCCTGCGAACGCCGCCAAGCTGGCGCTAGCGAGGAACAGGGCCAGTAACAGCGGCTTGCGCATTGGTGGCAGCGCTTGCGGCCCCGAAGGGATCCTGGTCGCTGGTTTCCTTGAACTCGGATACATGGAGTCTCCCGTTGAGGTACCGAAAGCCGACGACATAGGTCGTCTGCTTCTCGGCAGCTTTCTTGTCGCTAACCCAGGTTTGCAACACACCAGAGAGCGCCACTTTCATGGCCGACTCGTCGACCGTCATGGCCTGCGTGGAAAACTGGGTCGAAGCGTTGTTCTTGCGGATGAAGTCCCCCCGCGCTCCAAAGTCGGCTTGTAGTCGGCCGTAGTCGCTGGGCGCGGTGTACTTGAGGAACTGCTCCTTCTGGAAGTCGGCAACGTGGGGCGTGATATTCAGCGCAAGCCCTGCATACCAGTACGCCATTTCCTTCAGGTATTCCCCGGAAACCTTCTGTCCGCTCACCCAGAAGGATTGGTGGATTTCAGGGGGGACAAGAATCGTTCGTTCTGAACCGGCCACGGTAAGCGAAGCCCCTGCGTTCGCCAGCAGCGCCAGAATCAGGCCGACGAGCGCGATTCTCATGAACAAGATCTCGTTGCGCTGGTTGTCCCGATCGGCGGTGAATTTTCTGAACTTCATGGGTCAGCCCAGAAAGAACCGATAGTGCGATGGCGGTGTCGCTCGGGCTCGGATCACGATCCAACTGGGCAGCCACCAATACAGGGCATGCAGCGCGAACTTTGGATGCTTGCCCGTCTTGATGCGCCCGTATTGCCAGGCGACCACGCCACCGAAGAGCATCCCGGCCACCATCGCCCCGGAAATGACGCCCATGCCCATGACCAGCAGGAACAGGATCGCCTGGTCGAAATCCCACCACAGGAAGCGCTCCTGCGCTTCCAGGGACTTGGGGATGTAGCCGATCTCGTCCATGCCGGGGGCGACCTCAGATCGTCGCGGTCAGGATGCCCGAGGCGATTGTCGGGGCGTACTGGAGAAACACCGCGAAACCGATGCCCGACAGGATGGCGATCGGATTCAGCCGCGCCAGGGAAAACAGTGCACCAAGACCGATAGCGGCGACTGCGGCGGCCTTTCCGAAGTAGCCTTGGACGAGGCCGGTGAGCCAGGTGTAGAGGCTCTGGAATTCCGTTCCAGTGGTACCCGCGATGGCGCCTGTAGCCGCGACCAGCAACATGAGCGCGAGCGCGCTCTTCAACGCATTACGACTGCTTTGCATAACTTGCCCCTTGAAGATCGATAAAGCACTTGATGAGCCAGCCGAGGCCCAACCCCACCGAAATACCACCCAGATGGGCTTCAAACCCGTTCTCGATCGGCGAGCCTGGTGCGAGGATGCCGATGGCGATGAATCCGCCGGCGATGGCGATGTCGCGGATAAATCCGCGGGTACGAGGTAACTTCACTTCATTGCGCTCCCTTGCTGTTACTGCTGCTGACCGCATCCCGCTTTGCAACGAGATACACCAAAAGGATTTCCGCGCGCCGGTTCTGACGGCGGGCGGCTTCGGTACGAGAACTGTCGACGTAGCAACACATGCCCGTAGCTTCCACCTTGACCGGTGCCGAAATCCCGTGTCGGACAAGCCAATCCCTGACGGTATCGGCACGTTGCCTCGCCAGACGATCATTGAACGCTCGGGTGCCAACGTCATCGGTGCGACCGACGACTTCGATACGGATCGACTTCTTTGCATCAGG
>JAHFPT010000172.1 GCA_023266625.1 Novosphingobium sp. | reverse complement strand
GCTTTACCAAGAGCATCTGCGCTGCCGGGAATATCCCGACGGCTGGCTATAGCTATTTCGAGAGCAAGCAGGCCGCTCTGGATGGCCTGAGCCGATTCACCGCGCCCTATGTGATCAAGGCCGACGGCCTAGCCGCAGGCAAAGGTGTGATCATCGCCGAAACGCTGGGCGAAGCCGAAGCCACGATCGAAGACATGTTCGGCGGAGGGTTCGGAGAGGCCGGAGCCGCAGTGGTGATCGAGGAATTCATGAGTGGCGAGGAAGTCAGCTTCTTCGCCCTGACCGATGGCACCGATGTGGTCCCCTTCGGCGCGGCGCAGGATCACAAGCGCGTCGGCGAAGGCGACAGTGGCCCGAACACCGGCGGCATGGGCGCCTATTCGCCCGCCCCGGTGTTCACCCCGGAGCTGGAAGCGCGGGTCATGGCCGAGATCGTCAGGCCGACCGTGGAAGTGATGAAGGCGCAGGCCATGCCCTATTCCGGCGTGCTGTTTGCCGGGCTGATGCTGACTCCCACCGGCCCCAGGCTGATCGAATATAACTGCCGCTTCGGCGATCCCGAATGCCAGGTGCTGATGATGCGCCTGGAAAGCGACCTCGGCGAACTGCTGCTGGCTTGCGCCGAAGGGCGACTGACGGAAATCGCCCCGCCGCACTTCTCGGATGACACCGCGCTGACCGTGGTCATGGCCGCCAAGGGCTATCCCGCCACGCCGAAGAAGGGCGGGCGGATCGAAGGCATTGCGGCAGCGGAGCAAGGCGGGGCCAAGGTGTTCCACGCGGGCACTGCGCTGGGGCCGGACGGCACGCTGACGGCGAATGGCGGCCGCGTGCTCAATGTGACGGCGCGGGGTGGTTCGGTGCGCGAGGCGCAGGGACGCGCCTATGCGGCGGTCGATGCGATTGGCTTTCCGCAAGGGTTTTGCCGGAGGGATATTGGCTGGCGGGAGGTTGAGCGGGAAGACGGGCTCGGTCTGAGCATCTAAGTTGTTGAAAACGATTCACTAAAACCCATTGTTAATCAGTCACTTGACTTTTTATTGCAAAAGGGTACGATGTCAGTTGAAATCGGAGCAAGTGGGTCTGTCGCAAATGCAACTTGATCGGGACAAGATGCGCGCAGTCATATTGCGCGCCTGCCACACTTGTGCGCCGGATGACCTTGGGGCGGTCAAGCTCAACAAGGTTCTCTACTACTTCGATATGATTTCCTACGCGCACCGCCGCGTATCGGTGACCGGTGCGACCTATCGGAAACGCCCCAACGGCCCTACATCAGACCAGCTTTTGTTCCTGCTGCGGGACATGGAGGCGGCTGGCGATATTGAAATCAGAAATGTTGACTACCACGGGTATGAGAAGAAGGAATACATCGCCAAGGCCACTGAACCAATCAATGTTCTCAATGAGGACGAACTGGGCCTATTAGACGATGTAATTGACTTCGTTTGCCGTCAGAATTCAGCCAAAAGCATTAGCGAATATAGTCATAGTCTTCCGTGGGAAATGGCGGAAATGGGTGGAGTGATTCCCTACCATTCTGCTATGCTTTTAATCCCATCGCAGCCTTCACCCGAGGCTTTCGAGGCGGTCCAGAAAGGGATGAGCGAAGTTGCGCCGGAGAGATCGACACGAAACGCCGTGGGTATGTCGAAACTCGAAGATTTTCGAAGCCGCATATTGGCGGCATCTGGCCAAGCTTGACCCGTTAGGAGTTATCGAGCTTCTCCAAAACTTCGAGGAAATGGCTTGCCGCGATCCCTACATGATCGGTGTGCCTCATCCAGACAACGAGGGCATTTGGGTATACGAGAGTCCAAAGCTCGCTCGATTGCCAAGCATCGTCATCTCATATTCTATCGAGGAAGATGAAGGCATGGTCACGCTTTGGAATTGTCACCTTCTCTGACTGAACCTTCACTCCTCCTCCCCATCCTCACGCAGGCAGCATCAACGGCGCAACCTCGCGTTTCACTTCGCCAATCTTCTTGCCCCCCTCGAACCGCCCTAGCCCATAGTCGCCCTTGATCGTGGTGCGGTGCATGCGGCGTTCGTATTTGGGGTCGCAGCCTTCGACGCCGTGGAGCACGCGGTGGTTGTCCCAGATCACCATGTCGGTGGGGTGCCAGTCGTGCCAGTAGGGGTGCACCTTGCGGTTGAGCTCCTGCAGCGCTTCTTCGAAGATCGCTTCGCCTTCGGCATCCTCGTGACCTTGGATACCGACAGCGGAGAAGCCGCAGAAATGGGCAACTTTCTCGCCGCTCGGACGTGCCCAGATCATCGGGTGGATGGCGCGGGGGAAGATCGCGGCCTCCTCGGTATTGGCGCGGTCTCTTTCCATGTCGCCGAAGGTCTTGAAATAACGCCCGAAGCGCATCGTGGTGAGCCGCACATCCAGCGTGTAGATCGCGCTGAGATTTTCGATCTTGCGGATGATCGCCGGGTCCATTGCCTGGTAGAGTTCGATTCCGTCGACAAAGCCGGTGCGCCCCTCTTCGGGCGCGGCGACGACAGCGCGCAATATGCCCGCATAGTTAAGCTCGTCATTGTAAGTATGATCGAAATGCCAGGGCAGGAACGAAGCCACCTTCTTGCCGTTCACTTCGACCAGCCCGTGATCATGGCCAGGGTCCTCGCGCGGCGCGATGTGCATGTCGATCACGCCGAGCATGTCCTCGCCTTCGGCGCGCGGGACATTCCTGGTCGGATGATCCTTCAGCGGGCCGAAAATTGTGCTCAGCGCCACCTGCATCTTGGGCGAAGGCTCCATGCCTTCGAAGACGATGAAGCCGCGGTCCCTGAACAGCTGCGCCAGATCGGCGCGCAGCGCGGGATCGCCGATATTGTCCCAGCTGAGGCCCGAGACCCGGGAGCCCCAGCTGAATTGCTCGCCCAGATCGCGAATTTGGATGCCTGCCATGTCCATGGCTCCTCTCATTACCCGCCCGTGTTAGCCAACGCGCTGGGTCAGATACAATTGGAAATGGGATGAAGCACGGCGGCGTGCAAGAGCAAATGCTCCTACCCCGCCATTCCCTGAACCAGTTCCCGCAAATCCGCCTCGGGCCGCGCGCCATAGTGCGAGATCACTTCCGCCGCGCAGATTGCGCCCAGATGCAGACATTCGTTCAGCGCTTTGCCCCGGACATGGCCGAACAGGAAACCGGCGGCGAAGAGATCGCCCGCGCCGGTGGTGTCGATCACATGTCCGACCGGTTCGGCGGCGACGGCGGCCTGTTCGCCGCCTGCCACGGCGACCGCGCCCTTTTCGCTACGGGTGACGACCAGCACCGGCAGCTTGCCTGCCAGTGCAGCCATGCCGTCATGGAAATCCGCCTTGCCGGTCAGCACCGCGAGCTCATGCTCATTGGCAAACAGGATATCGATATCGCCAGCGTCGATAAGCGCGCGGAAATCGTCGCCGTGGCGCTCGATGACGAAACCGTCAGAGAGGGTGAAGGCGACCTTGCGGCCCGCGCCCTTCGCCGCTGCAATCGCTGCCCGCATCGCCGCGCGCGGTTCTTCCGGATCCCACAGATAGCCTTCGAGATAGAGCACGGCGGCATCGGCGATCAAAGCCTCGTCGAGCGCGGCGGCGGGGAGGAATTGCGAGGCGCCGAGGTAGGTGTTCATCGTGCGCTGCCCATCGGAGGAAACGAAGATCAGGCAGCGCGCGGTCGGCGGCCCATCGCCGTCAGATCCGGGGCGGGCGGGTGTGGCAAAGGCGATGCCGGAGGCGCGGATATCGTGGGCGAAGACCGCGCCGAGCTGGTCGTCCGCGACCTGGCCGATGAAGGCGCATTTCGCCCCCAGCGCGGCGAGGCCGGCCAAAGTATTCGCCGCCGATCCGCCGGAAATCTCGCGCGCCGGGCCCATGGCGTCATACAGCGCATTGGCCTGATCGGTGTCGACCAGCATCATCCCGCCGCGGACCATGCCCAGCCGCTCGATTTCCGCATCCTCAGCTGGGGCCATGACGTCGACGATCGCATTGCCGATGGCGAGAACATCGTATCTAGGCTGGGACATCGTCGGTTTCCTTGAGGTTTATGCAGGGGTCAGCGGGCGCGACTAGCGGGCGGATGGCGCGAGGACAAGTGGGGGGCAGGCGCGCTCCCCGTTGACACGACGGCCCGGGAAGGCAATGCGGCGGCGCGATGGCAATTCGAGCGACTTCTCTTGCGCTGTAAAATGCTGGCCTTGGCAGCAACACTGCCGCTGCTCGCCGCCTGCGGCGCTGCGGGCCAGGGCAAGGTACAAAGCGCCAGCGCGCCCGTCGCCGCGCCGCGTCAGCATTCGCGCCTGCCGCCAGTGCGCCAGCCAGTGCGCCAGCCGCCGCCAGCCGCCCAGCCGCTGGCAGCGCCGGGGCTCGAGGGCGTTATCGGCGCGACCGCAGCCGAGCTTGCCCGCCAGTTCGGCACGGCCCGGCTGGAAGTCTGGGAAGGCGATGTTCGCAAGCTGCAATTTACCGGTGCGGCCTGCGTGCTCGATGTCTATCTCTATCCCGGCGCTCCCGGGCGCGAGCCGCAGGCGAGCTATGTCGATGCCCGCCGCGCCAGCGACGGCAAGGATGTCGACCGCGCCGCTTGCATCGCTGCGCTGCGCCAGCGCGGTCCTCTACAAGCTGCACCGGCAGCATTACCGGGCGGGTAACCGCAGGTTAAACAAATTTGGCGATAAGCGGGGCGCAATTTTAGGGGGCCAGAGCCATGTCCATGCAATTCCGCGACCTCGCCGAACAGGCGATGGCCGATGGCGCGATCAGCGCCGATGAAATCCTGTCGCTGCGTCACGAAGGCTGGTCGGAAGGCGACATCGACGCCGACGAAGCCGATGCCATCTTCGTGCTCAACGATCATCTCGCCGCAGGAACCGCCGAATGGTCGGACTTTTTCGTCGAAGCGCTCAGTAGCTTCCTTGTCGATAGCCTTGAGCCGAAGGGCTATGTCAGCGACGGCCAGGCCGAATGGCTGATCGAACGGATCGATAACAATGGCCGCCTCGACAGCCTGACCGAGCTCGAGCTGCTGGTGAAAGTGCTGGAGAAGGCGATCGGCGTGCCCGAACGCCTCACCGCCTATGCCCTCGATCAGATCGAGCAGGCGGTCCTGACCGGCGAAGGTCCGACGCGCGACGGCGGCTCGCTGGAAAAGGGCAATGTTACAGAGGCCGAAGCGCGCCTGCTGCGCCGGATGATCTTCGCGGGAGGCGGCGACCGTCCTGCTGCGGTCGGTCAGCGTGAAGCGGAAATGCTGTTCCGCCTGAAGGACGCGGCGCTGGGGGCGGATAATGCGCCCGAGTGGAAGCTGCTGTTCGTGCAGGGCGTCGGCAATTATCTGCAAGGCTTTGGCGGGCAGGAACCCTTGTCACGCGAACGCGCCGCCGAGCTGGAAGGCTTCATGAACAATTCGGCCGCCAGCATCGGCGGATTTCTGGGCCGCATGGCCCATTCCAGTCTATCCGCCGGGATGTCCAGCCTGTTCGGACACGAAGCCGAGGAGATCGATCACGACGAGGATGTTGCGGCGGCGCAGGAAGTCACCGGCGAGGAACAGGCGTGGCTGCAAGGCCAGATCGACGGCAATGGCCAGATCGACGAATACGACCAGGCGCTGCTGGATTTTCTTGCGGAGGAATAACCCTCCCGCTCAGACGGTAAAGCTCTCGCCGCAGCCGCAGGCGCCCTTGGCGTTGGGGTTGGCGAAGGTGAAACCGGCGGTGAAATCGTCTTCCTCCCAGTCCATGATGCTGCCGACGAGGTAGAGCACCGATGCGCCGTCGATGAAGAACAGCCCGCCGGGCGTCTCGATGCGCTCGTCGAACTTGTCCGCCCCGGTGACATAATCGACCGAATAGGCGAGACCCGAACAGCCCCGGCGCGGGGTCGAGAGTTTCACACCGATCGCACCCTCGGGGGCCTCGCCCATCAGCTTGGCGACACGCGCTTCGGCGGCCGGTGTCAGGATGACGGCGGCGGGACGGGTGCGGGTCGTGGCGGTCATGCGGCCAACCTTTTCTGCCAGAACAGCGCGGTCCCTGCTTCGGGATCAAGTGCATAATCGCCATAGCCGAGCTTTGCGTAAAGCCCCTTGGCGGGTGCGTTGCCGCTCAACACTTCGAGCGTGACCTTGCACGCATCGTTGTTTTTGGCGACGGCCTCAATTTCTTCGAACAGCGCCTTGGCGACACCTTGTCCGCGAAAAGCGGGATCGACGACAACGTCATGGATATTGACCAGGGGCTTCGCCGCAAAGGTCGAAAAACCAAAAAAGCAGTTCGCCAATCCGGCCGGGATTCCATCAACATAAGCGATAAGCGAGAAAGCATTGGGCTGCGCCTGCAGGCCGGGGAGCAAGGCGTCGCGTGTCGCATCCGACAGTGGATCACCGCCACCCATCGGATCGCACGCATAGATGTCCAGCAATTCTACAATCTGCCGCCCATGCTCGGCGTCGGCATAATCGGCACGGATAACAGTGGTAGTCATCACAACATCCCCAGCTCAAGCTTCGCCTCGTCGGTCATCTTGGCCATGTCCCAGGGCGGGTCCCAGACCAGATTGACCTCGGCATCGCGCACCCCGGGCACCGCGCTGACGCGCAGCTCAACCTCACCCGGCATCGATTCGGCGACCGGGCAATGCGGCGTGGTCAGGGTCATCGAGACCGTGACGCTGCAATCGTCGGCAACATCGACGCCGTAGATCAGCCCGAGGTCGTAGATATTGACCGGGATTTCCGGGTCGAAAATCTCCTTGAGCGCAGAAATCACGCCCTCGTAGATATCGCCGCCCGGCGCGCCGGGAGCGATGCCCTCCGGTTTTTCGGCAAGGAAGCCTTCGAGATAGTCCTTCTTGCGTTCCAGCATTTCAGCGGGCGCTTCGGTGTCGTCGACGCGGGCGCGCGGCGGCTTGGCGACACTTTCGACTTCTTCGGTTTTGATATGTTCTGTCATGGCCTGATCCGTTATCCGAAAATCCGCTTGGTCCGCTCGATCCCGCGCAACAGCGCGGCGATGTCGCTCTCATCATTGTATAATCCGAAAGAGGCCCGCGCGGTGGCGGGAACGCCGAGGTGGTCCATCAGCGGCTGGGCGCAGTGATGCCCGGCACGGATGGCAACACCCTCTTCGTCCAATATGGTGGCGAGATCGTGCGGATGCACCCCGTCGAGCGCGAAACTGACGATGCCAGCGGAGTCTTCGGGGCCGAACACGGTGACGTTATTGAGGGCAGCCAATGCGACACCCAATTGCCGCACAAGCGCCGCCTCGTGTGCCATGATCGCCGGAATGCCGATGGCTTCGACATAATCGATGGCCGCCGCGAGGCCAATCACCTCGACAATCGCCGGGGTCCCCGCCTCGAAGCGCGCTGGCGGCGGAGCGTAGGTGGTGCGCGCGAATGTCACCCGGTCGATCATCGCGCCGCCGCCGTGCCAGGGGGGCATAGCCTCCAGAATTTCCGCCCGCGCCCACAGCGCGCCAAGCCCGGTCGGACCATAGAGCTTGTGCGCGGAAAAGACGTAGAAGTCGCAGTCCAGCGCGGTGACGTTCACCGGCAGGCGCGGCACTGCCTGGCAGCCATCGAGCAAGAGCATCGCACCCACGGAATGAGCGAGATCGGCGGCGCGCTTCGCATCTAGCGTCGAGCCCAGCACGTTGGAGACATGCGCGAAGGCGACCAGTTTGTGCGCCTGGGTGAGCATCCGCTCCGCTGCATCAAGATCGATCCGCCCGTCTGCGGTGAGCGGGCAGACATCGATTTCCACGCCCACCCGGTCGCGCAGCAACTGCCAGGGGACGATATTGGAGTGATGCTCCAGCGTGGACAGCAGGATACGATCTCCCGCCTTGAGGCTGGTGCCACCCCACGAATGCGCGACGAGATTGATCGCCTCGGTCGCGCCCCGGGTGAAGACGATCTCGTCCTCCCGCCCGCCGATGAACCGCGCCACCTTGCGCCGCGCCGCCTCGAAAGCCAGCGTCATCTCGGCCGAACGGGCATAGACGCCGCGATGGACGGTGGCATAGTCGCGGCCCATCGCATGGACTGTGGCGTCAATCACTGCCTGCGGCTTTTGCGCGGTGGCGGCGGTGTCGAGATAGTGCCAGCCGCCTGCAAGGCCGGGGAAATCGGCGCGTAAAGAGACGGGCGACATCAGCATGATAGCCAACCCTTCTTCGTGTCTTCGTGTCTTCGTGTGAACGAAATTTCCTCACACGAAGACACAAAGACACAAAGAGAAGAAGGGGAAGCCATCATAGCAGCGCTCCCAGTCTTTCGAGCGCCAGTGCCTGCAATTTTTCCTCATCGGCTGCGCCGCTGAACGCCTCGGCAACAAACGCCTGCAACATCAGCCGCTTCGCCTCGGGCGGGGTCAGCCCGCGCGATTCGAGATAGAACAGCCCCGCCGCATCCAGCTCGCCCACCGCGCAGCCATGCGCGCATTTGACGTCGTCGGCATAGATTTCGAGCTCGGGCTTGGCATTGGCCGTGGCGGTGCGGCTGAGCAGCATGGCGCGGACCGATTGTGCGGCATCGGTGCCGTCCGCCCCGCGCGCGACGGCGACCTTGCCGAGATAGGTGCCGGTTGCCTGGCCCGCGAGGACCGAGCGGATGGTCTGACGGCTGGTTGCACCCGGGGCATCGTGGAAAACTTCGGTGACGATCTCCAGCACTTGCGATCCCGTGCCAAGCTGCGCTGCACCGAGAGTGAAACGCGCGCCCTCGCCTAGCCGCGCGTCCACCGCGATGCGGCCAAAGGCAGCGCCGGTGTTGAGGATGCGCAGGTCGAAGCTCGCGCCCGCTTCCAGTTCTATCACCAGATGGCGGGCGACCGCTTCGACGACGGAATCCTCGATAATGCTGAGCGAGGTGCTCTGCCCGGACGGGACGACAATATGTTCGCGCACCACCGGCCAGACGCCAGCAAGTGCGGCCAAATCCGCGTAGCGGAAGGCTTCGTCCTTGCGGGTAGGAAGCGCGGCGACAGTCACGGCCGCGCGCCCTCTTCGTGTCTTCGTGTCTTCGTGTGAGCAATTTGGATCTCACACGAAGACACGAAGACACGAAGGAAAGAAGTGGGAATAGTCATGCCGCCACCGCCTCGTAGCCTTCATCCTCCAGCTGCAAGGCCAGCTCCGCCCCGCCGCTCTTCACAATCCGCCCACCGGCCAACACATGCACGAAGTCCGGCTTCACGGTGTCGAGCAGCCGCTGGTAATGGGTGATCAGCAGCACGCCCTTGTCAGGCCGCCGCATGATTGCATTGATCCCCTCGCCGACGATCCGCAGCGCATCGATGTCGAGGCCCGAATCGGTCTCGTCGAGAACCGCGAAGCTGGGGTCGAGGATGCCCATCTGCACCATCTCGGCGCGCTTCTTCTCGCCGCCCGAAAAGCCGACGTTCACCGGGCGCTTGAGCATGTCCATGTCCATCTTGAGCAGCGCCGCCTTCTCGCGCGCCAGCTTGAGGAACTCGCCGCCCGACAGCGGCTCCTCCCCGCGCGCCTTGCGCTGCGCATTCGCCGCCTCGCGCAGGAACTGGACGAAGGACACGCCGGGAATCTCGACCGGATACTGGAAGCCGAGGAACAGGCCCGCGGCGGCGCGGAGATGCGGGGCCAAAGCCAATAAATCCACCGCCCCACCCCCAACCCCCGCTCGTGCTGAGCCTGTCGAAGCACCTCGCGCAGCGCCATACCCTTCGACAAGCTCAGGGTGAGCGGGGTTCGGGTTGGGGGTAAAGCTCACACTCCCCCCCGTCACTTCATACCCGGGCCGCCCGCCCAGCACATAAGCCAGCGTCGACTTCCCCGCGCCATTCGGCCCCATAATCGCATGAATCTCGCCCGCATTGATGCTGAGCGAGAGACCCTTGAGGATGGGCTTGCCGGCGACGGTGGCGGAGAGGTTATGGATTTGGAGCATTCACTGTTCCCTGTGCCTACGCCGCCAAATGAACAGCGCGGGCAATGCAAAAACTGGAGCGTAGATAAGCAAGATCGCGAGGAGCCAAATCAGCGTGACCAGCACCATCTCAGCCAGATTATTGATGCCTTGCTCTGCCATAAATGGTGGGGGGTCAGGCAAGATACTAAAACTTCCCCGAAATCCCTGACCAAGCACAAAACTGGGAATGCCCGCCGCAAACCAGGCGGCCATCCAGACCTGAAACCAGCGAGGAGCGGCAAAGAACTTCACCCCACGCTCCCCTCAAGCGAAATCCCCAGCAGCTTCTGCGCTTCCACTTGCTTAAGCCCATCCCCTTCAGGGGAGGGGTTGGGGTCGGGTCTCTCCCAGCGATTCGGCGTTGCTTCAAGCGCGCCAAGGATTGCGGTCAGCACCCCGTCGATGTTGCGCATCACATCGGGATTGGTGAAATGATGGACCGCGAAGCCGAGCCTGTTCAGCGCGGCATCGCGGCGGCGGTCGGTATCCTCGTCATGGGTTTCGCCATCGACTTCGACGATCAGCGCCTTTTGCGGGCACAGGAAGTCGGCGATGAAGGGGCCGATTTCCACCTGGCGGCGGAATTTGTGGCCGCCCAGTTGCGAGCGGGAGAGGTGCCGCCACAGGCGTATCTCTGGCTCGGTAGGGTTGCGGCGCATTTCCAGGGCGTAGCCTGCGATTTCGGCGATGCGATTTGCCGAGAGACCCCACCCCCTACCCCTCCCCTGAAGGGGAGGGGAGTTTGTTTGCTTTGCCTGATCGCGCAGTGTCCATTTCTTGGCGCGGCGCTCTAGCCCCTCTCCTTCAGGGGAGGGGTTGGGGTGGGGTCTCTCGGTTGGCTCAAACCTGTCAGTCATCCAACCGACCCTTCCAAACTAATCCCCAGCAGCTTCTGCGCCTCGACCGCGAATTCCATCGGCAGCTGCTGCAGCACTTCCTTGGCGAAGCCGTTGACGATCAGCGCCACCGCCTCCTCCTGCCCCAGCCCGCGCTGCATCGCGTAGAACAGCTGGTCGTCGGAAATCTTGCTGGTGGTCGCCTCATGCTCGATCTGCGCGCTGGGGTTGCGCACTTCGATATAGGGCACGGTATGCGCGCCGCACTTGTCGCCCAGCAGCAGCGAATCGCACTGGGTGAAATTGCGCACGCCTTCTGCCGCCGCGCCGACCTTTACGAGCCCGCGGTAGGTGTTGCTG
>JAHFPT010000171.1 GCA_023266625.1 Novosphingobium sp. | reverse complement strand
TGGCGGCGGCGCGGCACGATCACCCGGCTGAGCATGGCACAGATCTGGCCCGACATCTGGACGATCGTGCCCGAGAGCAGCTTTGCCGCCACCTCGATGGGATAATCGTCGCACAGGATCGCCGCCGACTTTCCGCCCAGTTCCAGCGTGCAGCGCGCGATGCGGCTGCCGCAGACCGAAGCGATGCGCTTGCCCGCCAAGGTCGAGCCGGTGAAGCTGACCTTGTCGATGCCCGGGTTGCACACCAGATGATCGCTCGCCTCACGCTGGCCGGGCACAAGATTGACCACGCCTGGCGGCAAGCCCGCCGCCGCCGCCGCTTCAGCAATAATGTAAGCCTCCAGCGGGGTTTCGGGCGAGGGCTTCATCACCACGGTGCAGCCGGTGACCAGCGCATAGGCGACCTTGTTGGCCATGATCCCGAAAGGCGCGTTCCACGGCGCGATCGCGGCGACCACCCCGACAGGTTCGTGTGCGATGATCGCGGCGGACGCGCCGGTTGACGGGCGGACTTCAGTGAATTCATAAGCCTGGGCAAAACCAGCGATCTGGTCGAGGGTCATCACCCCGCCGGCGTGCATCATCGGCGCGAAACTCATCAGGCCGCCGACCTGCGCGTTCCAGCATAGCGCCAGCTCGTCCGTGCGGGCGCGCAAATGATCGACCATCTTGCGAAACAGTGCCAGCCGCTCCGCCTTGGCCATGCGCGGCCAGGGGCCGGAATCAAAGGCCTCGCGCGCTGCGGCCACGGCGGCGTCCATGTCCGCCTCGCCAGCCTCGGCAACGCGGGCGACGACCTGTTCGCTGTCGGGCGAGACAATCTCGATTTCGCACCCGCTTTGCGCCGGGACCCATGCCCCGCCGATGTAAAGCCTGCCGGGATGCGCGATGGCGACGCCTTGGGGTAGCATGGGGGGTAGCATGTTTCCTGTCCTCAATTCTGCGCGGGCAGCGCGGCTTCGACTTTTTCGATCCGTCCGTCCTTGGTGGTGTAGAAGATGAACTGGCGAATTTCCTGCACTTCGCCAGCCAGAATCGGGAAGAAGCCGGTCGCGCCGTGCGCGTCGAGCTCTTCGCGGGTGAGATCGCGCAGGGCTTCAATGCGGACAATGGCATCGCAGGCGGTGCAGCTTTCCCCCGCCGCGAAATTGAGCAGGGACACGCTTTCCTTCACACAGGAGTGCAGCCAGCCATAGAAATCCTTGAGTTCCTGCCGCGAGCGGATGACGATGCCGAAGAACTCCATGCGCGGCGGATCGACATAGAAATCGGCCACGGCATCATAGTCCCTGGCATTGAAGGCAGCGAGGTAGGCATCGTAGCGCGCGCGATCGATCATGGAGTTCTCTCCCGCCGCAATCATACCAATTGTTATAAAATGCACAACCGCTGATCGTACTGGCCAGACGGAAAAGGGCGACCGTTGCCGGCCGCCCTTCATCGATTCTGCCTGGCAGAGCTTTGGTGAGGATCAGAAATCCTTCTTCAGTGTGACCGACCATTCGCGCGGCCGGCCGACCGCTGCGGTGATGAAACCGGAAGGTCCGACCTGGTCGAACTTGTTGGGCTGGTAGTACTTGTCCAACAGGTTGGAGACGGCGACCGCAATGCTGAGATTTTCATCGGCATTGCGCCAGGTCAGGCGGGCATTGGTCAGGGTATAGGCCTCGATCGTGCCATAGATGGCGGATGGCGATCCTGCGGCAGGCACCGTGGCGCTTGAATTGAGCTTGCCGCTGTAGCTCACGTCCACGCGCGGAGTGATCGATCCATTGCCGCCCATGTCGAATGCATACTGCGCGCCAATCGACCACTGCCAGTTCCCGACACCGCGCGGCGGGCTGTTCAGCCGATCGACGTAACGCGCTTCGGAACTGCACGGCGCCGTCGGGCTGGCCGTGGCGTCCACCACCGTGGGCACGACGCAATCCCAGCGGAAGTCGAGGTAGGATAGCGAGGCATTCAGATCGAAACCTTCGACCGGACTGGCGAACAGTTCGAATTCCACGCCGCGTACCGTCGCATCGCCCGCGTTTTGCGGCAGAGCGCAGGGGCCCGGGCCGCCGAATTGCGGGCAGGACGCCAAGGTCAGCTGGGCATTGGTGAAATCGTTCCAGAACGCCGCAGCGTTGAACCGCACGCGCTTGTCGAACAGATCGGTCTTCACACCCACTTCATATGCAGTCAGCGATTCGGGACCGAACGGCTGTATCTGATCGGCATTGAACGGCCGGGGCGAAATGCCGCCGCCCTTGAAGCCGGTCGATACGGTGGCATAGGCCAGCAGTTGATCGCTGAAGCGGTAGTCCAGCGAGACGCGGTAGTCGAACCGGCTAGCGGACTGCTTGGCGAGCAAGCCGGTCACTGCGGTCACGATCTCGGTGGAGTTGCCATCACGATCGGCATCGAGCGTATCGGCGCCTTTGTAACCATAGCCATAGGCAGCACCGATCGGATCCTGGAAGCGATTGATGGTCACACCGTCCAGATTGTAGCGACCAAACAGGGTCGACTTCTTTTCATCGGTATAGCGTCCGCCGATCGTTATGTTGAAATCATTGAATGGCGAAATGATGGCCGTGCCAAAAATCGCCTTCGATGTGGTATTGACCGGGTTCTTGCCAAGGAACTGCAAGGGGTTAGGGCCGGTGCGGATGTCCTGCATGGTATTGTAGACCGTGGTTTCATCCGAATAGTAGCCGCCCAGTGTCACTTTCACCCAGTCGGCCAGATCGATATTGAGCCGCAGTTCCTGGCTGAAGAACTTGCTGTCGACATCGTTCACACCAAAATTGATGCGCGCTGGCGAAACTTCGGCATCGTTGACGAAGTAGTTCTGAAACTTTCGAAGGGCGGTGATCGAGGTAAACTTCACACTGTCGCTGAGATCGATTGCCACATTGCCCGAGACGCCCCAGCCTTCATATTCCTGCTGCGTTGGAAAGCCGCGCGTATCGCTAAGTGCGGTGCCATTGGCCGCGTTGCTGCTGATGAAGGTTCCCCCGGTGTGACCGAACGTGGCATAGTTGCAGAAGTTGCCGCACAGGAAGCGAGAGGTTGCGGCAAGGCCGCCGGCGGTGACCGCGTTGGGATTGAGGTTGTTGAGATAGAGCAGCACGTCAGGGCTGTTGGAACCGTTGTCCTTCACATAATCGGCGCTGATCAGGATGTCGATCGTATCGACAGGCTGGTAGCGCAACATGCCGCGCGCCGACTTGTAATCCGTCCCGCCCATCTTGCCGACCACGCAGTCGCTCGCTGTCGAAGTGGCCGGCACGCCGCTGGTCGGAAAGGCGCAGCCATAATCGATCTGTTTGATATAGCCATCCTGGGTCTTGAATGAGCCGGAAAGGCGCGCAGACAGCTTGTCGGTCAGCGCGAAGTCGACCCCGGCGCGCAGGCTCACACGCGAGCGGCTGCCATAGGAACCCTCGACATAGCCCTTGTTCGAACCTGTCGGGCGACGGCTGACGAAGCGGATCGCACCGCCTTCGGAGTTGCGACCGGTAAGTGTGCCTTGCGGACCGCGCAGGATTTCAACGCGCTCCACATCCAGCAGGTCGAAATTCGCGCCCGTCAGCCGAGGGTAATAGACATCGTCGATATACATGCCGACGCCGGGTTCCAGCTGGGGGTTGAAGTCGATCTGACCCAGCCCTCGGATCGTGGCGGACATCGAATTGCCGAATGCTCCGGAAGCCTCGCGCAAGACCACGCTGGGGGCCTGTTGCGCAATTTCAGCCAGTTCGGTCTGGCTGCGTTGTTCTAGCAGATCGCCAGTGACCGCAGTGATCGCGATCGGTGTATCCTGCAGCTTCTGCTCGCGGAACTGGGCAGTGACCACGATGTCCGCGTTGCCGGTCGCTTCGTCCTTGGTGTCGTCAGCGGACTGCGCGAACGCTGGCGCCGCTACCCCCAAAGCAATAGCCGATGCGCCTGTGATCAAGCCACTGCGCAAAAATAACACACCCAAAGATGCCCTCGCCATTTCAGTTCTCCTCTCCTGCCCCGAGCCGGGGTTCTGTCAAGATCGTTAGTAACGCATACAGAATTGCAGATGGCAAGCCGTACTGCGCCGCATCGGAATCGAGTGGCTTGAGTGATGCAAAAAAGTCACAATCGTTAACGTTCGATCGATCCGCTATCGGCACTATCGCCGTTCGGTCGTGTCGGCGGACAGCGGTGCCGCAAGCGGGCCAGGGCCGCGCGACAAGCCTCTTGCTTCATCCGGCAGCCCGGACGATAGCGGCGTTTATGCACACATCCGCCTCCAACGATCGCGCGAGACCCACAGTTAATGTGGCCAAAGTCGCATTGCTCATCCGGCTACTCAAACTCGGAAGTCTGGTGAATGGCCCGATGAAGGACGGCGTCTGCGCCCCTGCCGAAGTGTCGCAGATCGAGCTCAAGGTCATGATGGCGCTTGAGGGCGAAGGCGCGCTTGCCGGGCATGATCTGGTCGAGATCATGGGCGAACCGCCGATGAACATCAGCCGCGCACTGGCAAGCCTGCGCCAACGCGGCTGGATCGAAGCTGCCGTCGATCCCGATAACCGCCGACGCAAGCCGGTGCGACTAAGCCCCGACGGAATCGCCAAGTGCGAGAGCCTGGGTCCTCGGCTCGAGGAGGTCGCAGCCGCGCTGGTCGGCAACCTGACCGCGCGACAGTCCCGGGAACTGGCCGGGATCGCCGACCGGATCATCGACAACATGGCTGACTGGATCACCGGACATCACGGCGATGTCGGCATGAAACGCTAGGACTGGATCACGGCCACTTCTTCTGCATCGCGGTGAAGTGCTCCTTCACGAAGGCTGCGCCGAGAACCGGGTGAGCGAAACTCATCTTCACTTCCTGACGGTTGGGCCAGGTCGGCCGCCATTCCTCGTCCGGCAATATGACATCCGGCCCGATCGGATTTGCCGGATAGCATTCCACCGCCGGCTGAAGGTGCGCGATCGTATGCGCCCAGCCGGTCTCGTAATCGCCCTGCCACTGCATCATGTAGTTGAGCCGCTTGATCTTCCACACGCCATCTTCGCGGACGTAATCATTCTCGTAGATCCCCGCTTCCCAGAATTGCTGCGGCGGGCCTTCGGGCTTTTCGTGGAGCGTCTCGTCATGCCAGCCGCCAGCCAGGATGCCGCGGAAACGGCCCTTGGCCGTCTGGCGATCGGGTGTGACAGTGATCACGTCCTGAAGCTGGAAATGATCGAGCAGCAGCCCCTTGACCGGGCCGCGCCGTCCCCCGGTGAACAGATTCTGGAACCAGGTGCCGTAAAGCCGCATCACCCCCTCGTGGCCCCGGTATTCGCCCGAAAGGAACACCACCACGCCATCACTGGCGAACAGACCGGCGACTTCCTCGGGCCGGTTGTAGTCGATGTAATAGCCATAGGCCATTTGCAGGCGGCGGATGGCGTTCAGGTCTCCCAGCTCGTCCACGCGGGCTTCCAGCGCAGCCAGGCGCGCTTCGACGTCGGACATCATCGACTCTCCCATTGTCACTTTGTATGCATTACTAACAAATGATATGGTGACTGGCGAGAGGATTCAGGCATGGACTTAACGGGCAAGACCGCGCTCATCACCGGTGGAGTCTCGGGCATCGGCTTCGGCATCGCCCGGGCATTGGCCAAGGCCGGGATGGATATCATCCTCACCTACCGCAACGAAGCCTATCGGGAAGAGGCCGAGGCCTGGTTCGCCGGGAATGGCCTTCCATCTCCCCGCTTCATGACACTCGACGTGACCGACCGGGTGCGCTGGAGTGAGATCGCGGTTGAGGCAGGCAAGGTCCACGTTCTGGTCAACAACGCCGGGGTCAGCGTCTTCGGCCCGACCGACGAGGCGAGCCATGCCGACTACGACTGGATCATGGGGGTCAACTTCGGCGGGGCGGTGAATGGCCTGGTCGCAATGCTGCCAGGGATGAAAGCCCACGGCGAAGGTGGTCACGTGGTCAATGTCGCGTCGATGGCGGCCTTCTGCGCCGGGCCGCAGGCGGGGATCTATACCGCCAGCAAGTTCGCCCTGCGCGGGCTGACCGAATGCCTGCGCTACAATCTTGCGGCCCACGACATCGGCGTCTCGCTGATGTGTCCGGGTCTGACCCGGACCAACGCCTGGGATTCCGCGCTCAAGCGTCCGGAGGCCTTCGCCGGTTCCGGCTTTGCACCGGTCGATCCCGGCGAGCTCGCCCATTTTGGCAAGGGCTTCGACTTCGGCATGGATCCGCTGGAGGTGGGCGAAAAGACGCTGGCCGGTATGCGCGCTAACCAGGGGCTGATCCTGACCCATCCGGACCACCGCGAGGACTTCGCGGAAATCGCCGCCGAGCTGATGGCAGCGCTGCCCGAAGAGCCGATTCCCGAAGGCCGCGCGCAGATCGAACGCCTGCGGCGCGAGGCCAACCGGGCAGCGGCGGCAGGAATGCAGATCGGGCTTGGCGATCTGACGTAGGCCCGCTTAGGATCAATCAATCAGCAGTTCCACCAGCGTCGGCAAGCGCTCGGCAAGACTCCAGGCGAGCGCGGGGTCAATCTCTGCAACGGTGCTCACGCGCCGCGCTGCCACGCCCATGCCTTGCGCCAGTGCGACAAAATCGATCCCGCCGATGTCAGTTCCCGGCAGGGCCTTGATGCCGAACCTCCCGGCAAACTGGGCAAGCGCGGCGTAGCGGCGATTGTTGAGGATCACGAAGCTGACGTTGGCCGCCTGATCCGACGCGCTCCACAGGCCCTGGATGTTGTACATCGCCGATCCATCGCCGAGCAGTGCGATGACCTTTCGGCTTGGGTCCGCCCGCGCCACCCCGATGGCGGCAGGCAGGCCAAAGCCAAGACCGCCGCTGGCGGTGGTATGGAAACCGCCCTTGCAGACGATCCGCAAGCAATCGTGCATGGCCCCGCGCGCGGTGGGGGCTTCTTCGACCAGTACAGAACCACCCGGCCGCAAGGACGCGATCCGGCTGAGGACATAGGGCGCGGACATTGCCGCCTCGGGAGAAGCCGCAGGGCTGCGCGGTGGCGCGCAGGGACGCGACTTCGACTGACCGGCCAGTGCCCCCAGCCCCATGGCGACATCGCCCAGAACGCCCAGTCCGCCGGGCAGCGCGGCAAGGTGTTTCGGATCGTCGCTCAACAGTCCCAGTGCCGCCGTTTCGGGCCAATGCAGGCCGAAGCCCTCGGCATGATAGGTGAAGACCGGAGCGCCGACGACGAGGATGGCATCGTAGGGCGCGAGTAGCCGCACGATTTCTTCGCGGTAGGCGGGAAGGAAACCGGCGAAGCTGGGGTGGTCCTCGGGGAATGTTTCGCGCGCAGCAAAAGGCGCGGCCCAGACATCGGCCCCGCACGCCGCGACAAGGTCGATCGCCGCCTGCCAGCCGCCACTGCGCGCCACCCCGGTCCCAAGCACCAGCGCGGGCCGCACCGCCGCATTCAGCATGGCGGCAAGCCGGGCGAGACCTGCGGGATCGGGCATGGTGCGCAGGCTGAGATCGGGCAAGGACGGCATGGCGCAATCGCGGTCCCAGTCATCGACGGGGACAGAAACGAATACCGGCCCCATCGGCGGGGTCAGCGCGATGTGAAATGCATGGGCGAGCGCGGCAGGCACATCCTCCGCTCGCGCCGGCTCGAGCGACCACTTGACGTGCGGCCGGGGAAATTCGCTAGCGCGCTCGGAGCCGAGGAAGGGATCGTGCGGCAGGATGGAGCGTGCCTGCTGACCGGCTGTCACCACCAGCGGTGTGCCGTTCTTTGCCGCGGTGAACAGGTTCCCCAGCGCGTTGCCGGTGCCAGCGGCGCTGTGCAGATTGACCAATGCCACCCGCCCCGTCGCCTGCGCATAGCCATCGGCCATGGCCACGACCACCGCCTCGTTGAGTCCCAGGACATAGTCGAACCCGTCTGGCAGGGCGCGCAGCATCGGCAGCTCGGTCGATCCGGGATTGCCGAATAGCGCGTCGATGCCGAAATGGGCGAAGACGGCAAAGGCGGCTTCACGTACCGTCGGCATCAGATCGGCTCGCCCGCCGCGCGGGCGCGTGTCACCACGGTTGCCTGGTCGCGCGGCAGCAGCCGGATGATCGCCAGCACCAGCAGGACCAGCACTGGCCCCAGCCAGTAGACCGACAGGATCGCGCTGCCGAGCTTGCCGCCGTTGACGTCGCTCACCAGCCCAACGGCATAGGGGCCGATGCCCAGCCCGACGATGGTCATGGTCAGGATGTAAAAGCTCATGGCCATGCCGCGCATCCGGGGCAGCACCAGGTCCATGAACCCGGCATAGACCGCGGGCAGCCACATGGTCAGAACCAGGCTGTAAGCGGTGAAGCGCAGGTAGAACTGCCCCAGCGTGGCGGCGTGATAAGTCCATATCGCGAGCAAGGGTGAGAACCCCAAAGCGAACAGCGTGACATAGAAGCGCCCGCCGCTGCGAACGCGCGCGATGCGGTCGCTCAGCGGCCCGGCGATCAGCGGACCGACCACGCCGAGCCCGCCACTAAGCGCGCCGAACTGCAGCCCGACTTGCGCCGGCGAGACGTGGAAGCTTTTGATGAGAAAGGTGGCGCTCCACGCCATTACTCCGTAATTCACCACCGATTGCAGCGCTGCCAGCGCGAACAGCAGCACCAGAGCAGGCGAGCGGGCAATCAGCACGAAAGCGGGCAGATCGTTGAGCCGCAGCATCTGCAGCCAGTTGACCACGGCATAGATGCCGAACCCGGTAACCAGCCATTGCAGGACATTGCCGCTCACCATCAGATTGCCAAGTTGAACCGGCGCTGGCGGATGCAATCGCAGCGCATCTGTCCACCCGGTCAGCGCGGTCATCGCACCGGCGATCAGCGCCAATGCGCCAAGGTTGAATATCCAGTCACGCAGCGGCGCGCGCAGCCGCGCCAGCATCAGCCAGTTGCCGATCGGCAGGATCGCGCAGAGCACCGCCAGGCTGGCGCGGAACGGGCGCGGGTCCGCAGGCGCCTGTGGCAGTCCGTCCGCCGCGCCACGTTGCGGTTCGGGCAGGCGCCACAGCAACAGTGCCAGCACCAGTCCCGGCAGCGACGCGATGAAAAAGGCCGCCTGCCACCCCTTGATGCCGAACGGCGCGGGCACTGTCGCATAGCGCGTGTCCCACCAGTCGGCACTGGCGCCGCCGAGCCACAGCGCTCCGCCCAATCCTACGGCGATCGCTGCGCCGAACACCGCGCTGACCATGCCGCGCCGCTGGCTGGGGAACAGGTCGGACAGCAGCGACATGCCGGCGGGTTGGACACTGGCCTCGCCGATGCCCACCCCGAGTCGCGAGACGGCGAGTGTTGCGAAGCTGCTCGCCATGCCGCCCAACGCGGTAAATGCCGACCAGCCAAGGATCGAGAGTCCTAGCAGACGATTGCGCAGCCAGCCATCCGCCAGCCGCCCCAGCGGCAGCGAGAACAGCGCATAGAACAGCGCGAAAACGGTGCCGTAAAGCAGACCCATTTCGGCATCGCCAACGTGCAAGTCGGCCTTGATCCGGGGCAGCAGGATGGCGAGGATCTGCCGGTCAAGCAGCGACATCGCCTGCGCTGCGCTGACCAGCGCCAGCGCATACCACGCGGCGGGACCGACCCTGGCCGCCGGGGGCTGCCCGCTCGCGCTCACAGCTTGAACCACTTCTCGGCGTTGGTCTGGAAAAACTTCTTCTTGGTCTCTGCCGCCATGGCCATCGCATCCATGTCATGCACCTCGCGCGCTTCGTACTGGTAAGGATAGTCCATCGCGTACATCACCCGGTCTTCGCCAACCACCTGCTGGCAGAACTTGATCGCCGGTTCCCAGGCGACGCCCGAATTGGTGATCAGCACGTTCGAGCGCATGTATTCGGGAATCGTCTTCTTGAGCGGTTTCATCCGCGCATAGCGCTTCGAGCGCACCCCGGCCTGGTGCATGTAGTCGATCCGGTAGAGCCAGTAGGGCAGCGCCTCGCCCATGTGGCCGACCATGATCTGCAAGCTGGGGTATTTGTCGAAGATGCCGCTGGTGATGAGCCGCAGCAGATGCATGCCGGTCTCAACCCCGAAGCCGAAGATCGCCCCGTCGAGCCCGGCCTCGAGCATCGGGTCGATCATCGAATCCGGCGGCGTGGCGGGATGGATATAGAGCGGCTGGCCTTCCTCGACCAAGGCGCGGAAGATCGGATCGTACTTTGGATCGTCGAGATATTCGCCCTGGGTGTGGCTGTTGATCTGCACGCCCTTGAAGCCCAGCTCGCGGGCGCAGCGGTGCACTTCGCGGGCCGACCATTCTGGGTCCTGCGTCGCCAGCGTGCCCATGCCGATGAAGCGACTGGGGTATTTCCCGCAGGCCTCGGCCAGCCGATCGTTGGCGCGCGTCGCGATGGCCTTGGCCTCGCCGTGATCGAGCAGCGGCTGCACGCCCGGCGATGTCAGCGCGAGGATCGCCTTGTCGATCCCGGTCGCGTCCATGTCGGCAATCCGCCGCTCGCCAAGATCAAGCAGACGATGGAGAATCTGGGTAGCGCGCTCCGACGGGCTGGTGCCGTAGAAGCCCCAGAGCGAGACCAAACCTTTGTCCGCCGTCCCATCGCGGATCATGCGCAGGAACACATCAACCTGTTCGCGCGTGGCGAAAGCTTCTTCGGTGGCGATGCGCAGGTAACCCTTGTCACCGCCGGTCTTGAGTTCGTCTGTCATTTTCTTCTCCAAATCCAAAGCGGGAACGGCCATGGCCGCAAGGCCTGCTGCCAACCCCGTGTTTACCTCACGCCGCCGCATCAGCCTTCGTGCACGGCTTTGGTGACCATGCAGGCCATCAGTCCTTCAATGCCGTCCTCGCTGCCGTGGCCGGACCATTTGACCCCGCCGAACGGCGCGTCGGCCGCGCCGATCATGGTTGTGTTGATCCCGATCATCCCGGCCTCAATCTCGCGCGCCAGGCGGCGCTGGCGAGCGGAATCGGCGGTCCAGGCGTAGGCCGCCAGGCCGTAGGGCAGGCGGTTGGCCTCGGCCACCATCGCCGCTTCGTCGGCATAGGCATTGATCAGCGCCACCGGGCCGAACGGCTCTTCGTTCATGATTCGCGCATCGAGCGGCACATCGGCAAGCACTGTGGGCGCATAGAAATACCCTTCGTTGCCGAGACGGTTCCCGCCGGTCAGCAGTTTCGCGCCCTTTG
>JAHFPT010000364.1 GCA_023266625.1 Novosphingobium sp. | reverse complement strand
TGCATAGCGTAATGCGACTCATCGGGAGATTCACATGCAAGTTTTCGGTGCCCTACTCTCACCCTTCGTCCGCAAGGTCTGCCTGGTCGCGGAGGAAAAGGGCATTGCCTATGAGCTGGTGATGTCCAGCCCCGGTAACCCCAATCCGGATTTCGTCGCCGCCAGCCCCTTCGGCAAAATCCCGGCGATCAAGGACGGCGATTACAACCTGGCCGATTCGACCGCGATCATCACCTACCTTGAGGCGAAGCACCTGGAGCAACCGATGCTGCCCGCCGATCCGCAGGCGCGCGGGCGCGCGATGTGGTTCGACGAATTTGCCGATACGATCCTGGCGGCTTCGGGCCTCAAGATCGTCTTCAACCGGCTGGTCGGACCCAAATTCCTGAATATTCCCGGTGATGAAGCGGCCGCCCTGCAAGGCGAGGCCGAATTGCCGCGCATCCTGGACTATCTCGAAGGCGTTGCGCCCGAGAGCGGCTGGCTGGCGGACGATTTCACGCTGGGCGACATTTCCGTCGCCTCGATGCTGCGGACCATGACCTATGTCGGCCACGGCCCCGATGCAGTGCAATATCCAAAAACGGCGGCCTGGTATGCGCGGGTTTGCGAGAGGCCGGCGTGGAAGAAAGTTGCGGCGGTCGAGGATGCCCCGCGCGGCTAGGCCATTTTTACCGGCAGGTGGAACAGGTCCACGAAGCGCAGCGCTGCTTCGCCGTCGCCGCTCATGGCCAGCCCGGCACTCGCAAGGGAATCGGGCGGCGCCTTGCCATAGATCAGCCGTTTGATCGGGGTCGCATCCGGTGCGGTGATGGTGAAGCGGGGCGCTTCCGGCTCGCCGCGCAGGATATCCAGCCGCCCGCCCGCCACTTTGACACCATAGGTCTCAGCGCCGATCCGGATCGCACCCGATAGCGCTGAAACCCCGGCCTTCGCGGGATCGAACAATGCCTGCAGGCTCATCATCATCGCCGCCGCCGACAGGGGCAGCGTATGGTCATGGCCTGGAGAGGCCAGCGCCCAGCGGCACAGTGCCAGCAGCGTCTCGTCCATCTCGCAGCCCCAGGGCGTCAGCTCATAGACCTGCACTCGCGCAGGCGGCGGCAACTGCCTGCGCTGCACAATCCCGGCTCGCTCGAACCCTTCCAGCCGCTCGGTCAGCACTTTGGCGCTGATTCCGGGCAGTCCGGCGCGCAAGTCGCTAAAGCGTCTTCCACCGAACATAAGCTCGCGCAGGATGAGCAAGGCCCAGCGTTCGCCGACCAGCTCCAGCGCGAAGGCCGCTCCGCAGGCGTCATCGTACCACCTGCCGTGCTGCGCAGTTTTCTTTAGAAACTTCATAGTTGCTTTTAGTAACTCGAATAGGCACGAAGATGCAAGAGTGATTCGCGAACATAGGAGAGACCAGCGATGGCCAGGATGATTTTCGTCAATTTGCCAGTGACCGATCTGCCGAAGGCGATGGCGTTTTACACCGCGCTGGGTTTCACGAATAACCCGCAATTCTCTGACGATGCCGGTGCCTGCATGGTGTGGAGCGAGGCGATCTACGTCATGATCCTGACACACGCGAAGTGGAAGACTTTCACGAAAAGGCCGATCCCCGATCCGGGTTCAAGCGAGGTGTCGCTGGCGCTGACCTGCGAAGCCAGGGACGAAGTGAACCGTCTGGTCGAAGCGGGAGCTGCCAGCGGCGGGACCGCAGACGTCAACCCGCCCGAGGACCACGGCTTCATGTACCAGCGCACCGTGGCCGACCCCGACGGCCATATCTGGGAACCGTTCTGGATGGACCCGGCGGCAATTCCGCCGAGCGCATGAGAGGAGAAGACCAAATGCCTGTCGATCCGGAAGCTCCGATTGAAGTAACCGCCTATAATTGGGTTCCGCCACTAGCGGTGGGCCTTGTCAAAGACATGCGCGTGCGTTGGGCGCTGGAGGAAATCGAACTGCCCTATCGCGAGCGGCTGCTCGGAGGCGCGGGCGGGGAAAAATCTGCCGGCCACATTGCTGACCAACCGTTCGGACAGGTGCCGGTTTACAAGGAAGCAGGTCTCACGCTCTTCGAATCAGGCGCCATCCTCATCCATCTCGGTGAGAAGGATGAGCGGCTTTTGCCGCATGATCCCAATTTTCGCGCACGTGCGATCGGTTGGATGATTGCGGCGCTGAATAGCGTCGAACCGTTTACACAAATGCTGTTCATGATGGGCTTCGTTGGCGCGGGCAGGGATTGGCAGGAAGAGGCCAAAGATGCCGTGCGGCCCTTTGCCGAGATGCGGCTGGCACAATTGTCTGGGGCGCTGGGCGAGAAGGAATGGCTCGAAGACAGCTTCACCATCGGCGACCTGGTCATGATCGACGTACTGCGCGCAGCACGCGAGCCGGGGTTGGTCGCCGCGCATCCCAATCTGGTCACCTATGTCGAACGTGGCACAACGCGGCCGGCGTTCAAGGCGGCGATGGATGCGCAATTGGCAGTGTTTGAGAGAAATGAGCCAGTCACGGCGTGAAGAAATTATGCCGGAGCGCATATCCGGTAAGGAGAATGACAATGTCCTACATTCAAGGCTTCGTTATCCCGGTACCGACCGCAAGCAAGGATGCGTTTATCGCTCATGCCCGCAAGGCCGACGAGGTGTTCATCGAGCATGGCGCGCTCAAGATCTGGGAATGCTGGGGAAGCGATGTGCCGCACGGCAAGGTCACCGACTTCTACGGGGCGGTTGCGGCGAAGGATGACGAGACCGTCGTTTTCAGCTGGATCGAGTGGCCCGACAAGGCGACAAGCGAGGCCATGCACGCGAAGATGGACGAATTGACGAAGACCGACCCGCGCTTCAGCATGGAGAGCAACCCGCCGCCCTTCGATGGCAAACGCATGATCTACGGCGGCTTCGAACCCGTTGTAATATTGGGAGAGTGAACATGACCAATCCAAAAGGCAGCTTCATCTGGTACGAGTTGATGACCAGCGATCCCGACGGGGCCAAGGCGTTCTACGACAAGGTCGTCGGCTGGACGATTGCTGGCCCGTCCGCACAGCAACCAAACGGCATCGATTACCGCCATATCGTCCGCAGCGATGGCGGCGGCAATGGCGGCGTGCTGCGGCTCACACCCGAGATGACCGATCACGGCGCGCGGCCATGCTGGCTGGGCTATCTCTATGTCGCCGACATCGATGCCGAGATCGCTGCCATCACCGCAGAGGGCGGCAAGCTGCTGATGCCCAAGATGACAATCGACGTCGGCAGCTTCGCGATGGTCACCGATCCACAGGGTGTGCCTTTTTACATCATGACTCCGATTGCGCCTGCTGGTCGTGAGGGCGTACCAAGCGACGCCTATGATCGTTTGGCCGTCCAGCATGTCTCGTGGAACGAACTCTACACCCCGGACCTTGAGGCGGCGAA
>JAHFPT010000363.1 GCA_023266625.1 Novosphingobium sp. | reverse complement strand
CGCAAATGCGTGAAGAATGTCCGGCTCGCCGGAGATTCGCGGACCAGCCTGGCTAATCAGGGCTGCCAGGGCCGGTCCGGCACGTCGAACAACAGGAGACGAAAATGCCCAAGCTCAAGACCAAGAGCGGCGTCAAAAAACGCTTCAAGCTCACCGCCACCGGCAAGATCAAGCACGGTGCGGTTGGCAAGCGGCACAGATTGATGAGCCACAATGCCAAGTACATCCGCCAGCACCGCGGCACCGATGTGATCTCCGATGCAGATGCAAAGGTGATCAAAAAGTGGGCGCCCTACGGGCTGAACTAGAAGCATCGCGCGGAAAAGTGGGAACCGGTTTTCCGCTTTAAGCGATGCGGCAACTAGAATTGAAATCGGAGTACTGAAAAATGGCAAGAGTCAAACGGGGTGTAACCACCCGCGCCAAGCACAAGAATATTCTCGAGCAGGCCAAGGGCTATCGCGGCCGCCGCAAGAACACCATTCGTATCGCCCGTCAGGCGGTCGAAAAGGCCGGGCAATATGCTTACCGAGACCGCAAGGTGAAGAAGCGCTCGTTCCGGGGGCTGTGGATCCAGCGGATCAACGCTGCGGTGCGCGCCGAAGGCCTGACCTATTCGCAATTCATCCACGGCACCAAGCTGGCGGGCATCGAGCTCGACCGCAAGGCGATGGCCGATCTGGCGATGAATGAGGGCGGCGTCTTTGCCGCCGTCATCGCCCAGGCACGGGCTGCGCTTCCCGCCTGATCTGGGCAGTGGCAGAAGTTACGTCACGGTTACTGCAAGCGCACGACCGCGATCGGCTTGAGTGCCAGTTGCAGCACGAATCTGCCGTTGCTGGCTGCGGCGTGGCAGGGTGGGCGCGCAGGGCCTTGCTGCCCGCGCCCCATCCATGGAGACGCTTGAGTTGCCGTCTGGTAAATCGCCGTTCCTGCAAGGATTGATCGTGCCCGCCGGCGGCGGGAACAAGAAAGGGGCGGATCACTCCGCCCCCTTCCTGTCCCTGCAAAGCGCAGCGCCTTATGGCTTCGGCGCGTTGGGCGATTTGTTGAATTCGGAATAGGCTTCATTGCCGACGAAGCCGAATTTGGTGACCTTCGACTGCTTGATGATGTTGATCACCTTGGACGAAAGATCGTAGCTGGCATCGGCATCGGGCTGGAATTGCAGCTCAGGCTCCGGATTCATGACCCGTGTCTGCTGGAGCAAGGTCACCAGTTGGCTACCGTTGATCACTCCGGTATTCCACGCCAGTGTGCCATCTGCAGTAATCACCAGCTTGTTGCGCACAGGATTAGGTGGAGGGACCGAATTCGGCGGCGCGGGCGGCGGCAGATCGATATCGACCGAGTGGGTTGCGACCGGGATGGTGATGATGAACATGATGAGCAAAACGAGCATGACGTCAATCAGCGGCGTCGTGTTCATTTCCATCATCGGCGAACCATCGTCCTTGCCGCCTGACATTGCCATGGGAATATACTCCTGAAACTAAACTGGTGCCCGGTTACGGGGCGTTCGGATCTACCGGGTTCGAGATGAAGCCGACCGTCGGATATCCGGAAATCTGCACGTTATAGATCGCCCCGGCAATGCAGCGCCACGGCGCATTGACGTCGCCGCGAATATGCACCTGCGGGATCTTTTCCGGGTTGTTCTTGATCACATCGATGCCGCCCTCGCGCTTGACGATGGCATCGAGGCGCTTGAACGCCTGATCGCGCAGCTCGACCGAATCGACCGGTGTGATGTTGTTGAAATAGATCCGGCAATCGCCATAGCGCGACGGGCCGGTATAGCCATCTTCGCCGGGGCTGTGTCCGGCCTGATCGGTGGTGCTCACCGTCAGCAGCAGATTTTCCACCTTATCCTTCGATTCCACCGAGGCCATGATGGGAATCTTGAGCTTTTCGATCGTCTGGATCGCGATCGGGACCGCGATCAGGAAGATGATCAGCAGCACCAGCATCACGTCGACGAGCGGAGTGGTGTTGATGTCGGACATCGGGGTCTCTTGTGCGCCGCCTACTGCAACCGCCATATTAACATCCTATCCTTGCATTTGTGCCGGGAACTGGGCGGCATGCCCCGCATGCCGGAAGCCGCCGCCCGCATTCCCGATTCGCGCCCGCCAGTCCGCGCACGGACCGGTGAGGCGCTAACCCCGCCGATCAGGCCTTGGCCGGAGCGGCAGCGGCAGCTGGCTTGGCGGCAGGTGCCGCTGTCGCTGGCCGCACGGCACCCTTCGAATTGATGTTGGCCAGAATGTCGGTCGAGAAGCCCTGAAGCGTTTCGGCGATGCGCTTGTTGCGGGCCTGCAGATAGTTGTAGGCAAGCACCGCAGGCACGGCGACGAGCAGACCGAGCGCGGTCATGATCAGCGCCTCGCCGACCGGGCCGGCGACCTTGTCGATCGAGGCCGAACCGGCGATGCCGATGGCAATCAGCGCGCGATAGATGCCGACCACGGTGCCGAACAGGCCGATGAACGGCGAGGTTGCGCCGACTGTGGCAAGGAATGGCAGGCCGCCCGCGAGCCGGGCGTTGATCGAGGCTTCCGAACGGGCCAGCGAGCCATGCAGCCAGTCATGCGCATCGGTTGCATCGTGCATCTTGCCATGCTGGTCTTCGGCGGCGAGGCCATCATCGACCAGCTGACGCCAGGCGCTGTTCTTGTCGAGCTTGTTGGCACCGTCCCGGAGCGAGGGAGCCCGCCAGAAGCTGGCGCGCACATCGCGGCCCTGGCGCATGATCTTCGACTGTTCGACCCATTTGGTCATCAGGATGTAGAACGATCCGAACGACATGATGCCGAGGATGCTAACTGTGGCATAGGCGATGAACCCGCCCTGCTGGAGCGCCTCGACAAAGCCGAACTTGTTCTGCGGAGCTGCCGGGGCGGCTGCCTGAAGGAAATTGATGAGATGCATGCGTTTGGTCCTCTCAGAAATAGTCAGTGGTAGGGCGGCGGCGGACGCAGCAAGCGCCGGGCGCCAGAAGTAAAACTCAATCCTTAGGTATCACCCAGCGAATCCGGTTCGAATAGGAGCCGGTGGTCGGGTTGCCATCGCCATCCATTGCCGGGGTGAAGCGGGCGCGGCGGCGAACATTTTCGCATGTTGCCGCATCGAGATCGGAATGGCCGCTTGAACTGGTGACCGAGCAATCGGTTACCCTGCCATCGGTTCCGACAGTCACGCGGAAACCGGTAGTGCCAGCGCGTTCTTCGCGCAGTGCCCGCGACGGATAGTCGTTGGCTGTCGCCCAGTTGGCAGGACTGCCCTTGGGGGCCGGGCTCTTTGCGGTGAAACGCGGCGGCGGCGGCGCGACCGGCGCAAGCACAATCGGCGGCGGCGGCGGGGCTTCCCTGACCGTTTCCTGGACCACCGGCGTGATATTGATATTCATTTTCGGCGGCGGC
>JAHFPT010000170.1 GCA_023266625.1 Novosphingobium sp. | reverse complement strand
GACCTATCAGGGGCGCCGCACGATCCCTGGCTATGAGAGATATCTATCATCGCTGTCGCTCTTGCCGCTTCCCTATCGCGTTGGGCTTGTCGAAGGCGGCGAGTGGCGCGCGCCGGTAGAACTGGCGCGCGACCCGCATTTTCGTGGCTATGTCGTGTTCCTTGTCAACCGCTGACTTCACCCGGCTACGGCGAGGCGGGGCGTAGTGTCGTCGCGTGCGGTGCGGCGTTCGGCGATCCTCACGCAATTCTTGCCGGCCTGCTTGGCAGCGTAGAGTGCGGTGTCGGCCATTGGTATGACATCGTTTGCCCCGATCGACGTTTCGGGCACCGAGGCGATGCCGAAGGAGGCGGTGATCGAAACGCCGTGGGACTCGGACAGGGCTTCGATCCGTGCCCGCATGATTTCTGTCTTGAGCTCGGCGTCTTCGATTCCGCAGCTGGGCAGGATCACCAGTATCTCCTCGCCGCCATAGCGGCAGACGACATCGGACGGCCGCAGACCGCCGACGAGTTGCGCGGCGACGTCGCGCAACACCGCGTCGCCCTTGGCGTGGCCGTGCTCGTCGTTGAGCCGTTTGAAATTGTCGAGGTCGATCATGATGACCGATGTTGCTCCGCCGGTGCGTTCGGCAAGGCTGACATAGCGGTCCAGCGCGTCTTCCATATAGCGCCGGTTGTAGAGTCCGGTGAGGGGATCGCGCAGTGATTGGGTGCGCAGCTTTTCGCGCAGGGAGATGTTCGAGAGCGCCAGCGACATCGAGTCTGCGAGCGCCCGGGCAAGGCGGCGCATCTTCATCAGCTGCGCGAAGCCGTCCTCGGATTCGATCCCCAGAACAAGCAGGCCATGAACCGAACCGCGTGCCATCATTGGAACTTCGACAGTGGCGGCAGAGTGGGTGTGATGATGGCAGCACAGTGTTTTGGCAGCGGGATCGTTGATATGCGGCTTGCCACGCTTCAGCGCCCAGCAGCTTGACGGGATGAGCGTGTTCGAAAGTGTGAAGCCCTCGCTCGTATTCCAGCTGGCGGCCAGGTCGAGGCGATCCCGCGAATTGTTGAAGACGTAAAGCGCGCCGCTGTATTCCGGGAGAAGGCGCTGGCTCGTGGCCGTCAGAACCGCTCCGGCGTCGTCATGGCCCTCGGCGGCCTGGAGCATGTCGGTCATCGCGAAGAGTTCTTCGATCTGATGCCGGGAGCTGCGGGCGTCCTCGAACATCGCGACCCGCTGGACCGACTCGTCCCTCGCCCTCGCACCGATGGCAATGGAAACGCAGAACAGTGCGAGCATCATGACGAACGCGGCCACAGTCGCCGCAGCGACGAATTGCACAGGACCGGCGAGCACGACCAGCAACAACAGGCAGTTGAGCCCTTGCAGCGAATACAGTCCAAGACGCCGCTTTCCTGCAGCGCCCAAGCCGATGGATTGGTTAACCCTTGCCTTGTCCACTTCCGATGCGTCCCATTGCGAAGCAGCGGTGGATACAAGAAAATACTTAATGAAAACTTATTATGAGATTATCCAATCGAAGTAATTGATCCATTTTGAATTTATCGTTCTGAGCTAAATTGAACTATCCATTTTTCCGGTGTTAATTACGCCTTAAGTCGCAGCTTGCCGAGATAATCCATCTTGCCGACCTTCAGTTCCTGATTGCGAAGTACCGCATAGGCCGACGTTGCGTGGAAGTAAAAGTTAGGTAGTGAAAAGGTGAGGAGGAAGTCCTCGACGGTAAAATTCATCCCCCGCGTGCCAAATTCGAAGCGCATGTCGCGGCCGATCATGCCGTCGATTTCGGCGGGATCGATGCCTTCGAGCAGCGCCCGGGCATCGGCGATTTCCATGTGGAGTGAGACGAAATCGAGTGGGGCTGGTTCGATTTCCGGTCCGAACACACCGGCCCGCACACCCTCTATAGCCCGCGCCGAATGGTGTGCGCATTCGAACACCTGCTTGGCGAAGGGCCACATGTCATCGGCCAGCCGCGCGTCGGTTAGCGCCTCGGCGGGCAGGCCATTGGCCTGGCAATGCGCCTCGGCCTTGCCGATCAGCCCGGCGATGGAAGGCAATATCTGAAGGTAAGCGCCGACCGAGGCATGATAGAGCGAAAACGGCATGTCGAGATTCTCCCCGGATGGCTTGTCCGGGGGAGGTTAAAGCATCGTGCGGAAAAGTGGGAACCGGTTTTCCGCAAAAAAACGATGCGACAGCAAAAAGCCGCTGCCGGTGCAGCCATTGCAAACCGCTCAGACCGCGATTTTGCCGGCGGTTGTTTCGGCGAATACGATGCAATTGCGCCCCTGCGCCTTGGCAACATAGAGCGATTCGTCTGCTGCCTTCAGCGCGTCGCGATGGCAGCGATAGGCGAAGACATCGGCTATGCCGCCGGAGAAGGTGACCTGGCCAAACGGCATGTCGGTCGCCCGGTTGACCAGGCGGCGTTCGGCCATCGCCTGGCGCGCGCCGTCGAGAACCGTCCATGCTTCTTCCAGCTTCTTGCCGCGGATCAGCACGACGAATTCCTCGCCGCCGTGGCGGGCGACGTGGCATTTGTCGCCGGAAATCTTCGCCAGCGTCTGCGCCACCGCCTTGAGTACACGGTCGCCTGAGTCGTGGCCGTGGGTGTCGTTGACCTTCTTGAAGTGGTCGATATCGACAAAGGCGACGCAGAGCGGTTCGCCGGCTTCCTTCGCGGCCTCCAGTTCCTTGTCGAACGCGCATTCGAAGGCGCGGCGGTTGGGCAGGCCGGTGAGATGGTCCATCTCGGCCTTGCGGCGCGCGTCGTCCAGATTCGATTGCATGGCACGGGTCTGCATTTCGCTGCGGCTCATCTCCTGCTCGATCTTGCGGGTGTGATCGAGCATGACCTTGGCGATCGTCGCCAGCTCGGTGATGGCAACTCCGGCTTTGCTGTTCTGCTCCAGCTCGCCGACATGCGCTTCGAGTACGCTGTTATATTCGCTGGTGGCCAAACGCGCGGTGCCGGTGGTTTCGGCAAAATCGGTGAGGCTGGTTTCCAGCTTGGCCATCAGCGCGTTGAGCATCGCCGCGCCGTCACCCTGCCCAGCGCCGCGCCGGGCTTCCTCGAGCCATTCGAGAGTCACTGGTTCGCGCGCGCCCACCCGTGCCTCGATCTGGCGGGCGAGGCGATGGTCGGTGCCGGTGATGATGTCGTGGGCGATCGCCAGCGTGTAAAGATTGACCTCGAGCCGGTGAGTCAGCAGGAAACTGCCGATGTCGGTCAACAGCTGCCGCCGCTGCCGCTCGCGGGGGTCGATATCGGCCGCCTCGCCGGGGGCATTGCCGTCCTCGAGTTCATCGGAACGGGGCGCGGCACCGAAGCCGAACCAGCGAAGGATGCCACGCTGTTCGCGGGCGAATTGGGGGTCATGAGCGGTCATGCCCATGGTTAACGGCGGCTTCCCGGAGAATTTAAGCGCGGGCGGCAGGAAAACGACACCGCGACGGTTCAGGGCTTGGGCCTTTTTGTACAACCGTATGCGACTTTCGCGCGAGCCTACTTCGCTCCTCCTGCCCTCGCCATAGCGAAACTGTAGCCGAGGTGATCGTTGAAGCCGCTGGGCAGAACCGGGAAGGTCACCGCGTCTTTGGTGTCGCCGATTTCCGCCCAGCGCTCTGCGACCTGTTCGATGCTCCATTCCGGCTGGTAAACGCCTACCGTCTCGGAAATATAGGCACGGGCAATGCGACCCGCCAGCGCGACCAGCAATTCGCCGCTGACCGGGCAGCTCTCATGGCACAGCCAGGCGACCATCGGCGCGACCAGTTCGGCGCGCATGTCGGGAAACATCGAGGTGTCGCGGCCTTCGGACAGTCGCGTTTCGGCGGAGGGCAGAATGGCATTGCTCTGCACACCCTCCGCCGCGCCCTCCAGCGCCAGAACGTTGGACAGGCCGACCAGCCCGGCCTTGCTGACCGCATAGCCCGCCAGGCCCTTCTCGCTATAGGTACCGGCAATCGACGAGGTGAGCACGATGCGCCCGTATTTCTGCTCGCACATAAGCGGGAAGGCAGGCCGGGCGACATGGAAGCCGCCCATCAGATGGACGCCGAGGATGGCTTCGAAATCCTCCTGCGCCAGTTCCTTCATCGACTTGGGGCGATTGAACCCGGCATTGGCGATGAGGATGTCGATCCGCCCGAAGGCGTCGATGGCTTGGCTGACGATGGCCTTGCCGCCTTCGGGAGTCGAAACCGAATCGGTATTGGCCACGGCCTCGCCGCCTGCCGCCTTGATCTCATTGACCACATCCTGCGCCGGGCCGCTATCGGGCTCGCTGCCATAGCGGGTGACGCCGATGTCGTTGACCACCACTTTTGCCCCGCGCGAGGCCAGCAGCAGCGCATAGCTGCGGCCCAGGCCGCGTCCGGCCCCGGTGATTACAGCGACGCGGTTGTCGAAGCGCAGTTCAGTCATGGGCACCCTCCAGGTTTTATGTCTTTGGCCAGCGATGACATACGCCGGTCAGCATCACTACGCTCTGACCGAAATCGCAGAAGGCGGCAAGGTCGCGGCGCAGCGGATCGAGTTCCTGGCCGGAGAAGGCTCGCAGGGCTTCGTCCGCGCTGGGGAACCAGGCCTCGGCGATGCCGTCGAAGGGGAACAGCGGCAATGCATCGTGCAGCGGGCGGTTGTGGATATAGCGGGTCATCGTGCCCAGTGATTTGATCGCCGCGCCGGCAATATCAGCATGCCGCCCACACCAGCGCACTTCGAAATCTTCGTGCGACAGTTCTGGGTTGCGCGCCAGAAAGCTGAACACAGCCACTTCGTCTGGGTCGCCAGCCAGGATCGGTTGTTCCTTGCAGTAATAGGTGAAATTGGGCGTCAGCATATCGAACACGCGCAATTCGTCGGCATCGATTGCCGCGCGGTCCGCATCGGTGAAACCCGCGCCGTTGAGCCCCGCGAGCGAATCGCTGGCGGCGACGGCAACGCCATCATGCGCGGCCGATATTCCCGGAAGGCCGGTATCGATGCGGTTGCAATAGCGCATCCAGTCGATCCTGGCCTCGAGCACCGGGAACTGGCTGGCGAACACTGCATGGCTCTTCCAGGTGCGCGGCCAGTCCTCGCGGGCGACGGTGGCGGCGCGGCGGGCGAGATAGATCAGCTTGACGGTCATTGCTTCAGCCTAGCGCCAGCGCAGCCGGTCCCGGTCCAGCTGATCGATCCGGGTTACCCCCATCAGCTTCATGCCCCGCTCGATTTCGTCCTTGAGCAGGCCAATCGCGCGCTCGACCCCGATTTGTCCGGCCGCCGCCAGCGCATAGAGATAGAGCCGCCCGCCCGAGGCACAATTTGCCCCCGCTGCCAGTGCCTTCAATACATGGGTGCCACGCCGCACGCCGCCATCGCAGATGATCTCGATCTCGCCGCCAACCGCATCGACGATCTCGCGCAGCTGGTCGAAGGGGGCGCGGGCACCGTCGAGCTGGCGGCCGCCGTGGTTGGAAAGCATGATCGCGTTGGCGCCGATATCGACCGCGCGCCGGGCATCGGCGACGCTCATCACACCCTTGAGGCAGAAGGTGCCGCCCCAGTCGGCCCGGATGCGCTCAGCCGTCTTCCAGTTCATCGACTGGTCGAGCATGGTGCCGAAATATTCCTGGATCGAGACTGGCTCTGCGGTTCCCTCGCGCACATGGGTATCGAGATTGGGCAGGGCAAACTTTTCGCGGAAGACATAATTCATCGCCCAGGCTGGTTTCGTCACATAGCTGAGCAGCGAGGACGGCGTGAAACGCGGCGGCGAGGAAAAGCCGCTGCGGGCGCAGCGTTCGCGATTGCCGCCGACGATTGTATCGACGGTGAGGGCTAGGCAATCGAACTTCGCCGCCTGGCACCGCTCGATCATCGAACGGTTGAGCCCCTGGTCTTTATGGACATAGAGCTGAAACAGCTTCGGCGATTTTATCAGCGCAGCAATCTCCTCGATGCTGACAGTAGCCAGGCTCGAAATCCCGCACCACAGGCCGAACTTTTCTGCCGCCCGGGCGACGGCGCGTTCGCCTTGCCAGTGGAACACCCGCTGGAGGGCCGTCGGCGACAGGATCAGGGGGAGGGCGCTCTGCTTGCCGAGAATGGTGATCGACGTATCGATCTCCTCGACGCCCGCCAGCACATCGGGGACCAGATCGCAATCGGCATAGGCCGCTGTATTGCGCGCCCTGGTCAGCTCGTCGTCGGCAGCGCCGTCGATATAGTCGAACACCGGCCAGGGCAGGCGCTGCTTGGCGAGGCGGCGGAAGTCGTCGATATTGTGGCAGTCGTTCAGGCGCATCGCCAGCAATTAGCCGACCTCACGGCGTTCAACAATGACCGAACGTGAATACGGATGAGGAGGGGCGGGTCCGGCTCACTTGCTGCCGTCGGGCTTGTCGTCGTGCTTAGTGCTCACCCGCTGGTTGACCACCGCCAGCGGCGCCGACCGCGCTGGATAACGGCAGCCGCGCGCCTGGCCGGTGCCTTTTAGGAATGAGCGGCGCGCGACGCCGGCAAGTATCGCCGCCTGCAAGTCGCGCTCCCGTTGGCTGGCACCCGACACTTCGCGGATCACGTTGCGAAACGGGATGAACGAGCCGACTGCATACTGCGCCACGCGTCCGGCTGAGATTCGCCGACCGCCAGCCGTTGGCAGATCGATATCGTCGCCCAGCACCGCGTCAAGATCACCGATGGCGGCGGTGAGCTGCTGGCAGTTGCTAAGCCCGCGCAGGCTATAGCCCTGCTCGATTGCAGTGGCGAGGGCTGGCGGCATTTCGGTTTTGCGCAGGTTGAGGTCGGTCACAGGCGTTGCCGCGACAGCCGACGCGCTCACGTCTTTGCTGGTCACAGGCTTTTCTGGCTGGCCATTACCGGACGGCTCACGGGCGATAGCGGGTGCCGTCAGCAAGACCGCAGCGGCGAGTGAAGTGACTAAGGTATAGTGCATGGGGAACTGCTCCGTATAATCCCCCCTGATACTCAATTTGTCGTCGTAGTTTATGTGCTAACGCCTCAAGTCGGCAAATGTTTCACAATCGTCTTCATTGCCGCTAGCCAAGCCCTTGCGCAGCCATTCCATGCGCTGGGCGCTGGAGCCGTGGGTGAAGGATGCCTCGACCGGACGATGGCCGGCGGCCTGCATCAGTGCATCATCGCCGATCGAATGCGCGGCATTGAGGCCGCTCTCCATATCGCCTGCCTCCAACCGGTCGCGGTTGCGGGCAGCCCAGACCCCGGCATAGCAATCCGCCTGCAATTCAAGCCGCACCGAGAGCTGGTTGGCGCGAGAGGGGTTCTGGGCTTGCAGGCTGCGTACCTGATCCGACATACCGGTCAGCCGCTGGACATGATGGCCATATTCATGCGCAATGACATAATCGCGCGCGAACTCGCCGGTTGCGCCCAGTTCCTGGTCCATCTGCCGGTAAAAGTCGGTGTCGAGATAGATGCCTGAGTCTTCCGGGCAATAGAACGGTCCCATCGCGCTCTGCGCCGTGCCGCAGCCCGATTGGCCCTGCTGCGCATAGAACACCAGCTTGGGCTGCTGGAACTGAATGTTCGACTGCTTGAAGATCGGCTCCCAGGTCTTGTTGAGCGAGGACAATGCATCGCAGCTCTGTTTGCTCACGGCATCGACGGTGCAGCTTGTCGCGGCGCTGTTGCCGCCCTGGACCTGGGTCTGCGATCCTGGCCCGGCCGTTTCTTGCGCTTCCTGCAATCCGCCGAGCATTTGCGCCGGATCGACGCCAAATACCAGCGCGGCGATCAGGGCGATGACCAGTGTGCCGCATCCCAGCTTGCCGCCGCGCCCGCCCATTGGCAGGCCGATTCGACCGCGACCGCCGCGCTGATCCTCGATATCGATGGAATTGGGATCGAAATCGTCGAGCCGCATGCGTATGATCTCCTACAGCGGCAATCTAGCCGACAAGCTATTGGAGTCGAGAATGTTTCGGTGTGCAGCATGATTCTGGTCGGAAAGCGTGCGCTGGTGACGGGATCGACCTCGGGTATTGGCCTCGCCATTGCCCGGGCGTTGAAATCTGAAGGGGCCGAGGTAGTGCTGTCCGGTTTCGGCGAGGCTGAGGCTATCGCGGCGCTCTGTGCCGAACTCTCCGCCCGCCATGTTCCGGGCGATTTGTCGCGGCGCGAGGGCGTCGAAGCGCTGATGGCGGGGGCTGGGCCGGTCGATATTCTGGTCAACAATGCCGGTATGCAGCATGTCGCACCGGTCGAGGAATTCCCGGTCGACAAATGGGACACGATCATCGCGCTCAACCTTACCGCCGCCTTCGATTGCTGCCGCCTGGCGATTCCGCACATGAAGCGCGCGGGCTGGGGCCGGATCGTCAACACCGCGTCGGCCCACTCACTCACCGCCTCGCCGTTCAAATCGGCCTATGTCGCGGCCAAGCACGGGCTGGCCGGTCTGACCAAGACACTGGCGCTAGAGCTGGCGACCCATGGCGTCACCGCCAATTGCATCAGCCCGGGCTATGTCTGGACGCCGCTGGTCGAGAACCAGATTCCCGATACGATGCAGGCCCGCAAGATGACCCGCGAGCAGGTTATAAACGACATATTGCTCGCCAAGCAGCCGACCAAGCGCTTCGTCCAGCCCGGCGATGTCGGTGCCATGGCCGTATTCCTCTGCCGTGAGGAAGCCGCGAACATCACGGGGGCGAATATCAGTATGGATGGCGGCTGGACGGCGGAATAGCGGGATTCATTCACCTTGCCGACACCCTTGCTTGGTGTAACTTGGCATGATGATGATGAGGGGCGCGAACCGAACCGGACGATGGCTGGCGTGGCCAGGGCTGGCTGCTGCCCTGATGCTGGCATTTGCCGCAGACGCCGCCCCGCGCCGCGACCGGCAGCTTGAAGCGCAGCTGATGGCGCATATTTCCGTGCTCGCCAGTGACGAATATCAGGGGCGCGAGCCGGGTACCGAGGGCGAGGCCAAGACCTTGCGCTATCTCGGCAAGCAGTGGTTCGATATCGGCCTGGTATCGGGAACCAACGATCCCGGTAACGAATGGTTTGCGCCGGTCATGCTGATCGAGCGCCTGCCGGCCGTTTCATCCGGCCGGTTCAGTCGCCGGGGCCGGCCGCAATATATCCCCGCCGATGCTGTGCTGGTGCTGACCTCGGGCAAGCGCAGTCTGGTCAAGGACGCCCCGGTCCTGTTCGTTGGCAAGGCCGATGGTGCGATGCCGCCGCGCAGCGAGCTGGCCGGAAAAGTGGCGCTGCTGCTCGACGGCGGGATTGAGAACAGCGACCGGCAGAACGCCCTGCTGGCGGCAGGGGCATCGGGCGTCATGACGGTGCTCGATGGCGAGCGGACGCTGACCAATGTCAGAAGCCGGCGGCTGCGGCCAGGCTATGCGCTGGCCAGCGACACGCTGGGCGGCGATCTCGAAGCCTTCATCACCCGCAGCGGGCTGGAGCATTTGTTGCAGGGTAGCGGCCAGAGCCGGGTCTCGCTTGAGCAGGCAGCAACAAAGGCAGATTTTGCGCCCCAGCAACTCGATCTGGCTGCATCGCTGGAAGCGACCACGCGCGAGGTGGCGATCAGGACGTTCAATCTGATTGGCAAACTGCCTGGCCGGCGCCCCGCCAGCGGCGCGGTTCTGTTCGTTGCGCATTGGGACCATTTCGGCATCTGCGGCGAGCCGCCGGCCGAGGATGTGATCTGCCATGGCGCGGTTGACAATGCCAGCGGTGTCGCCGCGCTGGCCGAGCTGGCGCGCCGGCTGGTGCGCGGACCCAAGCCGGACCGCGATATCTATTTTCTGGCAACCACTGCCGAGGAACTTGGCTTGCTCGGGGCCCATGCCTTCGCCGAAAATCCGCCGCTGCCGCTCAAGCAGATCGCCGCTGCTTTCAACATTGACAGCATCGCGCTCGCCCCTGCGGGGTCGCCGCTGGCGATTGCCGGAAGGGGAATGACCCCGCTCGATCCTCAGATCGAAGCCGTCGCCGGTCGCGAAAAGCGCATGATTGTCGCGGGCCTTGCGGCCAATGCTTATGTCCGGCGCCAGGATGGCTGGGCGCTGTTGCAGCACGATGTGCCGACAGTGCTGGTTTCCAGCGCCTATTCCGACATTCCCCGGCTGGAAGCGTTTTTCGAGGGCCCCTATCATCGCCCTGCCGACAATCTGAAGCGCCCGATCGAACTGGGCGGCGCGGCGGAGGATGTCGCCTTCTATGTCGCGCTGGCGCGCTGGTTTGGCGATGCCAGGAAGGTGCGCTTGCCGTCGAAATGAAGGGAATCCATCGAAAGATGAATCACCCAGCCTCAAACCCGTCCATCCTGAGCCTGTCGAAGGATCGTTCTTCTTCAAGCGGTTGCGCAAAAGGTCTGAAGAAAAGTACAGTGCTTCGACAAGCTCAGCATAGCCGGGTTTGGGGTCAGACTATCTGGTTGTCGCTCCCACCTTGTGCCCACCGGCAGGTGCGGTTACATGGGCCGCCACGAATCTCCCGGTAAATCTCCCGGCACAGGCGGAACAGTGGCAAATATGGACATTCCTCTCGGCCTTACCTTTGACGATGTTCTGCTGCGCCCGGCTGAATCCGATTTCCTGCCCAGTGCGGCGGATACCAGAACCAGGCTGACGCGGGGAATCGCGCTTAATATCCCGGTGATCTCTTCGGCGATGGACACGGTCACCGAAGCCGACATGGCGATTGTCATGGCGCAGTTGGGCGGGATCGGTGTGCTGCACCGCAATCTGACGCTGGAGGAACAATGCGCTGCCGTGCGCTCGGTCAAGCGCTTCGAAAGCGGCATGGTGGTCAATCCGATCACCATCGACCCGGATGCGACGCTGGGCGAAGCGCAGGCGCTGATGGCTGCGAACCGGATCAGCGGCATTCCGGTGGTCGAGAAGAGCGGCAGGCTGGCCGGCATCCTCACCAACCGCGACGTGCGCTTCGCCGCCAATCCGGGGCAGCCAGTACGCGAGCTGATGACGCATGAGAACCTGGCGACGGTCACGCTTGGTGTGGGCGAAGAGGAAGCGCGGCGACTGCTCCACCAGCGCCGGATCGAAAAGCTGCTGGTGGTCGACGATGCGTTCCACTGCATCGGCCTGATCACGGTCAAAGACATCGAAAAGGCGGTCACCTATCCCGAAGCGACCAAAGACGCTGCCGGTCGCCTGCGCGTTGCTGCTGCCACAACCGTCGGCGACAGGGGTTTCGAGCGTACCGAGGCACTGCTGGCGGCGGAATGCGATGTCATCGTCATCGACACCGCTCATGGCCATCATCGCGATGTCAGCCGCGCGGTCGA
>JAHFPT010000169.1 GCA_023266625.1 Novosphingobium sp. | reverse complement strand
ACGCCGGTGGCGATCACCTTCCTCCCCGGTGAGGAGGCAGAGGCCCGCGTCGCCGCCGCTGTCGCGGTGCGCGAACTGGGGTTCGAGCCGATGCCGCATTTCTCGGCCCGGCGGATCACCTCGCAGGATCACTTCGAGGACTATCTTGAGGCGGTGGTGCGCGAGGCCGGGGTGAGCCGTTGCTTCATCGTTGCGGGCGATCCGCCCGAGCCGCAGGGGCCCTATTTCGACACTATGGCGTTGCTCGCCACCGGGGCCTTCGAGCACGCCGGGATCAAGGCAATCGGGGTTGGCGGACATCCGGAAGGTCATCCCAATATGTCGACCGAGCAGGCTTGGGAAATACTCCAAGCCAAGGTCGCCGAGATCGAGCGGCGCGGCATGGCTCCGCTGGTGGTCACCCAGTTTGGCTTCGATCCCGACGCCTTCCTCACCTGGCTCAAGGAAGCGCGCGCGCGCGGGATCGATACGCCGGTGCGGATCGGCATTCCCGGACCCGCCGGGATCAAGACTTTGCTGCGCTTTGCCGCGCGTTGCGGGGTTGGGGCGTCGGCCAGCGTGATGGCAAAATATGGGCTCTCGATAACCAACCTGCTCGGCAGTGCCGGCCCTGACAAGCTGGTCAACACCTTTGCGGCCAGGCTCGGCGAGGAGCACGGGCGGGTTCGGCTCCATTTCTATCCGTTCGGCGGGCTGGTCCGCACGGTGGAATGGATCGCGGCCTACGCAAAGGCCTGAACCGCAGAAACCGGCGATTCCCGCAGGAGCAGGACATGGCAATCATTATCGATGGCAAGCGCATGGCGGATGGCCTGCTTGACCGGGTGGCCGCCGATATCGCGCTCCGCGATGCTCGCGGTCTTTCGCAGCCCGCGCTGGCCGTGATCCTGATTGGGGGCGATGCTGCCAGTCAGATCTATGTGGGACGCAAGCTGCGCGCCTGCGCCCGCGTGGGTATCGTCAGCCGCGAGTTCCGGTTCGATGAGAGCGTCAGCGAAGCCGAAATGCTGGCGCTGATCGACCGGCTCAATGCCGATGCGCAGGTGCACGGCATCCTCGTGCAATTGCCATTGCCCGCGCACATCGACGCCAATGCCATCCTCGACCGGATCGTGCCGGCCAAGGATGTCGATGGTTTTCATCCAGTCAATGTCGGGCGGCTCTCGACCGGCAATGGCAATGGCAATGGCCTGGTGCCCTGCACGCCGCTGGGCTGCATGATGTTGCTGGATAGCGTCGTGCCCGAATTCCGCGGGCTTCATTCCGTGGTGATCGGCAAGTCCAATATCGTCGGCAAGCCGGTGGCGCTGATGCTGCTCGAACGCGAATGCACCGTCACCGTGACTCACATCGCCACGCAGGGACTTCCGGAAATCGTCCGCAAGGCCGATATCGTTGTCGTCGCGGCTGGGCATCCGGGGCTGGTGCGCGGCGACTGGGTCAAGCCGGGTGCGGTGGTCATCGACGTCGGGATCAACCGGATCGCCCTGGCCGATGGATCGACGCGGATTGTCGGGGATGTGTGCGCTGCGGAACTGGATCACGCCGGCGCGCTCACGCCCGTTCCTGGCGGAGTCGGTCCGATGACGGTGGCCTGCCTGATGGCCAACACGCTCACCGCCGCGCAGGAACTCGCGCCGATGGCAGAGCCGGTTGCAGCCTGAGCGCGGGGTCCGGTCTCAGGGCCACAGGGCGTTGAGCGCGGGGAGCAGGTGTTCGCGGTGCGCTTCGGGAACCCGGGCGAGCAGTTCGCGTTCAAACTGGTTGATGACCCGTTGGACTGCGGCGAGCCGGTCCTCCCCTGCCGGGGTCAGCACAATTGCCTGGGACTTGCGGTCGATCGGTTGGCGCCGGATCAGGCCAGCCACCTCGAGCCGGGCGAGGAGCGGGGCCATGTTGGCGCGCTTGATATCGAGCATCCGACCGATCTCGCTGGAACTGACATCCTTGCACTGCTCCACGAGCGTGAGGATCGATGCCTCGGAGACGCGCAGGGACAGCGGGGCAAGCCGGGTGGCAAGTTCACCCATCATGGCATTGGCGGCGCGGCGCAAGGCATAGCCGGGCTGATGGGCGAGTGGATCGGTCATGGGCGCCTTCAATAGCTTTGGGTATTGAACATAGCAAACATTATGCTATCATACATAGCAATAATGGTCCATAGATTCGTGGCCATAGATTCAGATTCGAGGATTGCCATGACCAAACGAACCGAAGAAGAAACCGTCGCCTTCACCGTCGAGGACGGCATCGCCTGGGTCCGGTTCAACCGGCCCGAGAAGCGCAATTGCATGAGTCCCAAGCTCAACCGCCAGATGGGGCGGGTGATTGCGGATCTGGAATTCCGCGACGATGTGAAAGTGCTCGTCCTGACCGGCGAAGGCGAAGCCTGGTCGGCAGGCATGGACCTCAAGGAATATTTCCGCGAGACCGAGGCGCAGGGTCTGGGGGCGGTCCGCAAGGCGCAACGCGAGGCCTACAGCTGGTGGGAGAGGCTGCGCTGGTATGAAAAGCCGACGATCGCAATGATCAACGGCTGGTGCTTCGGCGGCGGCTATGGCCCGCTCTTTGCCTGCGACATCGCAGTCGCGGCAGAGGACGCGCAATTCGGCCTTTCGGAAATCAACTGGGGCATCCTGCCCGGTGGCGGCGCGTCGAAAGTGGTGGCCGACCTGATGCCGCTGCGCAAGGCGATGTATCATGCGATGATGGGCGAAAATCTGACCGGCAAACAGGCCGCCGAGCAGGGCTTGGTGACCGAGGCTGTGCCGGCGGACCGGTTGCAAGCCCGCGTGTTGGAGATCGCCGGAGTGCTGGCGAAAAAGGACGGCCATGCGCTGCGCGCGACCAAATGGGCGGTTCGCCGGATGGTCGAAATGACCTATGACAACGCCGAGGATTATCTGATCCGCACGCAAGAGGCGCTGCACAATTTCGGCGGTGTCGAAGCGCGCCATGAAGCGACGCGCCAGTTCCTCGACGAGAAAAGCTTCAAGCCCGGCCTTGGCACCTTTGACACCAGCAAGATCAAGCGCTGACATAACGCCGGACGAGCAGAGGACTATCCAGGGTCATGACCGACACGACAACCGCCCCGCCTGCCAAATCCATCGCCAAATCCATTGACCGCCTGCTTCGTCCGCGGTCGATTGCGATCGTCGGCGCTTCGGCGACGCTGGGGGCCTTGGGATCGAACGTGCTCGCCAATCTCGAACGGCAGGGGTTCGCCGGTGACATCCACCTGATCAATCCCAAGCGGCCACTTATCGGGTCGCGCCAGGCGCTGGGTGCCATCGACGAATTGCCGGTCGGCGTCGATGTCGCTGTGCTCGCCATTCCGCGCGCCGCCGTGCTCGACAGCATCCGTGCACTTGCCGCGCGCGGGGCCGGTTCGGCGATCATCTTTTCGGCGGGCTTTGCCGAAGGCGGCAGCGAAGGCCTGGCCGAACAGCGCGAAATCGCCCTGATCGCCGATGCCCACGGCATGGTGATCGAAGGGCCCAATTGTCTGGGCCTGGTCAATTATATCGACATGATTCCGCTGACCTTTGTCGAAACACCCTCGGCACCGCTCGGCGATCGCCAGGGTGTGGCTATCGTCTCGCAGAGCGGCGCCATGGCGGCAGTGCTCGCCGGCACGCTGTTTTCGCGCGGCATCGGCGTGTCCTACTCGATCTCGACCGGCAACGAGGCCGCCAGCGGGGTCGAGGATTATATCGAATATCTGATCGCCGATGCCAGGACCAAAGTCATCGCCATGATCGTCGAACAGTTCCGCCAGCCGCAGCGCTTCTTGTCGCTGGCGAACAAGGCGCGCGCTGCGGGCAAGCCCATCGTGCTGCTGCACCCCGGCAAGAGCAGCGCCGCGCGCGAATCCGCCGCCACCCACACCGGCGCGATGGCGGGCGACTATGCGCTGATGCGGGTGAAGGTCGAACGCGCCGGGGTGCTGGTTGCCGACACGCTGGAGGAGCTGGGCGACACCACCGACATCATCGCCACCTGCGGGGTTGTGCCTGCGGGAGGCGCAGCCGTGCTCACCGAATCGGGGGCATTCAAGGCATTGACGCTCGATCTGTGCGAGCAGGTCGGCCTGCCGCTGCCCGCCATCGGCGACGCCGACGCACCAGCTCTGCGCGAGGCCTTGCCGGCCTTCGTCCCGGTGTCGAACCCGGTCGATCTGACCGCGCAGCCACTCGTCGATCCCGGCCTTTATCGCCGCGCACTGGCGGCGCTTTTGGACGACGACCGCTTCGGCAGTGTCGTCTTTGCGATCATCCAGACCGACCCGGCGACCTGCGCCCTCAAATTCCTGCCGATCATCGAGGCGATCCGGACTCTGAAGCCGCGCAAGCCTGTCATCTTCGCCGGCATGGACGATGGTGCACCGGTTCCACCCGACTATATCGCGGCGCTGCGCGCGCTGAACGTGCCCTATTTCCCGACCCCCGACCGGGTGTTCCGCGCCATGGCCCGGCTCGGCCAGTTCGCCGTACGCGATACCGAGGTGTCGACGCCGACGGCGGTGACGCTTGCCTTGCCGGGCGCCGGGGTCGTGCCCGAATATCGCGCAAAGGAACTGCTCGCTCCCGTCGGCATCCCCTTCCCCGCCGCGAAGCTCGCCCGGACAGTCGCCGAGGCGCAGGCGATCGCTGCCGGGCTCGGCTATCCGGTGGTGCTCAAGGCCCAGTCCCCTGCCCTGTCCCACAAGAGCGATGCCGGCGGTGTCATCGTCGGCATCGGCGATGACGAGGCGCTCGCTGAAGCCTGGGCGAAGATGGAAGCCAGCATCGCGGCCCACTGCCCCGGGCTGACGCTCGACGGCATCCTGGTCGAGGCGATGGGCGCGCGCGGCCTCGAGCTCATCATCGGGGCGAAAAACGATCCCGAATGGGGACCGGTCATCCTGGCCGGCTTTGGCGGCGTGCAGGCGGAGATTTTGCAGGATGTGCGCCTGCTACCGGCCGACCTCACGCGCCGCGCGATTATCGGCGAACTTCACGCGTTGAAGAGTGGCGCGCTGCTCCGGGGTTATCGGGGATCGCCCGCACTGGATGTCGGCGCGGTGGCCGACATTGTCCTGGCGCTGGGTGCGGTGTTGCAGGCCGGACCCGCGATCCGCGAAATCGACCTCAACCCCGTCGTCGTCTATCCCGGCGGCCAGGGAGCGATGGCACTCGACGCGCTGATGCTGATCGGCTGAAGGCCGGCGCTCTCGCCTAATCGGCAGCGCGCTCCTTCAACATCAGCAGCGCCGCTGCGGCGAGCAGCGAGCCGAAGCCCATGCACAGCGCGACGGTCTGCAAGCCGAAGCCGGCAGCGAACAGATAGCCCGCGAGTACCGGTGCGAGCGCCGCGCCGCCGCGCCCGAGGCCGATGGCAAAGCCGGTGCCAGTTGCGCGGACGTGCGTCGGAAAAACCTTGGCGAACAGCGAATAGAGACCGACGATCGCGCTGTTGGTGAAAAAGCCGGTCGCCGCGACCATCATCGACAGGGCAGCAAGATCGTTCGACCCCGCACCGAACCAGACGATCATCCCCGACGAAATGACCAGGGTGAAAATCGTCAGTGGCTTCAGGCCGAAACGGATCGCCAGCATCCCGAAAATCGCGCCGCCGCTCGCGCCGCCGACATTGGCCCAGGTGAGCACCCCGGCCGCAGCCCTGGGTTCGAAGCCCATGTCGACGACGATCTTCGGCACCCATTTCAGGATGAAATAGAAGCTGGTGATATGCGCGAAATAGGCAAAAGTGATGAGCAGCGTGGTCGTGAGCAGCGCCGGCTTGAAGATGTCGGCTATCGACTTTTTAGGCGCATCAGCGATTTCGGCTGACAGCGCTGAAACCGCCGCATGGCCGAAGCGGACCAGCGTCCGGTTCACGCGCGCCAGTGCCCCTTCAGGGCGTCTGTGATCGAGAAAGGCCGGCGTTTCCGGAATGAAAAACCAGACGAGCGGGATGAAGGCAGCCGTTGTCCAGGCACCGAAGGAGAATACGTCACGCCAGCTGCCGGTTGCGAGCAATTGCTGCACCACCAGCCCGCCGAACACGCCCCCCAGCGGATAGCCGATCACCATCAGCGACATGGCGAGACTGCGATAGCGATTGTTCGAAAATTCCGCCGCCGCCGCGTTGATCGCGGCGAGCATGCCGCCAATGCCGAGCCCGGTCATGAGCCGCCAGGCCAGCAGTGCGTTTACGCTCCCAGCGACACTCGCGAAATGCATACCGATCGTCATCGCGACAAGGCAACCCAGCATCGTCGGGCGACGCCCGATCTTGTCGGCGACGCCGCCCAGCAGCAACGATCCGATGGCCATGCCGAGCAGTTCCATCGACAGAATCCAGCCCAACACTCCCTGGCCGACGCCCCATTCCTTTGCGATACCGGGAGACGCGAAGCTGATCGACAGCACATCGAAACCATCAAGGCCATTGAGGCCGACCGTTATGGCCACGGCCAGCCATTGCCAGGCATGCATTCGGCCTTCGTCGATCGTCGACTTTGGATTGGCGGCGGCCATCACATCTCTCCCCACTCGCTATTGTCTTGTGTGATCATTCATGAATACGGCTCAACATCTCGATCAGCTGGCTGACTTCCTTGTCCGTGAACCGGCTTTTCAGCCAGGTTTCATGCTCCTGGATTGCAATCTTCGCATGCTTCAGCGCCACGCGTCCCTGGTCGGTCAGGTTCAGTGTCTGTTTGCGCCCGTCGTGCGGCGATTTGCCGCGTATCAGATAACCCCGCGCCTGCAAGCGGTTGACGATTGCCATCGTCGTCGCGCGGTCCATGCGCATGCGCTGCGCGAGATCAGTCTGGGCGAGGCCGGGATGATCGTCGATCAGCCACAACACCGATACCTGCTTCTGGGTCAGATCAACATGCTCGAACGTCTCGGTGAAATGGCGATACACCGCGCCATGCGCCAGACGGATATGAAAGCCGACGATATTGCGGATCTCGCCGATGTCCTCATCGCCTTCCACATGCGGCGTCGTCGGCACCAGCGTTTCTTTTTTTATTGCCATCGGAACCCCTTGCGGAGATTGTTAGTAGAACATACAAGTTCTGTCGAGAGGCAGCATCATGGCACATTTTCCGGCAACGCCGAGCTTCACCGGCTTCAACACGCCCTCACGGATCGAGGCGGACATTGCCGGTCTGGCCCACACCGGCACCATCCCGCACGAACTGTCCGGTGCCTTCTACCGGGTTCAGCCCGATCCGCAATTCCCCCCCCGGCTGGGCGACGACATTGCCTTCAACGGCGACGGCATGGTCACCCGTTTCCATTTCCACGATGGCCAGTGCGATTTGCGTCAGCGATGGGCCAAAACCGACAAGTGGAAGCTTGAGAATGCGGCGGGAAAAGCGCTGTTCGGTGCCTATCGCAACCCGCTGACCGATGACGAAAGCGTCAAGGGCCAGTTTCGCTCGACCGCCAATACCAATGCCTTTGTCTTTGCCGGAAAACTCTGGGCCCTGAAGGAAGACAGCCCAGCCCTGCTTATGGACCCGGCGAGTCTGGAAAGCCACGGCATGGAATGCTTTGGCGGCAGGATGAAGGGCCAGACCTTCACTGCCCATCCCAAGATCGATCCTGCCACAGGCAATATGGTGGCGATAGGCTATGCCGCCAGCGGCCTGTGCAGCGACGATGTCGCCTATTACGAGGTCAGCCCCGATGGCGAGCTGGTGCGCGAGGAGTGGTTCAAGGTCCCCTATTACTGCATGATGCACGACTTCGGCATCACCGAGGATTTCCTGCTGCTGCATATCGTTCCCTCGATCGGCAGCTGGGAGCGGCTGGAAAAGGGCCTGCCGCATTTTGGCTTTGACACCACCTTGCCGGTCTATCTGGGCGTGATCCCTCGCCATGAAGGTTTGAAGCAGGAGGAGATACGCTGGTTCAAGCGCGACAACTGCTTCGCCAGCCACGTGCTCAACGCCTGGCAGGAAGGCAGCAAGATCCACTTCCTGATCCCCGAGTCCAGGAACAACTTTTTTCCCTTCTTCCCCGATGTTCACGGCGCACCGTTCAACCCCGCGGAATCGATGACCTACCTGACGGACTGGACAGTCGATCTTGCCTCCAACGGCGACGAGTTCGACGCCATCACGCCGCTGACCACGAGCGTTGCCGAGTTCCCGCGGATCGATGACCGGTTCGTCGGCCGGAAAACCCGTTATGGGTGGTTCCTGGAAATGGACCTGAAGCAGCCGGTGGACCCGGCGGCAGCGCGGGCAGGCGGCGCACCCTTCAACAGCCTGTTGATGAAGGATCTTGAAACCGGGGCCGAACAACACTGGTGGGCAGGTGCCGCCAACTCCCTCCAGGAGCCCTGCTTCGTCCCGCGCGCGAAAGATGCAGCCGAGGGTGACGGCTGGATCGTCCAGGTCTGCAACCGGCTGGATGAGGCGCGCAGCGACCTGCTGCTGTTCGACGCGCTCGACATCGAAAAGGGGCCGGTTGCGACGATCAACATTCCCATCCGGCTGCGCTTCGGTCTACACGGCAACTGGGCCGACGCCGGCGAGATCGGGCTGGCAGCCTGACGCAAGCCCGACGACACTCAGCCGCGATACCACGCCTTGACAAGATCGGCCGTGCACTTGAGGCGCGGCAGGACATGAAGAATTTTCCGGCCTATCTTCGGCGTGTCGGGCTCGAACAGGCCCCTGCGCCGACGCTTGACGGCATCGCAGCACTCCAGCGGGCGCAGCGGCTGGCAATTCCTTTCGAGAATTTCGACATCCGGCTCGGGCGCGGCATTGCGCTCGATCCGGACGCGGTGTTCGACAAGCTCGTCACGCGTTGCCGCGGCGGCTATTGCTTTGAACAGAACCGGCTGCTGGGCACCGCGCTGGGCAGCATCGGCGTCGCATCGACGCCTTTGCTCGCGCGCGTCTGGCTCAGCGGTGGTGGCGATGTTCCGCCATTGACCCATATGCTGCTGCATGTCGCGCTCGATGGCGCCGGGTGGATTGTCGATGCCGGGTTCGGGGGCAGCTATTTTCCGCCGATGCGTCTGGCCGAAGGCGAAAGCGCAACCGGGCCGGACGGCGCAGTCCACCGGCTCGCCCAGCACCCTGCCCACGGCTGGATGCTTGAGCGTCGGCAGAATGGTGAATTCATGCCGCAGTACAGCTTCACGCTGTCCCGGGCCGAGGATGCCGACATTGCCATGGCCAATCACTGGACCTCGACCGCAGCCGAATCGCGCTTCGTCATGCATGTCATCGCATCGCGGGTCACCGCCGATGGCTTCGTGTCACTGGTCGATCGCCAATTCACGCGGACGGCGGCGGAAAGCGTGGCAACCCACGTAGAATCCGCCAGTGAACTGGACAGTATCCTTAAGGGATATTTCGATATCGCCCTGGCCGGAGAGGATATTTCACGATTGGGATTGTTCGGCTGAGCCCATGCCGCAAACGGGATAGACTGGCACCGGGGTGCCAACCACCAGTGGTGCAAACACAAAGCAGTAATCGAAGCCAACAGGTTCAATGCATCAGAGTTAGTTATATCTTATACCATCGCTCCAAATTCGATTTCTTCCCGCACACCTCTCTCTATAGCTGGAAGACTGCAACAAGAACGGAATGCGCACCACCATCCCTGCGGATGGTGGATGCCCATCGGCTATCAAGGGGAAAGAGACGATGACTCAGGAAAAATCGCGTCTGCATGCCACATCGTTTGGCATGCTGACAGCGACCGTTGCGCTTTGCCTGGCAACGCCGGCCTGGGCGCAGAACACCGCACCGGAAGACGTGGCCGACGGCGACATTGTCGTGACCGCCCAGAAGCGCGAACAGTCGCTTTCGGACGTTTCACTGTCGGTCTCCGCCATCGGCGCCGAACGGCTGGCCTCATCGCAGACTGCCACCATCGAATCGCTTCAGACCCTGGTGCCGAGCATCAGTTTCGGCAATGATTTCAACTTCGCCAAGCTCTTCATTCGCGGCATCGGCCTGTCGAGTTCACTGCCCGGCGTTGATCCCTCGGTCGCGCTGCATGTCGATGGCAATGTCGTCTCGCTTGCACAGGCGCAACTCGGCTCGATGTTCGACCTTGAGCGTGTCGAAGTGCTGCGCGGCCCGCAGGGCACGCTCTATGGGCGCAATGCCACCGGCGGCGCGGTCAACCTGATCACCGCCAAGCCAACCGGGGATCTGGATGGCTATGTCCGCGTGACCGTTGGCGGCTCGGATTTGAACCTGATCGGCGAAGCTGCTGTGGGCGGCCCGCTTTCCGACAAGGTGCGGGGCCGCATCGCCTTTCGGGCGGTCAAGCGCAACGGCTATGGCATCAATGAACTGACGGGTAACGACATCGACAATGCCAACCAGTTTTCGGCGCGCGCGCACCTTGAATTCCTGCCGTCCGAGAACCTCAAGATCCTGCTAACCGGCGAATACCACCGCGAAGACGACCGTTCGCTGGCGATCAAGTTCCGCGAGGTCTCTTTCCCCGGCGTGCTGACCGACGCCATCACGACCAACGATGGCCTGAGCGCGCTGGGCCAGCGCACCAACGCGGACGGCAGCCTGGCGTCCTTCTCCAGCAATCCCCGCAACCTGCGCACCAATTTCGATCCGATCAACGATCGCAAGCAATGGGCGCTGAGCGGCGCGATAACGCTTGAGGCAAGCGATGCGCTGACCCTGAAATCGCTGACCAGCTATCGCAAGTTCGACGCCATCTTCTTCCACGACTTCGACATGTCGTCCTATCTGGGTTACCCGCTTGCCCAGACCACGCCGCTGCGCAGCAGCGCCAACCATTGGCAGCCGGTATTCCAGCACCAGTTCTCGCAGGAACTGCAGGCCAATATCGACACGAGTCGGCTTCACGGCGTTCTGGGCGCCTTCTATCTCAAGGAGACGGTCCGGGTCGAAAACCACATTGGCTACGATGTTCTGACCAACACCGATCCCTTCCGCGTCCAGTTCGACGGCAAGCTGGGTGTCGAAACCTGGGCGGTCTTCGCCAATTTGACCTACGATCTTTCCGACCAGTTTTCAGTCAAGGCGGGTGCGCGCTATAGCTGGGAGAAGCGGCACCTCACCAACAACACCGGCATCGGCGATGCGGCAACCGGCTTCCTGCTGGACAGTGTCCGGCTCGGGATTCCGATGTGGGATGTCGAAAAGTCGTGGAGCGATTTCTCGCCATCGCTCGGTTTCGAATTCAGGCCGAACACCGGATTGCTGATCTACGGCAACTGGTCGCGCGGCTTCAAGAGCGGCACGGCGGAAATCGGTTCCACCCGCCACACCTCGCTCACCCAGGCGCTGCCCTTTGTCGATCCGGAAAAGGTCGAGGCC
>JAHFPT010000168.1 GCA_023266625.1 Novosphingobium sp. | reverse complement strand
GGTTGTTCAAGCCACTGAGCGCATCGACAGCTGTCTTGGTTGCCTGAACGCTATTGGCCTGCTCCGCGTCGGACTTGGCGGTATCTTCGACCGAGGGCACCGTGCAATAGGCCGTCAGCATTATGCCCGCAGACCACCACAGCGCCTTCCAGCGGCTGGTGAAGACAGTCATGATGCCGGGTCCGAACATGACGCGAGTCTAGCGCGACAACCTTAACGATCAGTATCCGCCTCGCGTTTCAGCTCATAGAGCAGATCAAGCGCCTCGCGCGGGCTGAGGGCGTCGATATCGAGAGTGGCGAGGCGCTCGCGCAGAGTGTCGAGCTTTTCCTCCACAGCCTCCAGCGCGGCCGCGAATAATGGCAAATCGCCGAGACCTGCCGCAAGGCCGCCGGTCTCGGCGCGGCCCCTCTCCAGCCGGTCGAGCACCTGCTTGGCCCGCGCCAGCACCGGGGCGGAAACTCCGGCCAGCCGAGCGACGGCGAGGCCATAGCTGCGGTCGGCCGGACCGGTGCTGACCTCGTGCAGCAGCACCAGATCGCCCTTCCATTCGCGCGCGCGGACATGATGCAGGCTCAGCGCCTCGCAGCTGGCGGCGAGACGCGCGAGCTCGTGGTAATGGGTGGCGAACAGGCAGCGGCAGCGGTTTGTCCCATGCACTGCCTCGGCGATCGCCCAGGCGAGGGCGAGGCCGTCATAAGTCGAAGTGCCGCGCCCAACCTCGTCGAGGATGACGAAGCTGCGTTCCGTTGCTTGCGCCAGAATCGCAGCGGTTTCGACCATCTCGACCATGAAGGTCGAGCGCCCGCGCGCAAGATTGTCCGAGGCACCGACCCGGCTGAACAGACGGTCGACCAGGCCGATGGTGGCGCTGGTCGCGGGAACGAAACCGCCCGCTTGCGCCAGCAGCACGATCAGCGCATTCTGCCGCAAAAAGGTCGACTTGCCGCCCATGTTCGGCCCGCCGACCAGCCACAGCCGGGACTCGCGATCCCGTGCACCTTTCTCCACGCCCGCTCGCCCTGAGCTTGTCGAAGGGCCCGTGCTTGGCGCGCTCCCTGAAGGGCCTTCGACAAGCTCAGGCTGAGCGGGTGTGGATAGGCTGGGTGGCGCATTGAGGTAGCAATCGTTGGCGATGAAGCGGTTGCCTTGTGCCGCCAGTGCCGCTTCGACCACCGGATGCCGCCCGCCCGCGATGTCGAGCATCGGCTCTTTGACGATATGCGGCAGGCACCAGCCACCCTCGGCGGCGCGTTCGGCCTGTCCGGCGGCGACATCGATGCGGGCCAGCGCTGCGGCGGTCGCGGCAATCGCCTGACGTGCGGCGACAGCCTCGCCCACCAGCTCTTCGAAATGCGCCTCTTCGGCGGCGAGTGCATGCCCGCCTGCCTCGGCGATGCGGCTGGCTTCCTCATGCAGCGCAATGGCGTTGAACCGCACCGCGCCCGCCATGGTCTGGCGATGGGTGAAGCCCGAATCCGCCGCCATCAGCCGGTCGGCATGTTTGGCGGGAACCTCGATGAAATAGCCAAGCACACCGTTGTGGCGGATTTTCAGCGCGGCGACGCCGGTCTCATTGCGGTATTTCGCCTCCAGCGCGGCGATGGCGCGGCGGGCATGGCCCGAGGTCTGGCGCAGCGCATCGAGCGCGAAGTCGTAGCCCTCGGCGATGTATCCGCCAGCTGAGCGCTCGGTCGGCGGCGAGGGGACCAGCGCCTGGGTGTAGAGCTCGACCAGCGCGCCATGCCCGGCCAGCGCGGGCAGCAGGCTTTCAAGCAGGGCGGGGCGATCAGAGCGGGTCTGGAGATGATCGTGCGCCCGCCGTGCTTCGCCCAGCCCGTCGCGCAGCTGGCCGAGATCGCGAGGGCTCCCGCGACCCGCCACCACCCGGCCCAGCGCCCGACCGATATCGGGCAGTGCGCGCAGCACGGCGCGCAAATCCTCGCGCAGCAGCACTTCGCCGTGCAGCCATTGCACCAGTTCGAGACGCTGGTTGATCGTGCCAATATCGGTGAGCGGGGCAGACAGATCCTCCGCCAGTTGCCGCGCCCCCGCACCGGTGACGCAGCGGTCGATGGCGTCGATCAGGCTGCCCTTGCGGGTGCCCTGGCTGCTGGTGAGGATTTCGAGGCTGGCCCGCGTCGCCTCGTCCATCGCCAGATGCGTTTCGCCTGACCGCATCACCGGGGGCAGCAGCAGGGGCAGCGCGCCGCGCCCGGCATGGTCGAGATAGGCGATCAGCCCCCCGGCGGCGGCCAGCATGGCGCGGCTGAAACTGCCGAAGCCGTCGAGCGTGGCGACGCCATGCACCGCCTTCAGCCGCGCCTCGCCGCCATCGCTGGAGAAATCGCGCGAGGGGCGGGAAGTTGCATCAAGCGGTTCCTGATCCCAGCCTTCGGGAACCACCACCTCGCTCGCCCCCAGCCGCGCCAGCGCCGCGCCCAGAAGCGCGGGCGCGCATTCCTCCAGCTCCATTCGCCCGGTCGAAATGTCGCAAGCCGCGATCCCCATCGCTCCGCGCATTTCGCATACCGCCGCCAGCACATTCGCCCGGCGCGGCTCCAGCAGCGCCTCTTCGGTCAGTGTCCCTGCGGTGACGAAGCGGACAATATCGCGCGCCACCAGCGTCTTCGATCCGCCGCGCTTCCTGGCCTCCTCAGGCGATTCCACCTGCTCGGCGATAGCGACGCGGCAGCCGGCTTTGATCAGCCGCGCGAGATAGCCCTCCGCCGCATGAACCGGGACACCGCACATCGGGATCGGCTGGCCCAGGTGCTCGCCCCGGCTGGTCAGCGCGATGTCGAGCACTTGTGCAGCTAGCTTGGCATCGTCGAAGAACAGCTCGAAGAAATCGCCCATCCGGTAAAACAGCAGGCAATCCCCGGCCTCGCCCTTGAGCGCGAGGTATTGGGTCATCATCGGAGTGGTGGAGCCATGCATCCGGCAGGGTTAGCGGCAGTTGGTCTGATTCGACAGGGCTTTGCGTCTGCAATCCCCCTCCAGCTTACCGAAGGGAAGTTAGCCTAGCGCCCTACCGCTACCTTCCGCTCAGTGCCATCCGGAAAGGCAGCCGAAATCACCAGTCGCCCACCCATGGCCGCAACGAGTTTGCTCAGAGTGTCGATCTGGACTTTGCCCTCGTCGACGCTCGCCTCGATCTGCGACAGTCCGCCCTTGGTGATACCCATCTGCGCGGCGACCTCCTTTTGGAGGTGCCCGCGCAGCTTGCGCAGTTCGGCAACTTGGACAGGGCGGCTAGCGCTGGTTTCGTCACGCGTGGCCCAAAGTTCAACCATACGATCATAGGCTTGCTGCCATGTGGTGTAGATTTCGTCCACTCCGCTGAACGGTTCGAATTCGAAACCAGCAACAAGGCCGAAGCCACGGTGCTGCCTCCACTCCGCTTCGGCAGTGTAGCCATCTGCCCCGTGTAGCGTGACGAACCAATGGCCCGTTGAGTGAAGCGGTTTGCTTACTTCAAGTTCAAGCCCGGTTTGGCTGGAAGCCCAGCTTTCAAGTTTGGATACAAGGGATTCGCAGGCATTCATGATGACAGTCTAACCGAGCTTGGTGCATAAATTCCCGTCGCTTCCGGGCTTGTCGAGTTCGACAGAGCCAGGATTCGGGGGGAGGCGCCTTTCAATGCGGACCGCGCCGTTGTCGCCGATCCAGATGCGGTGTTTGAGCGAAAAGAACAGCGATGTTCCCGGAATCGGACTGACTTGCTCCTGATCGCTCTGTGGTGGATACATCCGGCCATCGTTCTTCCAGTTCTCTGGATCGAAGGGCAAGCCCGAATAGGCTTCCTCGATCCGGTTCAACGTCACTTCCAGCAGCAGCCGAGCCGAGGCCCGGTCATGCGCGGCAGGTGCCTCCTTCAATGCAGCCAGGAACAACGCAAAGCGCTGTGATCGATCCATGTCCATACTCCACGGGCAGCACATGGCCGCCCTTTTGGTTCAGACACAACATCTTTCATCTCCTTGCCGAGTTGCTTGGGCAAGCGCGAATCCAGCGGTAACCTTCTGGTCTTAAGATTAGCTACAGCTAAACCCAAATTTTGTAGCCGTCAACCACATTCGCGGCACTTCGTCCGATTCGCAAAGCGAAACGGTCAAGCTTCCCCCTATCGCGACGCCGCGACATTGGTTAGGGCGCAGGCCTGTTCAGGAGACCCACCTTGTCCGAAGAAAGCAACGTCAGTTTTACCGACCGCGAAGCGCTGTTCTATCACAAGACCATCCGCCCTGGTAAGATCGAGATCATCGCCTCCAAGCCGATGGCGACCCAGCGCGATTTGAGCCTCGCCTATTCGCCTGGCGTCGCGGTGCCGGTGCAGGCGATCTATGACGATCCGGCGACCGCCTATGACTATACCGCCAAGGGTAATCTCGTCGCGGTGATCACCAACGGCACGGCCATCCTCGGCATGGGCAATTTGGGGGCGCTCGCTTCCAAGCCGGTGATGGAAGGCAAGGCGGTGCTGTTCAAGCGCTTCGCCGACGTCGATTCGATCGACATCGAGCTGGACAGCGAAGACCCGGATGCGCTGATCGAAGCGATCGCGATGATGGAGCCGAGCTTCGGCGGCATCAATCTGGAAGACATCAAGGCCCCCGAATGCTTCATTATCGAGCAGACTTTGCGCGAGCGGATGAAAATCCCGGTGATGCACGACGACCAGCATGGTACCGCGATCATCGCTGCTGCCGGCCTGGTCAACGCCTGCCTGATTACCGGGCGCAAGTTCGCGGATGTCAAGGTGGTGGTCAACGGGGCGGGGGCTTCGGCCATCGCCTGCACCAGCCTCATCAAATCGATGGGCGTGCGCCATGAGAACGTCACCATGTGCGACAGCAAGGGGGTGATCTGGAAGGGCCGCGAGGGCGTCGATCAGTTCAAGTCCGCCCACGCCATCGATACCGGCAAGCGCACCCTGGCCGAGGCCGTTGTCGGCACGGACATTTTCCTCGGCCTGTCGGTCAAGGGCGCGATGACGCCGGACATGGTCAAGACTATGGCCGAGAACCCGATCATCTTTGCCATGGCCAACCCGGACCCGGAAATCACTCCGCCCGACGCTATGGCAGTGCGGCCCGATGCCATCGTCGCTACCGGGCGCTCGGACTATCCCAATCAGGTCAACAATGTCCTCGGTTTCCCCTTCATCTTCCGTGGCGCGCTCGATGTGCGCGCGACCGCGATCAACGAGGAGATGAAAATCGCCGCCGCCAAGGCCATCGCCGAGCTGGCGCGCGAGCAGGTGCCCGAGGAAGTCGCCGCCGCCTATGGCAAGACCCAGCAATTCGGCCGGGCCTATATCATCCCCGCGCCGTTCGATCCCCGGCTGATGGAAGTGGTGTCCTCAGCCGTTGCCAAGGCGGCGATGGATTCGGGCGTGGCGCAAAAGCCGATCGAGGATTTCGACGCCTATCGCATGAGCCTGAAAGCCCGGCTCAACCCGACGACTTCCGTGCTGACGCAAGTCTATGAACAGGCCAAAGCCAATCCCAAGCGGGTGATCTTCGCCGAAGCGGAAAACGAGATCGTCTTGCGCGCGGCGATCCAGTACCGCGATTTCGGCTATGGCGATCCGGTGCTGGTCGGGCGCACCGATGCAGTGCTCGCCAAGATGACCGAGCTGGGGGTTCAGGATCCCGAGACCTACGAGATCCACAATTCGGCGACCTCGCCGCATGTCGCGGCCATGGTCGAGACGCTCTACGAACGCTTGCATCGGCGCGGCTTCATGAAGCGCGATGTCCAGCGCATGGTCAATCAGGACCGCAACGTCTTCGCCTCCGCCCTGCTCAAGCTCGGCGTCGGCGATGCCTTGATTACCGGCATGACCCGCACTTTTGCGCAGACCATTCACGAAGTCCGCCAGGTGCTCGATCCCAAGCCCGGCGAAGTGCCCTTCGGCATCCATCTGATGATCGCCAAGAATTCGACCGTGTTCATGGCCGATACGACGGTGAACGAGCGGCCGTCGGCCGAAGACCTCGCGGTCATCGCCACCCAGACCGCCGCCGTCGCCCGCCGCCTGGGCCACGAACCGCGCGTCGCCTTCCTCAGCTTTTCGACCTTCGGCAACCCTTCCGGCAAATGGCTGGAGCCGATCCGGGGGGCGGTGGCGATCCTCGATGCCAGCAATCCCGGCTTCGAATATGAAGGCGAGCTGGCGCCCGATGCGGCGCTCAACCCGAAGGTGATGGCAAACTATCCGTTCAGCCGCCTGACTGCGCCTGCCAATGTGCTGGTCATGCCGGGGCTCCAGTCGGCCAATATCTCGGCCAAGCTGCTGCGCGAACTGGCAGGCAATGCGACCATCGGCCCGATGCTGATCGGCATGGAAAAGCCGGTGCAGATCGCCCCGATGACCGCGATTGCGCCCGATGTGCTGACGCTGGCGGTGCTGGCGGCGGCGGGGGTTTGCGGGTGAGGTAGCCAACCTCACCCTGTACCTCACCCCGTCAAAACCATCCCCTCCAGATCGCCCTTGTCGCGCCATTCGCCGACCATCTGCTGGAAATTGTCCCAGCCCAGGCCCCAGCCGCGGAACAGGAACCATTTGGCTTCCTTGTCGCCCTCGTTGGTGAAATAGCTCGGGGTGCATTCGTTGAGGATGATCGAGAGGTCGAGTTCCAGCTCGTGGAAGCGCTTGATATAGGCGTCTTCGGCTTCCTTGCTTGGCTCGACCGCAGTTTTGCCCTTGGCCTGCACCTGGCCGATGACCTGCGCGGCGTGATAGGCCTGTGAGCCGAACTGGGTGGTGGTGTTGCCGTTGAGCCCACCCTGGACATAGCCAGTGTAGAACATGTTGGGGAAGCCGTGCGCCATGGTGCCGTGGAAGGTGCGCGGGCCGTCGGCCCAGTGGTCGTAGATCGAAACGCCATTGCGTCCGGTAACTTCGCCGATGCCCCAGCGCCGCTTGAGGTCGCTGGTCACTTCGAAGCCGCTGGCGAAGATCATGCAGTCGATCTCATATTCGACGCCGTCATGGACGAAGCCCTTCTCGGACATTTCGCGCAGACCCTGGGTCTCGGCGACGTCGATCAGATGGACGTTGGGCTGGTTGAAGCATTCGTAGAATTCGTTGTTCGATAGCGGCCGCTTGCACATGAAGCGGTAGTAGGGCTTCAGCGCCTCGGCGGTCTTGGGGTCCTTGACGATGCTGTCGACGCGGCGGCGCAGACGCTCCATCACCCGGTAATCCATCGAATCGCGGCGGGCCATGAACTCTTCCATGGACAGCTCGGGCCAGCCCTGCGCCTCGCGTTCGACATTGAGGTTGCGGTTGATCTCGGTCCAGATGTCGCAGACCAGATCCGGCTCGTCGCGCTGGAGAATTTCGTTGGCGGCGTGGAGGAAATTATACTGACGCTCTCGCTGCCAGCCGGGTTTCAGCGACTTCACCCATTCCGGATCGGTCGGCGGGTTGACCCGCACGTCGATGCTCGAAGGGGTGCGCTGGATGACATAGAGTTCCTTGGCATATTGCGCGAGATAGGGCACCGCCTGGCAGGCCGTCGCCCCGGTGCCGATGATCGCGACGCGCTTGCCCTTGAGCTTGTCCAGCACCGGATTGCGCCATGTGCCGCCGGTGTAATCGTGATCCCAGCGCGAGGTGTGGAACATCTTGCCCTTGAACCGGTCGATGCCCTTGATGCCTGGCAGCTTCGGCGTACTCAGCGTGCCGCCCGCCATGATGACGAAGCGCGCCTTGATGTCGTCGCCGCGATTGGTCCCGACGTGCCAGCGCTGGATTGCCTCGTCCCACTTCAGCGAGGTGATGACCGTGTGGAACACGCCCTTGTCGCGGAAGCCGAACTTGTCGGCGATCAGCTGGAAATAGTCATGGATTTCATAGCCATCGGAGAACTGCTTCGAGGGCATGAAGCCGGTTTCCTCGAGCAGCGGCAGATAGCAATAGGCATCGTTGTCGCATTGCAGCCCGGGATAGCGGTTCCAGTACCAGGTGCCGCCGAAGCCGCCGGCATGATCGAACAGGCGGAAGCCGGTGATGCCGGCCTGGGACAAATGATAGGCCGCAAGAACGCCGGTCCAGCCGGCACCGAGAATGGCGACTTCGATTTCGCCGGTCATCGGCTCGCGCGGGCTAACCGGAGTGAAGGGATCGTGCGTATAATCCTCGACCGCGACCTTGCCGGTCGAGACATATTGTTCGCCACCTTCCTTGCGCATGCGCCGGGCACGTTCCTGTAGATATTTCGCATGCGTGGCCGCAATGTCGATTTCGCTGGCTGGCGGCGTCTTGGTGGCTTGGCAGTGCATGTCTGTCCTCTCGAATCGTGAGGGTTCTATGATATTCGAGGGCGGCGGTGTCCATCGGCAATGATCGTCCCGAATGATTGGGCAGGACCGTTGGCAATCGCGCGGCTCTGTGCTTACTGCGGGCAAACAATCAGCGAGAGGATCGGGAGTATGAGTGAGATCAGCGGCAAGGCGGCAGTGGTCACCGGCGGCGGCAGTGGCATCGGCATGGGGCTGGCGAAGGAGCTGGCGCGGCAGGGCGCGACTGTGGCGGTGGCCGACATCATTCTCGGCAATGCCCAGAAGGTGGCGGATCAGATCAACGCCAGCAATGGCAGGGCCGTTGCCATCCAATGCGATGTCTGTGAGCGCGATTCGATTGCCGAGATGAAGGCCAGGGCCAATGAGGCGCTGGGGCCGGTCGGCCTGGTCTTTGCCAATGCCGGGGCGACCTCGTTCGATCCGCTGATGGAAATGAGCGACGACGATGTCGACTGGATCCTCAACGTCAATCTCCACGGGGTGATAAACACCGCCCGCGCCTTCCTTCCCGAGATGATGGCGAACGGCGGCGGGCATATCTGTGCGACGGCTTCGATGGCCGGCCTGATGCCGGGCTGGATTCCGGTCCACGTGCCCTATTCGGCGGCGAAGATGGGCATCATCGGCTTCATGATGAACCTCGCGCTGGAGATGAAGCAGCACAATATCTACACCACCAGCTATTGCCCCGGCGGCGTGGCGACCGGAATGAAGGCCAACAATGCCAGCTATCGCCCGGCGAAATTCGGAGGGCCGGGCGAGGGCGAGGTGCATGTGCCGGCGGCCTCGTTCGATGCCAAGCCTTTGACCTTCTTCACCCCCGATGCGATTGCGCCGATGGTGCTGAACGCGGTGAGCAATAACCGGGCATTCGTCTTCGACCACCCCGAACAGCGCGAGGATTTCCGCAGGACCTATTCGAGCATTGTCGAGGCTTGTTATGACGATGCCGATGCCTGGGAGAAGGCACATGGCACGCCCGAGGCCAATCCTGACGGGGCGAAGCTGGTGAGTGCGGGGTGAGGGGACTTCGCCCCTCCTCTTCAGGGGAGGGGCAGTGAGACTTGGGCCTGCGTAGCAGGTCCTAGTCGCAACGGGGTGGGGTCTCTCCGGCGGGCGCAGCACTATGAGGATAGACCCCACCCCAACCCCTCCCCTGAAGGGGAGGGGCTTTTTAAGCCGCAAACACACCCGCCGCCTCGGCAATCACCCCATGGACCGCCGCCAAATCCTCACTCGAAATGCAATAGGGCGGCATCACGTAAACTGTATTCCCCAGCGGGCGGAGCAACACCCCACGCTCCGCAAAAAACGCCATCAGCCGGGGCGCAATTCCGGCCAGATAGCCAGTGTCACAGACCTCGAAATCCACCGCAATGATCGTCCCGCACTGGCGCGGGCTGGTCAGGCCCGGTGTCGCCGCCAGCATCGCCAGCCCCTCGGCCTGCCTCTCCGCCAGCAAACCAATCCGCTCCATGACCGGCTCATCCCGCCACACATCGAGATTGGCCAGCGCCGCCGCGCAGCCGATCGGATTGGCGGTGTAGCTGGAGGAATGGAAGAACTGCTTGGCGCGGTCTTGCGAGTAATGTGCCTCATAGAGGAGCGGGCTCGCCAGCGTAACCGCCAGCGGCACAGCGCCGCCGGTCAGTCCCTTCGACAGGCACATGATATCCGGCACCACCCCCGCCTGCTCGCAGGCGAACAGCGTGCCGGTGCGGCCCCAGCCGGTCATCACCTCGTCGGCGATGAACAGCACGCCATGGCGCGCGCAGATCGCGTGCATTTGCGCCAGCACCTGCGGCGGATAGACCAGCATGCCGCCCGCGCCGAGCACCAGCGGCTCGACGATGAAGACGGCGGCGTCGCCTGCCGCGCAGGCTTGCTCAAGCGCATCGAGCGTCGCTTGCTCCGCCCCTTCACGGGGGAACGGGATAGTCGTCACATCGAACAGCAGCGCCTGATAAGCCCGGTTGAACACCCCGCGCTCGCCGACCGACATGCCGCCGAAAGTGTCGCCATGATAGCTGTGCTGCATGACGATGATCCGGTGGCGCGGGCTCCCGCGATTGGCCCAGAAGCCCAGCGCCATTTTCAGCGCGACCTCGACGCTGGTCGAGCCACTGTCGGAATAGAACACATAATCGAGCGGGCGGGGTGCGATCTCGACCAGACGGCGCGCCAGCTCCTCGGCGGGCTGATGTGTCCAGCCGGCGAAGATGATCTGACCCAGCTGCTGCGCTTGGCGCGCAATCGCCGCCATGATGCGCGGGTGGCAATGGCCGTGGGTCGTCACCCACCAGCTGGAGATGGCGTCGATGATGCGGCTGCCGTCGGCGGTGTGAAGGATCGCCCCCTCGGCGCGCGCTACCAGCGGGATCGGCTCTTCGAGCCCGTGCTGGGTGAAGGGATGCCAGACGGCGGAGGGGGGCGTCACGCGAAGGCCCTGGTGTCGATATGCGCGGCGAAGGCAGCGGCGAGGGTGTCAGCCGTCAGCGGATCGAGGCGGGGCAGGCGGCCAAGATGGCGCACCCTGCCGATGCGGATGATCGCCTCCTCGCTGGCCGGGTTGGCATCGCCTGAAAAAACAATGCCATGCACGGTGATCTTGCGCGCCCGCAATGCTTCGAGCGAGAGCAGCGAGTGGTTGATCGTGCCCAGCACTGTCCGCGCGACCAGCACAACGGGAAGTGCCCACAGAGCAAAGAGGTCGGCGGCAAGCAGGCCCCCACCAGCATTGGCGCCATGCGGAACCAGAACTCCGCCCGCACCTTCGACCACTAGCGGACCTTCGCCGGGGGGTAGAGCAAGCTGTGCCGGATCGATCGTCACCCCGTCGATCCGCGCCGCCTCATGTGGCGAGCAGGGTGTGGTAAGGCGATAGGCTTCGGGTAGCACCTGCACCCTGCCGCCTGCCAGCCGGGCGACCGTCTCGCTGTCGGTCTCCTCGTCTATCCCCGCCTGCACCGGCTTCCAGTAGCGCGCACCCAGATGCGCGGCGAGACCGGCGGCGATGACGGTCTTGCCGACGCCGGTATCGGTGCCGGTGACGATC
>JAHFPT010000362.1 GCA_023266625.1 Novosphingobium sp. | reverse complement strand
CGCCGGGGTCGCGGGCAAGGTCAGGTTTCAGCTGATCGACTACCGCGATGTCGCGGGGCAATTCGAGCGCATTTCCAGCATCGGCATGATCGAACATCTCGGCAAGACCCATTACGACGAATATTTCGCCAAGACCTATGATCTGCTTGCCGACGACGGGGTGATGCTGACCCACACCATTGGCCGCGCCGGCCCGCCCGGTTCGACCGACAAATGGGCGCGCAAATACATCTTCCCCGGCCATTATCTGCCCGCGCTGAGCGAACTGGTCGCCGCCACCGAACGCACCGGCTGGGCAATCGCCGACGCCGAAGTGCTGCGCTATCACTACGCCTATACCCTCGCCGAATGGTATCGCCGCACCACCTTGCACGAGGCCGAGATCGCCGCACTCTACGACGCCCGCTTCTTCCGCATGTGGCAGTTCTATCTCGCCGGAACCGAACAGGCCTTCCGCAGCGCGAAACTGGTCAATTTCCAGCTGCAGACGGTGAAGCGGCGCGATGCCGTGCCGATGACGCGGGACTATATCGGTACTGAGGCGGCACGCCTATCGGCGCTGGATGAGGCTCCGGAGTGGCATCTGGAGGCGAAGGCGGCGGAGTAGGACTGTTTGAGATATACCCGACACTGCACCTATAATTCCCGCTCATCCTGAGCGTGTCGAAGAACCATCGTGCTCCGGTGCCCTCAGCGTAACAGGCCTGTGGTTGGGCTACGCCCGCCTTCGGCTCGACAAGCTCAGCATGAGCGGGTCTGGTTGAGATGGAACTCAACATGCTCTACCGGTTGCGATAGCGCCCCTCCCCTGCTAGCCGCCCCCCCGCCTATCCTCGCGGAGCTTGCCATGCCGGACATCAAAAAAGTCGTCCCCCAAAAAGTTGTATTGGCCTACTCCGGCGGCCTCGACACTTCGGTCATCCTCAAATGGCTGCAAGTGACCTATAATTGCGAGGTCGTCACCTTCACTGCCGATCTCGGCCAGGAAGGTGAGCTCGAGCCGGCCCGCGCCAAGGCGGTGCTGATGGGGGTCAAGCCCGAACACATCTATATCGACGATCTGCGCGAGGAGTTCGTCCGCGATTTCGTCTTTCCAATGATGCGCGCCAATGCCCGCTATGAGGGCGACTATCTGCTCGGCACCTCGATTGCCCGGCCGCTGATTGCCAAGCGGCTGGTCGAGATCGCCCGGGAGACCGGGGCCGATGCGGTCGCGCATGGTGCTACCGGCAAGGGCAACGATCAGGTCCGCTTCGAACTCGGCGTCGCCGCGCTGGCCCCCGACATCAAGGTCATCGCGCCCTGGCGCGAGTGGGAGCTGACCAGCCGCACCGCGCTGATCGCCTGGGCCGAGCAGCACCAGATTCCGGTGCCGACCGACAAGCGCAACGAGGCCCCATTCTCAACCGACGCCAACCTTCTGCACACTTCCTCGGAAGGCAAGGTGCTCGAAGACCCATGGGAGGAAGCGCCCGAATACGTCTATTCGCGCACCGTCGATCCCGAAAACGCGCCGGATGTTCCGGAATATATCACCGTCGATTTCGAACGCGGCGACGGCGTCGCGTTGAACGGCGCGGCGATGTCGCCTGCGACGCTGCTCACCGCGCTGAATGAGCTGGGCCGCAAGCATGGCATCGGGCGACTCGATCTGGTCGAAAACCGCTTCGTCGGGATGAAAAGCCGCGGCATGTATGAGACGCCGGGCGGCGAAATCTATGCCCGCGCCCATCGCGGCATTGAGTCGATCACACTGGATCGCGGCGCGGCGCATCTCAAGGATGAGCTGATGCCGCGCTATGCCGAGATGATCTACAACGGCTTCTGGTTCGCGCCGGAACGCGAAATGTTGCAGGCGGCGATCGACCACTCGCAGGAGAAGGTGAGCGGCACCGTGCGGCTCAAGCTCTATAAGGGCATGGCCAGCGTAGTCGGTCGCAAGAGCACCAACAGCCTCTATTCGGAGCGCCACGTCACCTTCGAGGACGATGCCGGAGCTTATGACCAGAAGGATGCGGCGGGCTTCATCAGGCTCAATGCGCTGCGGTTGAGACTGCTGGCGGCGCGGGATCGGTAAACAAGGCACCTGTTCCCCCGCGCAGGCGGGGGCCTCAGGCGTCTGAAAACGACGGTTCCGCTTCGGCTGCCTGAGGCCCCCGCCTGCGCGGGGGAACAGCTTAATTGTGGTGGTAGTGCGGTTTGCCGCGTTCCCCTTCGCTGCACTGCAACCAGAGTTGTCCACCGGGACTAGCGACTTGTCCACTTATGAAACGACGTGCTGTGGATAAGCGTGCAAAATTTCGCTTGTGCGACTCAGTCAACAGGCGCAGCCTCTGCTTGTCGAAAGGGAAGAATGACCCTCATCTTTCGGGCCTAACCGCCTGAAAGAGAATGGGAAAGTTTAACCTGATCGGGGTGGCAGCGATGCCCGCAGTAGCGTCGGAAAACGCGCGTGGTGAGCCCTTCGGAGCAGACCTCGCGAACCGCAGATGCTGCGAGAGGCGCGCCGCTATCGGCAGGCTCCAGGTGGGCCGGAGGGTGCGGAAGCAAAGCCCGGTTTTGGCTGCAAGGCCGAGAATGGGCGGAACGAAAGCACCCGATGGAAGCCAACGGGAAGGCAGTCCGCAAGGGCATGCATCCCGAAGGTGAAGCAAGGAACCGCCCTTGGAACCGCCAGGTGGAAGGAGAAGCTCTCCGGAGCAGATCCAACCGCCTGACGGGACCAGACGTCGGCGCAGTCACGCCGGGTGAAAATTGCCGGTTTGCAATGGTCGCAAGGCCGGAGCGAGCCGAACTGAATGACACGAGCAATGATCGCGCGCCAGAAATGGAGCAGGGGTTCACCCCGGAGCCGGTCAGGTCCGATGCGACGAGCATCACGATGCGAAGCACCCCCGGTGCCCATTGCACTCGCGGTTGCTCGATGAGCATCACAGCGGCCAGGCACGCAAGTCAGGCAGGGACAGGGCAACTACCCATTCGGTCGGAAACGGCGCAGGCGATAGTGGGGCCGGCAGCAATGCTGGCCCCATTTACGTTTGGGGGGCTGGAAGAAGGGTTTGTCACACGAAGACACGAAGATGTTGTGTGCGCCGCAGGCTGTTGAATCATTGCAAGCTTTCCGCAATCGGCACCGTCGAATTTGAGCGTGGCTTCGCCACAATCACACCCTCTTCGTGACTTCGTGCCTTCGTGTGAGAACCCTTTCCTTACTATTTTCTTGACAATATGAACCATATAGGTTATACGCCCCCCACCTTCTCACCAGAAGGTCGAAAGGATCGGGGACGGGCTTGGCCAGTCCGCTTCCGTCCCTGACTTCCTTCGCCCGCTCACCCTGAGCGCGTCGAAGGGAGCGCGCGGCCGGCGCGGGTGACGGCGCAGTGGGGCGGTTACCCCAAGGCAAAGCCGAACCCACGCCGGAAGCGGCAAGACCGGATGATACACGGATAGCTACCGACCTGACATTCTGCGCCACCTCGCTG
>JAHFPT010000361.1 GCA_023266625.1 Novosphingobium sp. | reverse complement strand
GAACCCGTCGGCAACATCCCGCCCGCCGAAGCCGAACAACGATACTACGCTATGCTGGACGATGTCCCCATGGCCGCGTAACTTAAACCAAATGGCCTCCGACAATCCCGGGGCGGTTCACCTGAACCCGCAAAGCCGTCAACATAATGAAGTTCAAAATTCTGCTTCTTCATCACAGTGACGTAAGCGGAAAGATATTTTGCAACGACATCAAGCTTACGCTCAGTATGTGAGCCGCCAAAAGTCTGAATTTTTGAAGTCACGCTACGCCTCCAATGGAACAATAGAGGAACAAGATCGGCTCGGCAAGTGGAATTGCCTCAATGGGTCTCTGCGGCCCGCACATCCCACCCCACACCTTGCCAATCCCCCCATCTTCCTTATCAGTCGTCCCAAAGCCCGATGCACCCAAGCAACGCATAGCGGGGCCAATGAGAGAGGAAGAAAATGTCAACATTCGACGAAATATTCGACTGGGTAGTGGTCGGCAGCGGCGCGGGCTCGATGTCTTCGGGCATGCTGATGCGCCAGGCAGGGAAGTCCGTCGTGGTGCTGGAAAAAACCAAATTCTTCGGCGGCACCACGGCCAAGTCCGGCGGGGTGATGTGGATTCCCAACAATCCGTTCATGGATCCCGGCGAAGACAGCGACGAGAAGGCTATCGCTTATCTCGATGCCGTGGTTGGCGACGATTCCGATGCGCCGGGCACATCCCACGAAAAGCGGCTGGCCTATGTCAATGAAGGCCCGAAAATGGTCGATTTCCTGCTAAAGCAGGGCGTCGCGCTGGAGCGAGGGTCGAAGTTCTGGCCGGATTATTACGACAATCTGCCCGGCGGCTGCACCACCAGCCGCACGGTGATCGCGCCGCCGTTCGACAGGAAGGAGCTGGGGCCTTGGGCAAAGAAGTTGCGGCTGGGCATGCTCGAAATGCCGGTCAGGCTCGATGACGGGCTGCAATTCGCCTCGATGAAGCACAGCTGGGCGATCAAGTGGCTGTTTGCCAAAACGGCGTTCGCGGTGGTCTGGGGCAGGCTCACCGGCAAGCAATGGACGACGGCGGGGGCCGGGCTGCAAGGGCGGATGCTCAAGGCGGGCCTTGAGAAGGGCATCGACATCCGCCTCGAAACGCCGGTTTCCGAACTCATCGTCGAGGGCGGAAAGGTCACCGGCGTGGTCACGGTCAAGGATGGCAAGCCCTGGCGGATCGGCGGCAATCTCGGCGTGCTGGTCAATGCCGGGGGCTTTGCCCAGAACCAGGCGATGCGCGACAAGTATCAGCCAGGCACCCGCGCCGAATGGTCAAATGTGCCCGAGGGCGACACCGGCGAGATGCATGTCGAGATGGAGCGGATCGGCGGGGTGCTGGCGCAGATGGACGAGATGGTCGGCTTCCCCGGCACGCTTTCGCCCGGCTGGGACAAGGAATATGTCTTCCCCGGCATGCAGGCCGTGACCGCCAAGCCGCATTGCATCCTCGTCGATCAGGACGGCATCCGCTACATGAACGAGAGTTGCTCCTACGAGCACTACTGCGAGACCATGCTCAAGCGGCCCCGGGCCAATCCCAGCTGGGCGATCATGGATGCGCAGTTCATGGAGGAATACCAGCTGGTTGGGACCGTCGGCATCAAGAAGAAGCCGCAGAGCTGGCTGGACTCGGGCTATCTCAAGGTGGCCGACTCAATCGAGGATCTGGCGTTGAAAATCGGCTGCGATCCCACCACGCTCAAAGCCACGGTTGATCATTGGAACGCGATGATGGACAAGGGCACGGACGAGGATTTCCAGCGCGGGGTGCGCTTTTACGACCGCTATCTCGGCGATCCTTTCGGCAAGCCCAGCGCCACCTTGGGCGATATTCGCGAGGGCCCTTTCTATGCCGTTGATGTCATCCCTGGCGATGTCAGCACCTATGGCGGCGTGGTCACAGATGTGAACTCACGGGTGACCCGCGCCGACGGCTCGGTGATCGAGGGGCTCTATTCCTGCGGCGTATCCACCGCCTCGCCGATGGGCCGGGTCTATCCGGGCGCAGGCGCGAGCGTCGGGCCGTCGATGGTGTTTGGCTGGATCGCGGCAAAGCACGCGGCGGGGCTGGGCAATCAGGCGCTCTGAGCGGATAGTCCTTCGACCCTTTGACATGCTCAGGACTCAGGATGATCGGGATGGATGAAGAGAACCTGCTTGCGGAGGGCTGGAAGCGTCTGCCGGCGGTGCGCTATTCGGCGGCACTCGGACCGTCGTTCATGCGGCGGGTGGACGGGGTGCTGACCATCGCGCTGATCGCGCAGGAGCATCTCGGCAACGACAACCTTGGCATTGTCCACGGCGGCGCGATGATGACTTTCGCCGATATGGCGATGGGCTGCGGCGTGGGGATCAAGGGGCAGAACGCGCAGTTCGTCACCGCACAGTTGCAGGTCCATTTCGTCGCGGCGGCCCCGGTCGGTTGCTTGATTACCTGCCAGCCCGAAGTGGTGCGCAGGACTTCGAGCCTGGTCTTCATGCGCGGGCTGATCGAGGCGGACGACCGCATAGTCGCTTCGACCGATGCGATGTTCAAGCTGCTCGACCCGGCGAAGTTTGCCGGGATGAAGGCAGGTTAAAAAGGGACTGGCCCCATTTAATCCTCCCCATATAATCCTCAAAGCAAATTCAATCCCACCTTGCCAAAGAACTTCCCGCTCTCAACGTGGCGATAGGCATCCTGAATCCGGTCAAGATCATAGACCACATCGACCACCGGCCTGATCCGGTGTTGCACGATAAAATCCGTCATTGCCTCATGCTGATCGCGGCAGCCGACCGAGATCGGCGCGAGTTTCACTGCCGGATTCTCCTTGGTCCAGCTGAAGTCCGAACCCAGCATGCCGATTGCCGAAAGCTGCCCGCCCTCGACCAGCAGCGCGGCATTGTCGTCGAACTGCACCGCGCCCACCGTATCGATGACATTGGCCACCTTGTTGCCGCCCAGCGCCTTGCGGATGGCATCGGCCCAGCCCGGCGTGGTCTTGTAATTCACCGTCACATCCGCACCCAGTGATTTGGCCCGGTTCAGTTTACAGTCTGACGACGAGGTGATCGCGACATTCGCCCCCATCGCCTTGGCGAATTGCAGCGCGGCGATGGAAACGCCGCCGGTGCCATGCGCCAGCACCCATTCGCCCCTTTGCAGCTGGTTGAACTGGGTCAGCGCCGACCAGCTGGTCAGCGCTGCGCAGGTCAGCGTCGCGCCTTCGAGATCGCCGAGTTCATCGGGCACGGCGCAGAGGCTTTCCGCCGGGAACACGGCATATTGCCGCGCCACCCCGTCGACCGTGCCACCGAGCATCTCGAATGTCGTCTGCGGCCCGCTGATATGGCCAAGCGAGAAGATCGGCGTCACCCGGTCGCCTGCCTTAACCCGCGTCACGCCGCTGCCCACCGAGATAACTTCGCCCGCGCCGCAGGACATCGGCACCATGCCGGGTTCCTTGGCGATGCCCGGGA
>JAHFPT010000360.1 GCA_023266625.1 Novosphingobium sp. | reverse complement strand
ATTTCAAGCCCTCCGATGATTTCCTGATCTTTGCGAAATATGCGCGCGGCTATCGTGGCGGCGGTGTCAACGAATCCAATGTCCTCGCAGAAGCCTGGCGGCCGGAAAGGATTGACGACTACGAAATCGGCATCAAGGGGAGTTTCCATGGCGCGATCCGGGGGAGTTTCAGCCTCACCGGGTTCTGGAACGAATTCAAGGATCAACAGATCGCCGCCAACATTCCCCAGTGCGTTGCGGGCAGTCGTCCCACCTGCACCAGTCCCGTGCTCACCGGGATCAGGGGCATCCAGAATGTCGGCAAGTCGCGGCTGCGCGGCATCGAGGCCGATGGCACTGTCCTGCTGGGAGACAATTTCCGGTTTGAATTCGGCTATGCCTATCTCGATGCGGTTATCACCGGTACGAGTGTGCTCAATGCCTGTGACAACACGCGCTTCGAGTGTGACCAGGTTACGATTCTAGCAGTCGGCTCGACCCTGCCACTCGCGCCCAAGCACCGCATCACCCTGACCGGTACTTATACGCTGCCGCTCGATCCGGGGCTGGGCAAGATTTCGATCGCCGCGACTTTCACCCACACCGCTTCGCATCGATTTTCCTACGACACCGACGTGCCGTTCGCCCAGGGTGCCATTCCCTACAACCCCGCCATCGTGCCGGCGACCAGCCTGCTCAATCTCAATCTGAACTGGAAGGACGTTGGCGGCAGCCCAGTCGATCTGGCGATCTTCGCCACCAATGTTACGCAAGTGAAATATCACGTCGCCGTTACCAATGCCCTGTCTTCGAGCGGGGCGGAATTCCTGGTACTTGGCGAACCGCGCATTTTCGGCGCGCGAATAAAGGTCCGCTTCGGCAAGTAAACCATAGATACCCCGACTGAGCCAGCGGCGGGCTTTCCCCTTCGGAAGGCCCGCCGTTTGCATCTGTGCGCAGCAGTGGCACAAGGCACGCGTCAAGGGGAGGATAAGCCACAGTGGAATCTGGCGAGAACGCGAAATCCGGCGAGAACGCAACGGCGCTCAGCGAATGGCGCGCGCATTGGCCGCTGACGCTGGCGGCAATGGTCGGCTTTTCGACCATGGGCCTGCAAAGCTATGGTATCGGCCCCTTCGTGCCGCATCTCGAAAAGGCATTCGGCTGGAACCGCACCGATGTGATGATGGGGGTCAGCATCTCCAACGCGGTCGGCATCTTCATGAATCTGGCGGTCGGTCTGATTATCGACCGCTTCGGCCCGCGCCGGGTGGCGCTGTCGGGGCTGTTCATCAAGACCGCTGCTTTTGCGCTGCTGGGTACCGCGACGGGCACCCTGCTGAACTGGTCGCTGCTGTGGCTGGTGCTGGCGGCGGGCCTGCTGACCGTGCAGTCGACGGTCTGGACCGCTGCCGTCGCCGCAAAGTTCGACCGGTCGCGCGGGATGGCGATGGCGGTGGCGCTGTCGGGGACGCCGCTCACCGCGATGATCCTGCCGCCGCTCGCGGTCTGGCTGATCGGCGAATACGGCTGGCGGCACGCCTTCATGGGGATCGGCGCGATCTGGCTGGCCTTCACCCTGCCGGTGGTGTTCCTGTTCTTCCACGATAGCTGGAGCAAGTCCCCCCTCCCCTTCAGGGGAGGGGCCGGGGGTGGGGGCTATCCGGATAGTGCGGGACTTGGGGAAGGCCCCCACCCCAACCCCTCCCCTGAAGGGGAGGGGCATAGAGCCGCGCCACCGGGCCTCACCTTCCGCGAAGGTATCGGCACACCCGCCTTCACCCGGCTGTTCATCTCCTATGGCTGCTTCTCGTTCTATTCGATGACCATCGCGACCAATATCGTGCCGCTGCTGGCCGAGACCGGGATCAGCCAGATGGAAGCCGCAGGCATTGCCTCGCTGATGGGCATTGTCGGCATCATCGCGCGGCTTTCGGTCGGCTTCCTGCTTGACCGGTTCCCCGGCAATGTCATCGGCACGGTGACCCAGCTGGGTCCGGTCGTCGGCTGCCTGCTGCTGCTTTACGGGCCTCCGGGAGCGCTGACGCTGTCGATCGCCACACTGTTCTTCGGTGCCGCGCTCGGCGCAGAGATCGATGTCGCGATTTACCTCGCGACGCGGCATTTCGGCCTCAAAAGCTTTGCCGCGCTGTTCGGCGCGATCATTGGCTGCGGCGCGGTTGCGGCAACCGCCGGCCCCTATGTGGCCGGGCGGCTGCACGACACCTTCGGCAACTACGATGCGCTGCTGTGGGTGATGATCGTCATCCTGACCGTCGGGGCTCTGACCATGGCGACAATGAAAAGGCCGATGCGGGATTGGGGAATAGGCGGACATTGACTGAGGCTATGCAGAGGGCGCGGTGGTACACCCCGGTGAAACCCGGCATTGACTCGCGCGCCCTCGGGCCTACTCCTCTGCGCAGTAAACCAAGGGACAATCGATGGCAGTTGCGCCGCGCAGAGTGGGGGCGGAAGGCTCGGCGACCCGCGCGGCCATGCTCGGTGCTGCCGAGGCGCTGATGCGTGACGAAGGCTATGGTGCGGTCAGCACAAGGCGGGTGGCGACGCGGGCCGGACTCAAGCCCTCGCTGGTCCATTATTACTTCCCTACCACCGACGATCTGCTCATCGCACTATTCCGGCGCGGGGCGGATCAAAGCGACGAGATGCTTGAGGCGGCCCTGTCTGCCGACGACCCCTTGCGCGCCCTGTGGGACTTCTTCGCCGACACCAGCCGCACTGCGTTGACGCTGGAATTCATGGCGCTGGCCAATCACCGCAAGACGATCCGCAGCTTCATGGTCGAACATTCCGAACAGATGCGTGCAAGGCAGGTCGAATTGCTTTCGCGACTGTTCGGCAAGGCAGGCACCGGGCTGGATGGCTGCCCGCCCGCCGGGCTCAGCCTGGTGCTGGCGGGCATCGGCCGCGCGCTGATCATGGAGGGTGGCCTGGGCGTAACTGCGGGCCACGCCGAGGCCCGTGCCTTTGTCGAGCAATGGCTGGTGCGGCTGGCGGCGGAGCGGGAATTGCAAGACTAGCAGATGCCGGGAGTTCTCGCCTGCCGCGAACAAGACCCAAAACCGACCACCTTGACCCAATCCGCCGCCTTGCTGTACACTAGTTCAAACTTTGCGCTGCGCGCGCATTCGGGAGAACTGCCATGAACGACATGTCGCCATCGCGCTGGGACATCACTGATGTCGCGCCGAACATCGGCTGCGCCATCCGCACCGACAAGCAGACCCTGCTTTCCGGCGCGCGCGCCGGAGAGATTCGCGACCTGATGGAAAGCCGCGGCGTGATCGTCTTCCCCGAGATCAACCTCACCGACGAAGAACAGATCGCCTTCACCCATACGCTGGGCACCTTCGCGCATGAGGAAGGCGAGAGCACCAAGGATGGCAAGGACACCGTCTATCCGATCACCATGGACACCAGGGTCAACCCGAATGCCAGCTACCTCAAGGGTGCGTTCTTCTGGCACATCGACGGCACCATGTCGCAGCAGCCGA
>JAHFPT010000167.1 GCA_023266625.1 Novosphingobium sp. | reverse complement strand
TAGAAAGCGACAGCCCGCCGCTGCGGTTGATCCTGAGCGATGGTGCGATGATGTTCTGGGGCATGAAACGGGATGCGGTCGACCGTGATGTCGAAGCGTGGCGGGAACTGAGTGCGGCCACCGCATTCCCTGAGGCGGTCGGCGAGCAGCACTGATCAATTCGTCGGCAGACGATTATGACCTCTGTCTTGCCCGTATTGGCTTGCCCGACCAGATGGCCTCGGAGCTCCGGGGTTATCGACCTTCCTGGAATAGGATAAATTTCGAAAGCTCGGCTGTTCTGCGCGAATGAGCCGATGGAGAGGATATAAGATGCCGAACGACCCGAATGGCTTTGATTTCGACCCGGTTGCCCTGAGGAAAAAATACAACGCAGAGCGGGACAAGCGCCTGGAAATGCGCCCCGAGGGCGAAGCCCAGTTCTTCAGGATTCGCGGCAGCGCGTTCGAGGACCGCCTGACCGACCCTTATACGGAATTCGAGGAACGCGATCCCAGGAACGAGGATGTCGAGGTAGTCGTGATCGGCGGCGGATTTGCGGGCCTCCTCGCCTGCGCGCGCCTGATTGAGCAGGGCATCACCAACATTCGCGTATTCGAGCGCGGCGGCGATTTCGGCGGCACCTGGTACTGGAACCGTTACCCTGGCGCGGCCTGTGACGTGGAAGCCTATATCTACCTGCCGCTGCTCGAGGAGGTCGGCACCATGCCGAGCCAGCGCTACATCTTCGCGCCGGAAATCCTTGAGCATGTGCGCGCCATCGCCCGGAAATATGAGCTCTATCCCCGTTCCTATCTGCATACCAATGTGACCGAGGCGCGCTGGGACGAGGCGACGTCGCGCTGGGTCATCAAGACCGACCGCGGCGACGAGGTCCGCACCAAGTTCGTCATCCAGGCGTCGGGCCATTATCGCGAGCCCAAGCTGCCGGGCATCCCCGGTATCGAGACATTCAAGGGTCACAGCTTCCACACAGCCCGCTGGGATTACGACTACACCGGCGGCAGCCCTTTCGAGCCGTTGGACAAGCTGAAGGACAAGGTCGTCGGGATTATCGGCACGGGCGCCACCGCGATCCAGTGCGTGCCCCATCTCGCAAAGACGGCAAAGCATTTCTATGTCTTTCAACGCACCCCCTCGTCCGTGGATGTGCGGGCCAACAGCCCCACCGATGAAGAATGGTACAAGTCTCTCAAGCCCGGCTGGCATCAGGAACGCATGCGCAACTTCATCGGCGCCGTGCGCGGCACGTGCGAGTTCGACATGATCAATGACGGCTGGACCCAGACATTCCAGCGCATGTCGAAGCGCATGAAGCCCGACATGACGATGGAGGATTTCGCTCATCTCCATCAGATGGTCGATTACGAAATCATGGAGAATATCCGCGCCCGCGTGGACGAGGTCATACAGGACAAGGATACGGCCGAGGCCCTGAAGCCCTGGTATAATCAGCTATGCAAGCGCCCCTGCTATCACGACGAATATCTGCAGGCGTTCAACCAGGACAATGTTACGCTGGTCGACACGGCAGGCCGCGGCGTCACGCGCATCACGGAGGATTCGGTGATCGCGAACGACAAGCCGTTCAAGCTCGATTGCCTGGTCTTCGCGACGGGCTTCGAGCTCTCGCCTTTCGAGAGCGGCACGCCCTTCCCGATCTTGGGGCGCGGCGGCAAGGCGATGGCGGACAAGTGGCAGGATGGCGCATCGACCATGCACGGCATGCATGTGCACGGCTTCCCTAATTTCATGATCTCCGGGACGCGCCAGGCATCCTACGACAACAATTTCCCGTTCATCCAGCAGGTCGTTGCAACCCACATGGCGCATATCGTGCGGACGGCCCTGGATCGCGGCGCGAGCAAAGTCGAAGTCACTGCTAAAGCGGAAAGCGACTGGGTGGCTTTTCACGAGAGCAAATCCGAGCGCAATCTAACCATGTGGAAGGAGTGCACGCCAAGCTACTTCAATCAGGAAGGCAAGGCGGACGAGCGTATCATCCGCAATGGCAACTACGGCGGTTCGCCCATCGAATTTGAAGATATACTTCAGGAATGGCGTGAAACCGGTGAGATGGTTGGGCTAGAGTTGAAATAGAACTTCGGAGCAGGCTCTTACGCTCTGAGAGTCTGATTCGAAATTCGCAAAAGAGCGAATTTCGCTCGGCACCGGCCCGCTCCGGAACGATAGTTTCGGATCAGACACTGAACTGTGAGCGGGTCTCGTGCCATAAAATCATCCGAGAAATCAAAAAGGACTTGAAGGCGAACGATCGTTCGCTTTACAAGGGCGGTGAAGATAATCTGCCTGGCCAGCAGAGGGACGCGCTGCTCCGCCGTGACTTGGTCGCGGTTCGTGGCATTTGCGCACCGATAACCGCGGAGATGAGGGGACTTATGAAAGCATTGGTAGGCAAGGTTGCGCTGATCACTGGGGCGGGGTCCGGCGGAACGGGCACAGCCATGGCGGTTCGCTTCGCGGCCGAAGGTGCGAAAGTCGCCCTCGTTGCGCGTAATGAGGAGGGCCTTGAGAATACGGCCGCCCGGATCAGGCAGTTGGGTGGCGAAGCGCTGGTCCTGCCTTGCGATCTGGGTGATCCGGCTGGCGGTCGCGACACGTTGATAGCCCGGACCGAAGCGGCGTTCGGGCCCATCGACATTGTGGTGAACAACGCCGTCAAGACCGACACCAAGCGCTTCTGGGAATATAGCCTGGAAGACATGCAGTCCGACGGTGAAGTGAACTTGTGGGCCCCGATGATCATCATCCAGCAGGCCACGCAAAGCATGATTGATGGCGGCCGGCCCGGATGGATCCTCAACATGTCCAGCATGGGTGCAGAACTGCCTCCCGGACCGCCGTTCAACGTCAAGCTGACATGGCAGAGCACACTTTATGGCGCCATTAAGTCCGCCGTGAATGCCATGACGGTGCAGGGCGCCGTTGAGATGAAACCGCATGGTATCTGCATGAATACGCTGGCACCCCAGCGCTCGATCCTGACCAAGCGGATGCACACCAGCGAGACAGTCAAGGACAAGTCGATCTGCGAGCCGATGGAAACCATGGCGGAGGCCGCGCTGGCGCTGTGCACCGGTGATGTCGAGACACGGACCGGCAAGATCTGCCTGAGCCTCCAGCTCCTCGTCGAACTGCAACGGCCGGTCTACGATCTTACCGGCACACATCTGCTGGAAGGGTGGCAGTCTGCCGATATTATTAAGGCAATCCAATATCGCGAAGATTGGACTCAGCGCTATCTCAAATGGCCGAATCCGTATGAATTCAAGCGCCCGCAAACGCCCTATCCTGACGTTCTGCGCCGCCCCGGTCGGTGGGAGGAAGGCTCCGCCAATCCTACGTTCCCCGATACCCGGATCAAGTAAGTGGGCAAGCTGGATTCAAAGGTCATCCTCGTGGTCGGTGCCGGCGCGATCGGCGATGCCTGTGCGCTTCGCTACGGCGCGGAGGGTGCTTCGGTCGTACTGGGAGACATCCGCGCCGAGCTGACTGCGCAGGCCGTGCAAGCCATCCAGGATGCGGGCGGGCAGGCGGTTGGCATCCATCTCGACGGTACCGACGAGGCATCGGTTGAAGCGGCCGTCAAGTTGACGGTCGATCGGTTTGGGGGTCTGGATGGCCTTCACGCCAACTTCACTTATGTTGGCGAAGGGATCGGCGGATCCAGCGTCCTTGACGTACCACTGGCAATTTTCGATCGAACGATGGAGGTTAACGTCCGTGGTTTCATGCTTTGCACGCGACATGCCTTGCCGCACATCATCGCACGAGGCGGTGGCGCGGTTACCTTTACGAGTTCCGGTGCTGCGACGAAGGGGGTGATGACCCGCTTCGCATATGGGATGAGCAAGGCTGCGATCCAGTCGTTGATGCGACATGTCGCAACCCGGTTCGGCGACGATGCTGTGCGGTGCAACGCGATCGCACCCGGCGTTATCGCCAAGCCAGTCATGCATGACGAAACCAAGGCAATCGCGATGAACTTTAATGCAATCAAACGCATCGGTCACCCGATCGATATCGCTTCGATTGCTGCATTGCTGATGTCTGACGAAGGATCTTACATCACAGGACAGGTCATCAACGTCGATGGCGGAGCGACCATGCGGCCGTGACTGCGGCGACGGGACGGACGTGATGGTACGAAGCACTCACCCGCGTGTTGCGCAAGGCGGTTGCACCGATGGCCAAGACGAAGGCCGAGACGCCCGTTTACAAAAGCTGATTCCAGCCATTGGCAGAGTTTAAGACCGGAAATTTCAGGCCCGGGACGGTCCAAAGTTGCGGTTGACCATCCAAGACGCGCGACGCATTCGTCGCGGGAAACAAAAAGGAAAATCCTTATATGGGCGAACTCTCGGGCAAGGTGGCAATCGTGACTGGAGCTGCTGCTGGCATCGGACTGGGCATCGCGACGCGGCTCTGCCAGGAGGGTGCGAACGTCGTCATTGCCGACATGAATGACCTCGACGGCCAAAAGGTCGCAGCCGACCTTGGCCCCGGTGCCGTGTTTTACCAAATCGATGTATCGGACCAGGCGCAGCTTGCGGCGCTATGTGATTTCGCCAAGTCCGAATTCGGCAGGCTTGACATCATGGTCAACAACGCCGGGATCGGCGGCCAGCGCCACGCGCACTTGCTTGACGATAATTTCGCCGATTTCAACCGAGTGGTTGGTATCAACCTGTTCGGCGTTATGGTTGGCACGCGCGAGGCAGCACGCGTGATGAAGGAAAATGGCGGCGGTTCGATCATCAACATCTCGTCGGCCGGCGGCGTCGTCGCGGCGGCCGGCAACTGGACCTATCACGCCACCAAATCGGCCGTAGTGTTCTTTTCCAAATGCGCCGCACTCGATGTTGGATCGTTCAACGTGCGCGTAAACTGCATTGCACCCTGCAATATCGAAACTGCGATACTCGCGCGTTCGATGGCCGGGCATATTCCCGAAGGTCCCGAGCGTGACGAATACATGGTCACCTTGCGCAAATATATCCAGACCCGCCAACCCCTGAAAATGCAGGGCTACGTCGACGATATCGCCGAGGCCATTCTGTTCCTCGGCTCGGACCGATCGCGCTATATAACCGGCATGCTGATGCCGGTGGATGGGGGCCAGCTTGCCGGAAACGTCAGACCCGAAAATTCGCCGATGGGAAGAAATCCGGGCATCAACGCGGCAGCATGATCACGCCCAAGCCCGGATTCCATCGCGCGTATAGGGCATCGTTGCGAAAAAGTGGGAACCGGTTTTTCGCTTAAAACGATGCGACAACAAGTAATTAGAGCAGCCTGCTCTAGAACGGTACTTTAGGAGGACTTTGATGAACGAACTGCGCTTCGATGGGAGGACCGCGATCGTCACCGGTGCGGGTGGCAACCCGAGCCTCGGCAGGGCGCACGCACTCCTGCTGGCCTCGCGTGGTGCCAACGTCATCGTAAACGATATCGACGCCAAGCACGCGCCGAGCGCGTCCACTGCCAAGACCGTTGCCGAAGAAATCGTCGCCGCCGGGGGCAATGCGGTTCACGACAACAATTCGGTTGCGACCGAGGAGGGCGCACGCGCCATCTTCCAGACCGCGATGGATACGTTTGGCGGCGTCGATATTCTCGTCAACAACGCGGGCATCATATATCAGGCGGCGATGACCGAGATTTCGGCTGCGGATTTCCAGCGTACGATCGACGTCAACCTGATGGGGCCAGCGTGGATGACGCGCGCGGTGTGGCAGCACATGCAGGACAAGGGTTATGGGCGGATCGTGAATATCACGTCGGGCTCGATGGCCGGATTTGCGCTGCAAGCCGCCTATGCTGCCAGCAAGGGCGGGCTGTTTTCCTTCACGCGGGCGACTGCGGCCGAAGGTGAGCGTTATGGCATCAAGGCCAATGCGGTGTCGCCGGCTGGTTTCACCCGTATGGTCCTGGGCAGCCAGGAAGAAGATTGCCCCAGCTACCAGACCACCAAGAACCGCATGCGGCCCGAGCAGGTTTCCCCCGTCGTGGCGTTTCTGGCGCATGAGGATTGCCCGGTCACCGGAGAGTGCATCGATGCCATGGGCGGCATGGTGCGGCGCACATATCTGGCAACCACCGAAGGTATCATGGATCTCGATATCACGGTCGAGAAAATTGCCGAACGCTGGGACGAAGTGATCGCCGGAACGTCTGAGCAGCGTGTCCCATATGCGTTGATGGACGCGTTCAAGCTGCACAGCAAAAAATACGAAGCCCAGCCGGAAAGGCTTTAAGGCGAACGGCGCCGCTCGGCTGCGTGCGCCGTCAACGCGATCTCTCGGGTTCAACCAAATCCAGAAACACCTTGATGGCACGCTCGACATTCGTGAGCTTTTCTTCTGCGGTGAACTGCTGTTGTATCCCCATCAGGGCACGACGATGCAGGCTCAAGACGCAAAGGTCGTAGAAGAATTCACCTGCGGCAAAATAATCGGTGAAAGTCGTTCCGCTCTTTTCTACGGCTTTCTGGAGGTGCCAGGCAAGCGGCGCCAAGACTGTTGCGCGCATTTGGTGATGCACAATCTCCTTAATCTGCGGCAGGTGTTCAGCTTCGCTGACAGTCATCCGGTTAAAACGGATATTGGTTTGTCCGAGAACGATGTCGAGATAGCGAAGTCCCACGGTGCGCAGGGCGTCCTCAAGGCTGGCGGTTTGTTCCGGCGCGGGACCATACGCGTTGGCCGCCTTTTCGGTCATGAACCTGACGATATCCAGGAACAGTGATTCCTTGGATGGATAATAGGTGTAAAGCCAGCTTTTGGCCTTGCCCATTTCGCCGACGATGTCGGCGATGCTCGCGCGACTATAACCCTCTCTTAGAAATACGCTCAGCGCTACGGTCAGTATTTCAGCACGCTGGGCAGCCATGCGGTCCTTCAGCGGGGTGCTGGCCTTCAGCGGGGTGCTGGAACTTGCCATGCTAAGTACCTTTGTATCCCTTACGATCTGACCGGTGAGCAGGTCTCGTACCATCAAATCATCCTAGAAATCAAAAAGGACTTGAAACCGAACGACCGTTCGTCTTACAAGACCGGTGACCGCATAGTCTGTCGGGCCAGTCCAGTAAATGGGCAGGTTCAAAACACAGCGGCCAGCAGGAGAAGGTGAGATGGGCGGGACGGACGCGATGGTACGAAGCGCCCACATGCGTGTGGTGGACGTCGATCCAGAGCTTTTGAGTCGGAGCGCCGAGGCGCAGTTGCATGCCGCGAAAGGCGGCTTCGACCATGTGCTTTCAGAGATGACTGGCGACGTCGATGTGATCGTGGGGACGCTCGCATCCGAGGGTCCTTATGGCTACACAATTCGCAAGCAAGTTTCCGATGATGGCACGCTGCGGGTTCCGATCCTGACCACGCGTGAAGAGATTTACAACGAGTACAAGGCAGTCCGATCCTTGTCGGATATTCTTGGTCATCAGGCGATGATCGAAATCCTCGGTCTGTGGTATGTGTTTCACGATGTGGTTGACACCTCACGCGGCCGGGCGAGCGGCTCGGTCAACCAGCACAACACGCTGGTCCTGTGCCCTGTCAAAGGATCGAGCGCTGGCATCACGGGCGAGATTTTCTGGCATAGGACACCGCGCGAAGGCCTTGGCCGCGGTGGCGATTACATCCTGTCTGATGCCGACCGGCGAACACTGCTGCTCTATCATTACGATACGCACGAAACGTATCTTGGGGCGCTGCGCAGCGCCGACGTGGATGGCCTGGCGGCGCTCGCCAATGACAGCGTCCAGCTGGCCATTCGCGACTATGTCACCGACAGCGGCACGCTGACCCAGACCGAAGCCCGGATCGGCGAGGAGGTGAACACATACCGTGCCTATTGGACCGCCTTCTTCGAAAGGTTCGAAATCCTGTCGGTCGACATTCTGCAGCGGGCGGTCGAGGAATGGTATGTCTTCGCAGAGCTGCGCTTCACTGCGCGCATCAAGCGCGGCGGCGAAAAAGTGACGTTCAACACTGCCGAATTTCTCGTCACGGCACGCGATGGCCGGTTCATTTCGCATATCGGACACGGCACCGACATCGAATCTGCGGGATAGTTCGCATTAAAGCAGGCGGGAGAGAAAAATGGACGAGCTACTCATTGCTTCGGCTGACGGCCACACTACGATGCCGACGAACCTTTGGGACCAGTACCTGGAGAAGGAGCATCATCGCCATCTCCAGCGCCTGCGCGAAGAACAGAAAATGTTCAGCGGGACGATGGAGCCGCTCAGGGACTATCGCATCAACCGCGATTCCAAGGCCATCTTCGACACCGACGGTGTCTATGATGAAGGGTTGATGGGCGTCTGGGATCGTGACATCCGCCTCGCCCAGATGGACCGGGAAGGCATCGCCACGGAGTACCTCTTTCCCGGCGATCACCATGCCATCCAGATGTTCTTTCATTCCTCGAACGGCACTTATTCCTGGCCGGCAATGGATGCCGGTGCCCGCGCCTTCAATCGCTGGTCCTTCGACAATTTCAGCCCTGCAGGGGAGCGTTTCCTGCTGGTCGGCGCACCGCTGACCGGGCTCGATTTCGGCGCGATGCTGGCCGAAGCGGCGTGGATGGGCGACCACGGCTTCACTGGCACCTTCACCCCCGGCTACACAGCCCTGCCTTCACAGATTCCCTTGTTTGAAAGCCATTGGGACCCGCTTTGGGCCGCCTATGCGGAGCGCAACATCACGCTTATCAGTCATGCCGGCTGGGGTCTGCCGCAGGGCTTCATGTTTGGCGAAATCGAATCCGCCGCCGCCGAGGTCCGGGCCGAAGGCGGCGACATCACGTCGATGATCGCCAAGCTGTCCCAGACGATTTTCCGGCCCAACGGCGTGTTCAACGATCTGCGTTCGCGCCAGTGCATGTGGCATCTGATGCTGGGCGGCGTCTTCGATCGCCATCCCGGGCTCAAGATGATGATGACCGAAATCCGCGCGGACTGGGTTCCCGCGACGATCATGCTGCTGGACAGGGTCTGGGAGGAAAATCGCGACCGCTTGCCCGCAAAGCGTCCGCCCAGCGAATATTGGCAGAGCAATTTCATGGCCGGCCTCTCGTTCATGAACAAGGCTGAGCTCGCGATGCGCCATGACATCGGGGTCGATACGATGGCGTTCGGGCGCGACTATCCGCATGCCGAAGCCACCTGGCCCAACACGCGGGCTTATCTGTCCGACATCATGAAGGGCATACCCGAAGCCGAGGTGCGGGGCATCATGGGCGAGAACATGATCCGTTTCCTGGGGCTTGACCGGGCTAAGCTGGCTGCAGTCGCAGAGCGTATCCAGGCTCCCACTTTCCTTGAAGTCGCCAAGGGCCCGCCGATGAGCGCGGAGCTTAAAGATCATCTCGATCTGCGCTGCGGCTACGGTAAGGATAGCGAGGGCGACACGCGCGTGGCCGAGATGGCAGCGATGCTGGGCCCCGACCTGCCCCGTATTATCGCTGCGGGCAGCGTCTTTGCCTAGTTTGCGCGGTGAATCGAAGAAATAACCCGCCATTGTATTCCAAAATTGGCCAAACGACTCTTTGCAATAAAATACTAATTGAACAGAGTTAGTTACATTATAGAATTGCAGATAAAACATAATCTGAAGGAAGTTTTTTATGACAAATAAATTGACGATAGTTTCGCTGGACGGCCACGCTCAGATGCCGCCCGAGGCTTGGCCGAAATATCTCGACAAGAGTTTCCACGATCTCTTACCGGCGCTGAACACCGAAAACAGTGATTTCAAGGGAGTCAGCGGCCAATTCTTCAATCGCCTGCACAACGCCGATCTTTATCATATCTATGATTTCGATAACGCTGTCCGCGATGGCTATGGCGATGGCGTCTGGAACCTGGAAAAGCGCATCCATGAGATGGATCGCGAAGGGATCGCCGCCGAGTTCCTCCACAGCGGGGATTCGCGGGCGGTCGGCCTGTTCTTCCAGTCCTCCAATCGCGATCATTCCATGGATCGCTGTCAGGCCGGGGTGAAGGCATACAACCGCTGGCTGTTCGATGAATTCGGTTCGGAGCCCGATCGCCTCTACCTGATCGGAATCCTGGGTTCGGCACCGTGGCGTAACGTCAACGAGCTGATCGAGGAGCTCGACTGGATCGCCGACCACGGCTTCAAGGCGACGACACTGCCAGGGTTCACCGCCTATCCCGGCCAGCCGCCGCTGTTCGACAAATATTGGGATCCGTTCTGGGCGCGTTGCGAAGAGCGCGGCATCTTCCTGTGGATGCATGCCGGGCAGGGCGAGCGCCAGGGTGAGCTGGGTGCGATGTTCCACCGCATCGGCAACCTGATCCGGGAAGAAAAGTCCGACGTTCCGACGGCGATCGAAAAGCTCAGCAAGGAATTCTTCCAGGGCAAGATTTTCTCAAGCGTCAAACCGCGCCGGGCAATGTGGCAGTTGATGATGGGCGGGGTGTTTGACCGCTATCCCAAACTGCGTCTTGTCCTCAGCGAGATCTATGGCGACTGGATGGGCCGGACGTTCCAGTACCTCGACGAGCAGTTCGAAGCCAATCGGGACACCATCTCCGCGAAGCGCAAGCCGAGCGAATACTGGCGGTCGAACTGCTTCAATGGCCTCTCTTTCATCCGCAAGTGCGAGGTCGCGATGCGCCACGACATGGGCATCGAACGGATCGGCTTCGGCCGCGATTACCCGCATGGCGAGGGCACCTGGCCGAACACCACCGAGTGGCTGCGCGATGCGCTCGGCGGGATTCCGAAAGATGAGGCGATCGGGATCATGGGCGCAAACGTCATCAACGCGCTTGGTCTCGACAAGGCCAAGCTCGATTCCATCGCACAGCGCATTGGCCTGCCCATGGATGCAATCTTTGGCGAGCACCCGCCGCTCAGCGACGACTTGCTCGCCCACTTCCACAAGCGCGCCCAGTATCTCGCCGAGCCGGAGGGAGACGAACGCATGGCAGAGATCGATGGGATGCTGCGCGAAGACCTGTGGCGAGCTAACGCTTACGCCTGAGAAGCTTATCAAGACCAGACGCGGAACCGCCCCCGCCTGAATCGGGGGCGGCAGCAAATGACAATGGGCGTTGGGCGCGGACCCTCTCCACCTCCCGACCACCCAGGAATCCTACCCTATGGGTGGCCGGGTGGTGGAGGGGGCCGGTGCCGAACGATCCGAAACGATAGTTTCGGATCAGACACTTAGTGTCTGCACCTCGGAAAGAACATGGCTGATGTCGTGTTTGAGAGGGTACGGCGGAGTATCTTGTCTGCATATGAAGGATGCAAAGGGAGCAGAGAATGACGGTACAAACTGAAAAAAAGCTCGCCGGCAAGGTCGCCATTGTTACCGGGGCCGGCTCAAGCGGACCGGGCGTTGGCACGGGCAAGGCGATCTCGATCCTGCTCGCGCGTCAGGGCGCGAAGGTGATCCTGGTCGACATGTTCGCTGAACGTGCGCAGGAGACGCTCGATGTCATCCGCGAGGAAGGCAACGAAGCGACGATTGTAACTGCGGACCTTAGCGCAATTTCCGAGCTGCAGCGCATCGTCGACGAGACCGTCAAGACCTACGGCGGCGTCGACATCCTGATCAACAATGCGGCGTTCTCGCAATCGTGCAGCCTGATCGACACGACGCCCGAGCTCTATGCCAAGATGGTCGCGGTGAACCTGACCGCGCCGT
>JAHFPT010000359.1 GCA_023266625.1 Novosphingobium sp. | reverse complement strand
CCCCAGCTTCAGACCCAGCTCTTCATCGTCGACTTCGTTGTGGCCATTGGGCTGCGGCACTTCGTCATAGGTTCCCGACAGTGCGGCCTGGGTGGTGAAGCTCAAAATCTTGCAGGTGCCGCGATTGCCCGAGACCCGGTAGGTCAGATCGCCCCTGATCGGCGACTGGACGTAAATATCGTCGGGGTTGGGTTGCAGCGAGAACACCGGATTCCACAGCGGTGCCCAGTCCGGGTGTTCGGCGTCCGCGTGGAAATACATGAAATAGGCGTAGGACAGGCTGGTCATCGTCTGGCGGTAGATGTCGGCGCGGTATTCGGGATCGTCGGGGTGCCAGGTGTCCTTGAGGTTCGCCACCGCGCCTTCAAGGTCCGTCAGATAGGACAGGATGCCCGGTGCAATCTCGCTGGTCATTCTCTAAACCTCACCCATGGAAGCCGGTCTGCGCCGGGAACCGATTTATAAGAGAGTAAACGCTATCTTTGGGCCGATCAAGATAGTATATGCTATCCCTGTGGGCGGGAAAGCGCTATTTGGCAGGAATGGCCGTGACCGATACTGCGCCGCAACCCGCCCGCCGCAAACGGCGTAGCCCTGGCGAAATCCTCGACCGCATTCTCGAAGCCGCCGGCCGCGAGTTCGAGGAGAACGGCTATTCCGGCGCGACCACTGCCGCCATCGCCCGCCGCGCCGATGTCACCGAAGCGCAGATTTTCCGCCAGTTCGCCTCCAAGGCCGAACTGTTCCGTGAGGCGATCTTCCAGCCGCTCAACCGCCATTTCTCGCAATTCCACGCGCGCAATCTTGCCAATGCCACGGATGCCGAGCCAGCGCGCGAACTGGCGCACCGCTATATCGATGAATTGCAGGATTTCATGGGCGAACATTCACGCATGCTGATGTCGCTGATTGCCGCCAATGCCTATTCTCCGGGTGCCGCCGAGCAGATCGGCGAGGTCGAAGGTCTCAACGCCTATTTCGCCCGGGGCACAGCGATCATGGCAGGCCGCACCGGCGACGAACCGGCAGTCCCGCCCGAACTGATGGTGCGGGTATCTTTCGCCGCCGTGCTCGCCTGCGTGATGTTCAAGGACTGGCTGTTCCCGGCAGGCATCGCCAGCGACGAGGCCATCCGCAAGGCAATCGCCGATTTCACCATCGACGGCATCAGTGCGAACGGGCAGATCGAGGGGGATTAAACCCCCTCGATCTGCCCCGCCCCCACCAGCATCATCCCCGCCATATCCCCCTTGTCCCGCCACTCCCGGATCAAATCGTTGAAGGCATAGTACCCCGGCCCATAGGGCTCCCCGAAGATCGTATAGCGCGTCACCGCCAGCCCCTCGTTGTTGTTATACCCCGGGGTGCAGCTCTCCCAAAAGGGCACGTCGAGCAGCAAATTCTCCTTGATCGTCTTGACCCAGGCGGCTTCCGCCTCGGCGCTGGGTTCGATCGTGGCACCGCCGCGCTTCAGCGCTTCGCCGATCAGATAGGAAATGTGATTGCCCTGCTGGTCATACATCAGCGTGGTGCTGCCGGAGACGCCGCCCTGGATCCAGCCGGTGAAGAACAGGCCGGGGAAGTTGTGGACGCTCATGCCGTGGAGGGTGCGGAAGCCTTCCGACCAGTACTCGTAAAGCGACAGGCCGCCGCGGCCTTCGATCACATCGATGCCATAGCGGCGGCGCATGTCGGTGGTGGTCTCAAAGCCGGTGGAATAGACGATGCAGTCGACCGGATATTCGATGCCACCCGCGACGATGCCGCCTTGCGTGATCCGCTCGATCCCGCGTGCGTCGGAGACATCGACCAGGGTGACATTGGGGCGGTTGAAGGTCGGCAGATAGTCGTCGTTGAAGCACGGCCGCTTGCACAGGAAGCGGTACCAGGGCTTGAGGATATCGGCGGTTGCCTGGTCCTTGACGATACTGCCGACGCGCTGGCGGATGCGTTCCATCGCGCGGTAGTCTTCGACCTCGCGCAGCTCCATCAGCTGCTCGAAGCTCAGCTCCGGCCAGCCCTCGGCCTCGCGCTTGGCCTGGATGTTGCGGTTGAGCTCGCTCCAGCCGTCGCAGATCAGATCGACATCCGCCCGGTCGAACACCTCGTTGATCCCGATGTGAAAATTCTTCATCCGCTCGGCCTGCCAGCCGGGCTTGACCGCCTTCGCCCATTGGGGATCGGTCGGCATGTTGCCGCGGTCGTCGATGTAGGACGGGGTGCGCTGGAACACGGTGAGATGCTTGGCATACTGGCCCAGGAAGGGCACGCACTGGATGGCGGTTGCGCCGGTGCCGATCACCGCGACGCGCTTGTCGGCGAGCTTGTCCAGCACCGGGTTGAGCCAGTCGCCTCCGGTATAGTCATAGTCCCACAGGGTGGTGTGGAAGCTGTGGCCCTTGAAATCCTTGATGCCGGGGGTGCCTGGCAGTTTGGGCCGGTTGAGCGGACCGGGGCACATGACGATATAGCGCGCGCGGATATCGTCGCCGTGGCTGGTGCCGACATGCCAGCGCCCGAGGCCTGCGTCCCAGCGCAGCGCATTGACCACGGTGCCGAACAAGGCATGCTCATAGAGGCCGAAATGGCGGCCCATCTGCTGGCAATATTCGAAGATTTCCGGGCCGTAGGAATAACGGTCCCGGGGCATGTAGCCCATCTCTTCGAGCAGCGGCAGGTAGCTATAGGCCTCCACGTCGCATTGCACACCGGGATAGCGGTTCCAGTACCAGGTGCCGCCGAAATCGCCCGCGCGGTCGATGATCCGCACATTGCCGACCCCGGCCTGTTTCAGCCTGCCTGCGACATTCAGCCCGGCAAAGCCGCCGCCGAGCACGACGACGTCGATCTCGTCCGAAAGTGGCGGGCTGGTGCGGGGCGGGGAGTAGGGGTCGTGGTCGAAATATTCCTCGTAGTCGCCGGTCGTTTCGAGATATTGCGCGAAGCCTTCGGGGCGTTTGCGCTTTTCGGCTTCCAGGCGGTATTTCTCGCGCAGAGCGGCGAGGTCGATATCCGGCGTGTCGGTGCTGCCGCAGCTGGTGAAATTCGGATTCGCGTTCATTCTGGTCGCCTGATCACATTGTTCGAGTTGATGACTTCACACTGCCCCGTTCGTCCCGAGCGAAGTCGAGGGACATGGGGCCGAGCGAAGCCGAGGCCTTCCGCCCGGGCCGTTCTCGGCTACGCTCGAACAGGCCCCTCGACTTCGCTCGGGACGAACGGATTTGGATACGGTTTGCTGCTCAATAATCTAAACTGCCACTGCTGAGGGAAGCACAGCGGCATGCAGCGGCGCTTCCATTTTCTGCACTTCGGGGAGAACCTCCCGGGCGAACAGCGCGATGCTCGCCGCGCAATCTTCGTGCGGCATGGTGCCGTAATTGGGAACGATGGTGATCTCGGAGAAGGAGCAGGCAGCTTGCGCCGCCTTGATCCGGCGAATCACTTCGTCGGGCGTGCCGATCATCAGATTGTCTTCGTGATAGCCTGAAGGACGCGCGATATTCTTGGCAGGCTCGCCGGTGACGGCGGC
>JAHFPT010000032.1 GCA_023266625.1 Novosphingobium sp. | reverse complement strand
CGGCAGAGACACGCCCGACATAGGCGGGCGAGGGATTACTGGTGACCATATGCTGGATCAGCTGCTTGGCTACGAAGGGCGGCACATTGGCGTGGGCGAAGATCGCATCGAGCGCGAGCTTCTTGGATGTCGCCGCGTCGGTCCCGGCGGGAATGGTGGTGGTCAGGAAGGTGGTGATCCCGGTCTCATGCTGCGAGGCAGTCGCCACCAGCGGCAGCCGCATGCGATCGGGCGTGGTGTTGTCATTGTTCGCCAGGTTCCATCCGGTCCACACCCGCGCCAGCCCGCTGACATCGGCCTGGGTATAGGTTTCCACCGGTTTGCCGCCCGACAGCACCTGGGTGCCGTCGGCATTGAGCTGATAGAGCCCGAGCGTGAACAGCTGCATCAGTTCGCGCGCGAAGTTTTCGTCGGGCACTGAACCGGTGGTGGCATTGGCCCTGGGATTGCCTAGGAAGGTCAGGTAGTAGGCCATGCCCGCGCTACTGGCGACGCCATCAAGAATGTCGCGGTAATTGCCGAAAGCATTGTCCCACAGCACATCGAGATAGGCTGCCATGACGTTCGATCGCCAGCTGCTGGAAAAGCCATCGATGCCGACGACTATCATGTCGAGCAAGGCCAGCCCGACCCGTTGCCGCAAAGTGTCGCTGCTGCCTATCAGCTGCGACCACATCATCGCATCGAAGCCGGCCAGGCTGTTGATATTGGCGACGACATTATAGCCGTTGCTGGCGAGGAAATCCCAGAACTTCTGCGGCCGCGCCAGACCGAGCTGGGTGTTGAGCCAGGCGGTAATGGTTGTCGCCTGCAAATTGGTGATGTCGGTTTTCGAAGCGCCCATCGTTGCCTGGGCCAGAAAGCGGGATGATTGGGCCGCCGTTAACGGCGGCGTGGTTGGTGTGGGGGTTGGTGTCGGGGTGGGCGTGCCGCCGCCGGACGATCCCCCCTCGCCGCAGGCCTCAAGCGCCAGCGGCGCAATCGCAGCCAGGCCAATCGCTGCGTCGCGCTTGCCAGGACCCGATGACGGCGAGACCGGTGCAGAGCCATCCGCAGGATCAAGCGCCAAAAGGCACGCGTCGGTATTCGCAATCCGCTCGGCCATAATCGTCGACCCGCCTTTCATCGCCCAGGCAGCTGCTGCGCGAGGGAACCTGCTGCTCCAGCCTCGCCGCAATATCTAAACGCTATGACAATTTGAAATGCTAACGGGGTCTTATCCATAGGATAATGGCCGCCGCACAGTTCAATTGACCATAATCGCGCCAATCCGGCGCTCGCCGTCACGGCGTTCGAGCTGCACGACAATATCGATCACGCTTTTGGCATAGGCGATGGTCTCGCTGCGCGACAGGCCGAGCCCGGCCTGCATGACCATCAGCGCCAGTTGTTCGAGCGCGCCCTGCGGACTGTTGGCGTGGATTGTCGAGAAGCTGCCAGGGTGACCGGTGTTGATCGCGCGCAGGAAGCTCACCGCCTCGCTGCCGCGCAATTCGCCGAGCACGATGCGGTCGGGCCGCATGCGCAGGCTGGCTTGCAGCAGATCGTCGGTGCTGAGCCGAGCCTCGCCCATCTCGCCCTTGACCGCGACAAGGCCGAGCGCATTGGCATGGGCCAGCCGGATTTCCGGCGTGTCCTCGACCAGAATGATTCGCTCCTGCGCGGGCACTTCGCGCAGCAGGGCGTTGAGGAAGGTGGTCTTGCCGCTCGAGGTGCCGCCGCTGATCAGCACCGTCGCGCATTGCGCCACGGCACCCCGCAGGAAAGCAACCGGATCGGCTGCCGGATCAACGCTGCGCCATTGCGGCTCGGACAAGGTCGGCAGAGCGCCATGATCGTAGGCATCCAGCGGCACGTCGACCAGCCGGTGCCGCCGGATCGCCAGCGCCCAGTGTCTGCGCGTCGCCGGCGGGGCAACGATCTGCGCCCGCGCGCCGCCCGGCAGGGTTGCCGCCAGCACCGGGCGTTCGCGGTTGATCCCCTGGTGGGTTTCGCGGGCAATCTGCTGCGCGAGACGCTCGATCAGCCGGTCGTCGATCTGCGGCGCGGCGTGGCGAACCATCCCCTGGATACCCGCCGCTTCCAGCCAGACCTCGCCCGGGCGATTTACCAGGACCTCGGTTACGTCGTCATTGACCAGCCATTCGGCGAACGGCTCGAGATGCGCGGCGAGATAGACGCCGCTGGTCAAACTGCCGGTTGCCACGTTCACGGGCCGTTGCTCACGGCCGAAAAATCGAGATCGCGCGCGGTGAACACCCGGATCGGCTGCCCGAGATTGACCCTGACCGTCGGCGGAATGTTGATGTCGCGCTGCGCCCCGGCAGACACAGCGGCTTGCGGCCCGGCCAGCACGACGGTGCCGTTGCCGCCGCCCACAGCCTGGCCAGCTGCGCCGATCACAGAGAGCAGGATCGCCGCGCCGAAGCGCTTCATGAAGTGGCCATCGACCTTGCCGCCAAGGCCATTTTGCCCGGAATAGTCCGTTGCCGGCGAAGCCAGCGCAATCGACACGCCATCGGGGCGCAGCAGCCGGGTCCACAGGATGTAGGCTCGCGACTGGCCGACCGCGAGGCCGCTCTTGTATTCGCCAATCAGATGCGAGCCGCGCGGGATCAGCACGCGGCGGCCATCATAGCTTTTGACATCCTGACTGATCACCGCGCGGACATAGCCGGGCAGGTCGGAATTGATCGCGGTTTCCAGCACTGCGGTTATCAGCGTGCCTTGCGCGACGGTGGTCGCAGGGTTGTCCATGCGGTCGGCGGTGGCGGTATCGGCTCGGCCCGCGACCCGTTCGGCAAACAACTCTTCCGCGCTCATGCCTTCGCGCGAAGGCTTGGTTGCTGCCAGAGCGCTCGCCACTGGCGCGGCCTGCCCCATAGCCGGGGCACTACCTGCGGCAGAGGCACCATTGTCGAAGACCACTGCCGGTGCCCGTAGCCGGTCCATCGCCGACGTTGTGCCACTGGCAACCGGCGGGGGCAGCGGCGGCGGCGCCATAGCGGGCAGCGGCGCGGGCGCGGTTATGGCGGGTGCCGGGGCAGGCGGGACCAGCGCTGGGGCAGGGGCCATGAGCCCGGCAGCCGGGGTCTCGACTACCTGCGGCGGCGCGGGCGATTTTGCGCTCTGGCGGCTGGTTGCCATGGCAAACAGCGTTGCCGAACCCAGCAGCAAGGCAATGCTGCCGCCAAACATCAATCCGGCCCGATCCCGGCGCGCAAACTGGCTGGCGACGATCGGAAAGCGGTTGGTCTGGGCATCGCCCAGCACTTCATCGCCAAGCATTGCCCGCGGGTCGGAGGAGGCATCGAAGGGCGCACGGGCAGTCATGGCATATCCTCGCCTGTGGTAGCCGCCGCTGCAACCGGTTTGGGCGCGCGCGGTGCCAGATTGGTCAGCGTGGTATGCGCCTTGCCCCGCCGCAAAATATAGCGCGGGGCTACCCCGTCGATGACCAAATAGTCACCCCGGACGGTGAAATTGACCGGGCCTTCCTTGCCATCGTTGCCGAAGGCGAAAATCCCGGGCAGCTCGGTGCTGGGGCTCCAGGCGATAAAGGTCGAATCGCCATCGTCGTAAATCCGCGCCGGTTGCAGCTGCCTGTCGCCGGACATCCGCCAGCTGTTGTTGATTTCCGGCGCGGGCGGCGATGCAGGCACGGCCTGCGACGGATCTCCGGAAAGCATAGTCCCGTCGCCAAGCACGGCATCTGTGCGTCTGGCCAGCAGCGCTGCGGCCATCCGGTCTTCGGGATAGACGAACTGGATCGCATAGATCGCCCGGCCTTTCGGGCCAGCGATGACCAGATCGAACAGATAGCGGCGGCGATCGGTGACCACGGTCATGTTAGTGCGACCGCGCGCAAACAGCGGCTTGATAAACAGCTTGTTGGCGCGCCTGTTCGGCGTCACTTGCCAGGCAGCGGCATCGCCAAGCGCGATATTTTCGATGGTTTCATCCTCGGCGAATTCGATCAAGGTCTGGATCGCATGCTGGCCGGCGACGGTATAGACGCGGTTCGGCGAATAGGTGAACTCTTCTGAACGGCCTTCGGCCCAAGCAGCATTGGGGGCCGGAGCTGCCAGCAACAGCAGGATCGGGGCGAGGAGACGTTTCATGCGGGGACTCTTTGCGGCGCGCGAAAGCCCTGGCCCAGCGACTGGATCCGGGGATCGCGGGTCGGGGCGAAGGGGCTTTCAGTGGACAGGGTCAGACTTGTAGGGACAATAACAGTGCGGCGGTCGTCGCCCGGCCAGGCGGTGTCGTTCGCGGCCAAGGCGGGTGCGCCGCTGCCGATGCTGCGCACCAGCTCGCGGACGCGGTCGTCGGTGGGGGCAGGTGACCCTGTCTCACCTGCATTTGCGCCCAATCCGACTTGTGGCGGCGCATTGGCGGCAGATAGGTGTCGCATTGGCTGCCCGTCCTCCGCCGCATCGGCAGTCTCGTTGCCCCCCCAAATCCGCAGACTTCCGGTGATTATCGCGGCTGCGCGCATCGCCAGCACCATCAGCGCAAGATAGACGAATGCCGCGAGAAAAATATTGGTCGCCAGACCCAGCGACACCTGTCCCCCGGCCTGCGCCAGGCTGCGGATCATCGGTGCGGCCATCACCAGCGTGCCGCCGCCGATGAGCACCGCGAACAGCGGGGTCAGCGCCAGCATGATCGCAGCCTTGAGCCAGCCCTCGAACAGCCCGCGGGTTCCCCGGAATAGCGCCATGACAATGAACACCGGCCCCAGCGCCATCACTGCGGCCAGGGCAATGCGCGCGACGATCAGCACGCCGACCGTGCCGATCAGCAGCATCAGGCTGGCGGTCCACAGCAGATCGGCAGGTTTGGGCGAAACATTGGCGACCGCCGGAACCGTGCCGACCGTCGCCGTAGCGTTGGCGCTCTGCGCCAGATGTGCGCTGTTGGCGATGACATCGAACAGCACGTCGAGCCTTTGCGCAAACAGCTGGGTGGCGCTGCCGCTATTGCCGAGAATGACCCCGGCGATCTCGTCGGGCGCGCCGGTGAGCAGGTTCCAGCCGACGCTCTGATAGGCGACCCAGGAGGTGGCGAAGGTCAGCACCAGCCCCAGTTGCAGCATGCGCGGTGTGAGCATGGCGAGGCGCAGCTGGGTGCGCCCGGTCAACAGGCTGATCGCCAGCATCGCGATATAGATCGTCAGGATCAGTGTCAGCGCCTGGCTGAGCACGCTGCTGGTGCCGAACAGGCGCGAAAATGCGGTTTCGACAGCGTTTTCTGTCACGCAATCGATGTTGCGAAGCGATTCGGCAATGCCCATCGGCCCGTTCGCGGAAAAGGCGGGGCACAGCTTCATTCCGCCGCCTCATGCAGCGGCGCAGCCCCGGGCCAGGGCCTGCCGGTCAGCGGCTGATACCAGTGCTCCGGCGCATCGCCCTCTGCCGCGCGCAGGGCATCGAGCCGCCGCACAGAGGCTTCGCGGCCCGACAGTACCGCCAGCATCTCGTCCATGCCGGTCAGATCGAGCCGGATGACGACGCTGTGGTTGGCGTGGCGCACGAGGAAGCAATGGCTCTGCGCGGGCAAGGCGCGGATCAGTTCGAGCTCGTGCAGCGACAGGCCGAAGCCTGTGCAGTAATCATCGATCTGCGCCTTGGCATTGGGCATGAAAATCTGCGTCGCGGTCTGCTCGACAATCGCCGAGGAAATCCGGCTTTCCAGCGCATCGCGCGCGCTCTGGGTGCCGAAGCCGACGATGGCATTGCGCTTGCGCAGGGTTTTCAGCCAATCGCGAATGCGCGCGGCGAAGACCGCATCGTCGAGCGCCTTCCAGCCTTCGTCGATGACAATCATCGCGGGCGTGCCGTCGAGCCGCTCGTCGACGCGGTGGAACAGATACATCATCGCCGGCGTGCGCAGCACCGGGGCATCGAGCAGCTCGGTCATATCGAAACCGGCGACTTGGCAACTGAGATCGAGCGCGTCGCTCTCATTGTCGAACAGCCAGGCGTTGGGGCCATCATGGATCCAGGGGCCAAGCCGCGCGGCAAGATCGCCTTCTTCCGGGCGGCGATTGCCCGCGAGCAACTCGCGGAAATAGCGCAGGCGGCGGAATTTGGCATCGTTGTCATAGGCGACATCGACCGCAGTCACGATCAGCCGTTCCTCCTCACTGTCCGCCGAGGCGAGCAGGGCCTTGAGCCAATCGACCAGGAACGCGCGGTTGACCGCGCTGTCGGGCAATTGCAGCGGGTTGAAACCGGTCGGCTCACCCGGCGAGAGCTGGGCATAATGGCCGCCGAGCGCGCGGATGAAAATCTCGGCGCCGCGATCCTTGTCGAAGAAAATCGTCCTGGGCCGCAGCTTCTGCGCCTGAGCGGTGAGGAAGTTGAGCACCACTGTCTTGCCGGAACCCGAGGGGCCGATCACAGTGAAATGACCGAGATCGCTGGCATGGAAGTTGAAGAAATAGGGGGTCGCGCTGGTCGTCTCGAACAGGCTGATCGCCGGGCCCCAGTGATTGCCGGCCATGGACCCGAGCGGGAAGCCGTGGAGCGAAATGAAGCCCGCCGCATTGCTCGTCGAAATCAGCGCGCGCCGCACTGCATAGGCCTCGTTGCCGGGGAACTGCGCCCAGAAGCCGGGTTCGAGATTGATGTCCTCGCGCACCACCACCGCGCCGATATCGGCCAGCACCGAGGCGGCGCCTGCCAGCGCGCCGTCCAGCGCAGGCATCGACGGCGCGCGGACCAGCAGGCTGAGGTGATGATCGCCGAACCCGGTCTGGCCACTGACCAGCGCATCCTTGGCCGAGAGCATTTCTCGCCGCTCGGTCGCGGTATCGTCGTCGGCGGCGCGCAGGCGGCGAAGGGCGAGGTCCATCCGCTCGCGGGCGATCTGGCGATCGGCGGGGGCGAAGCTTTCGGTCAGCACGCATTCGCTGCCCAGCCGCAGCACCCCGTCGATCAGCCCGGCGCGGGTGGTGCCGGGGTAATCCTTGACCGACAGCAGGCCGGCGAAGCCATGCGCGCCCGCTCCTTGCAGCTCCAGCGTATCGAGACCGAAGCTGAGCCGGCGATAGGGAATATGATGGCCGAGATCGACGTCCGGCTCAGGGCGCAGCACCGGCCGCATCTCGCCATTGTAGAGCGCGGACAGCATCTCCAGAACCTCCGAGCAGATGCCTTCGCTTGTAGGGTAACAGCCGAGCTGGCGCGCGCCATAGGGCTGGAGGGTGGAGAGCAGCGCCTGGCTGGCGGCGTCGAGCTCGCGCAGCAGCGCGGGGTCAACCGCCTCGCTGGTGCGGTCCAGGCCCCGGCCCAGCAGCCGCGCCACCCGTTCCGGCCAGCCCGCCTTGCCGCGCGCCGGGCGCCGCACCAGGGTGATGAACTGTTCATTGACGAAGAGCTGCCGCGCCGCCAGCCGCTCGCGCCATTGCCGGTCAAGCTCGGCGGCGAAGGGGCTGTCGAACTCAGCAGCCAATGCGACACCTACCTGCCGCCGGATGACGTGGTGGTAGAGGATGAACCGCCCATCGAGCGCCGAGCGCAACATCACTTCGCGCACCCCGAGCATATGGTTAAGCTGATCGGCGGTCTCGGTCTCGAACGGCATGCCGGCAATCGCCAGCACCTGCATCAGCCCGCCATCGCGCAGCCGCAGCGTCGTATCGTCCAGGTGCGCAGCGTAGGGCAGACGATCACCCGCCTTCACCTCTTTCCTGCCCCATGCCGCCGGGCTGAGCCACCTGGATTGCCTTGTCATGGCGAATAGCTGTTGCAGCCCCAGCGCGCCCAGTTGGGTACACGCGGGCAACGGCTGACCTTGGCGATCCACAAATCGAATATGCGCGGCTCGCGCAAACAGGCGAGATAGCCGATAGCGTGGACCAGCAGCGCCAGCGGCAGCGCCAGGAAGGAGCGGGTGATCAGGAAGGCCTCGGTCGTCACCGCCGCATTGATGACGAAATAGCTATAGGTCACCCCGCCGAACATCTGCGGGCGGGTCAGCGCGCGGAATACGGGCGACCGGATCAGCATCTGGCTCTAACGCGCCATGCCGGCGGTCGACTGGATACCGGCAACGATCGATGCCGCGCCGAACAGGATGAAGCAGCCAAGGATCACCGTTGCGCCAAACCGCCAGTTCATCCGCCCGGTCAGCATCATGAAGCCGACCATGGCGACAGCGATCACCGCCACCGCCGTCGCGACATTGCCGAGCAAGGTATCGCGCAACCAGCCCAGCGCGCTGACGATCGGCCCCGACCCGGCGGGATCGGCATAGGCGGGCTGCGCCAATGAGGCACCTAGCGCGACCAATGGGGCACCAATAGAGCGGCGAAGGGTCATGCGAGTCTCCATAAAGCCGAACACTATCCGCCCAAACCCAGATTGGCTAGCAGTCAAGCCTGTCTCCCGGCTTAACGAATATAGCTATTCAGCCGGGCCATGATCGCCGCGACATAGAACTGCGTCTCGCGGATGGCAGGGATGCCACCCGCGCGCTCGACCCGGTCCGGCCCTGCATTATAGGCGGCGAGCGCCTTGACCACGTCACCGTCGAAACGATCGAGCAGCACCCGCAGATAGCGCGCGCCGCCATCGAGATTGGCGACAGGATCGCGCGGATCGACGCCGAGTGCGCGGGCGGTTGCCGGCATCAGCTGGGTCAGGCCAAGCGCGCCCTTGGGCGAGACTGCATCATGATGCCAGCGGCTCTCCTGCCAGACCAGCGCTTCGAGCAGCGCCGGGCTGAGGCTATAGCGCGCCGCGATCCGCGCCAGCAGCTGGGCCGTATCGGTGGTTGCCGGGATGGCGATTTCGGTACCCGCCGCTGAGGCACTCACACTTGCCGCAGCGTTAGACCCGCGCCGGGCGGTGTCCCGCCAAACCACTGCGCCGCCGCCCTCGCGGATTTGCATCGCCCCGCCCTGACCAATTTCATAGACCTGCGCCATGGCCGGATGCGCAAACCCCAATATCGATATCAACAGCAGATATTTTGAAATCTGCACACAAACCTCCACTGGCCTCCACTGGCCTCCACTGGTGCCCGGCACTGGCGAATAACCTCCAGCGCCTGCTCACGATGTGCATTGCCTAGCGCACCGGAAGTTACCCAAGCCCGTCGGATTATCGTTAAGCTGCCAAAGCAGCCACGTCTAGATGTGGAGCCCGATCGGCAGTGCAGACAATCGAGTTCAGTCGACCATCGAGCGAGCGGAATTGGGCGCTGCCGCCCTGCTTCCCGCCGGTCTCGACGGTGCGGCGCTGGTTTTACCTGTGGCGCGACAATAGCCTGTGGCGGAACCTCAACCATTATCTGCTCTGGCCACTCAGGCAGCACATTAGAGCAAGTCGCGTGAAATCTGAATCACGCGACTTGCTCTAGATATTTGTTGTCGCATCGTTTTTTGCGAAAAACAGGTTCCCACTTTTTCGCATGATACTCTAGGCGGTCGGATGATCGGAATCCTCGGTTAGGCCAAGCTCCGGGTAAACTCCTTGATAAATCGTTTCCTGGATGCCGAAGCCGACCGCCTCGCCATCCCGGACGATCACAGGACAGTCCCGGAACTGCCCAAGCTGGTGGATCTCGGCAGCCACATCGGCGAAATATTCGCCGTCCTCATGGTAATCCCCCCGCCAGGAACCCTGTCGCCCGCCTTTCCAGCCGCCATAGTCGCCGGTCCGAAGATAGAAGCCGGAAGGACCGGCGGGCATGACCTCTATCTGGCGTGTTTCGCCATCCGCCAGCAGAACAGTGTAGGTGCCGCCGAGGAACCGGCGCGTGATCGGATCGAGCCTGATGTCGGGGGACAGGCCGCGGAACTCCGTCTGGCGGCCATCTGCCTTGACAGAACCGCCCTCGTTGAGATGCGCGGAGAAATATTGCCAATACTCGCCGGCCGAGAAAAAGTGCATCACCTCGTACTTGGAGCCGTCGGGGCGGGTGAGGAGCCACGGCCCCCATGAAATCCGGCTGTTGCCGTGCATGCTCTGGCCGGGCTGAAGGTCCGGTATCGGGGCTCCGACGGCGCTGCCGCGCATTCCCCAGCTGTGATCCCTGAAGCCGAACCAGGCCTCGTCCACCACCTCGCGCCGGCCATCAATCTCTACCCATCCAGAGACCTTTCCGGCCTGGTGGTAGCGCACGACATTCATCGCGGTCCGGTTCGCATTGCGCCGGACATTGCGCTTTTCGAAGAAGGGCGGAAGTTCGCCTTCGAACAGGATATCGAAAGCGATCGGCTGGGTGTCGTTAGGGGCGAGGCTGAAACGCACCTTTTGCAGCGGCTCCACGACTTCGTATCGAACCGGGCCCACGCCCATGTCCTGCAACCCGCTATCGAGACGCCGGCTCGCGCGCACCGTCCACTGCTCGGCCCCGCGCGAGATGCCGCCAAAACCGTCCATCACATTGCGGTTGTGATACTTGCCAAGGCCAAACGATATGGAGAGGGCGCCATCCTTGCGCGCAAAAGCGCCCCAGACCTTCTCCGTCCAGCCGATGTCGGATTCGACGATCGTCGCAAACGTGTCCGCGATCTGGTGATCGAGAAATTCGTCTAGCAGCGTCAACTGGCCGATTCCGTCCATCGTCATGCAAAGCCTTTGCAAAAGCACGTGCTGCCAATCTCGTGCCGGATTCATATTGGCATAGTCAACTTGCATTTTATATCTGGTCACGTCAGTAAGACGAGCGGGAAACGGGCGCTTTGCCCAGTGTTGCAGCCATCACTCGCCCAGTCCTGCGCAATGGCGATCCCCGCGCGAAATCATGGGCATGAAAGGGGGATCAATCGAGTGCCGCGTGATCCGAATGCCATCAAGGCAGCCCTTGAGGCCCACCTTCCGTTCGGCCGCGACATTACCGGCGTAACAGCGCTTGCCGATGGGTTCTCGAATGAGACCTATGTGCTCGAAGGGGCCAACCTGATCCTGCGCATGCCGCCAACTTCTGCTCCGTTGCTGGCCCCGTTCCAGGTTCATGACGTCGTCACGCAATACCGGATCCTGGATGCTTATTACGCGCTTGGCTCGGGGCCGCCGGTTCCTCGGCCGGTGCTGATCGAAACCGATCCGAGCGTGATCGGCGCGCCCTTTTTCCTGATGGAACGCATCGAGTCCGATCCCTGGGGGGACTGGGGCACGCCTGACTGGCTCGTGCAGGGCGACGATGACTTGCGTTCATCGGTGTCCGCTCAGATCGTCGGCATGTACACCCAGCTCCACAAGCTCGACCCGCTCGAAGCCCTGGGCCAGCCCTTGTCGAACCGCGATGAACTCGCCCGCTGGGCCGATCCGGTGCTGGACATCGCCGCTCCGGCGCTGCGCGAAGCCTTTGCGCTGCTTGCGCAAACTGTACCTGAAGACCAGCCGCCGGCCCCTTGTCACGGCGACGCCAAGATGGCCAACATCCTGTGGAAGGATGGCAAGATCGCCGCGATGCTGGATTACGAGATGTCATTCAACGGCGACCCCCGATGGGATTTGGGGGCGCTGCTGGAGGGGCTTCGCGGTCTTGACGGCCAAGCCCTGCCGGACGCCGATGTGCAGGGCATCTGGGGGCGCGAGCGCCTGAAGGCGGCATGGTCCAGCTGCACTGGCCGGTCGCTTGACCGGGAACACTGGTTCGAAGCCGCAGGGCGGGCACGCTATGCTGCGATCCTCACCTATGGCGTACAACTCGTTACCGAGGGCAAGAGCAAGGATGATCGGTTCGCAATCTTCGGGCCGACTGCCGAGCGGCTCAGCCAGATCGCGCTCGAAAAGGCAAGGCTGGATGCAGAATAGAGCGGGTTGAGTTAAATCCGAGCCACCTTCCCCTCTCCCGGAGGGGAGAGGGTACGCAGGCTTGGCAGCTTGCTGCCTAGCCGGAGTTGGTGAGGGGGTTCTGCCCTCGAGAGGTGGGAGCCCCCTCACCAAGCTACGCTAGCTCCTTGCGGAGCAAGCTGCGCTACCCTCTCCCCGCCGGGGAGAGGGGAAGTCCGATTCAGGTTTCGCGCATCCCACTCTAATGGCGCTCGGCAAGCATGGTGCGGTCGACCATTGCATCGTGCAGCGCACCCATGGGAAGCGGCGTGGCTTCCAGCGAGCCGGTCATTTGCAGCTTTCCTGCTGCCGCAGCCTGCCGGCTGAATTCGCCGAGCTCAGGACTGGATTTCAGCCGCAAGCTGTCCAGGCCTGCCGCATAGTCCATGCTTACAGTGCAATCGACCGCTTCATTGTCCTGGACGCCCGGGCGAACCTTCACCTTGCCGTCGGCTATGGTCAGCACATAACCGGCTATCGCGCCATTGCGACTGGATAGGGGCGCATTGGTGAAGACCTCTGCATAGGCAAAAGGCGCCCGCGAATTGGTGCCTTCCGCGTCGAGCAGGCGCTGCGCCACCTCGGCCAGCGCAACGAACCAACCGTCCGACAGGAATTCATATTTATCAGCCACAGTTTTCTCCTGAACTCGATTGGCGGCAAAATCAGGCCTCTGCCGGGTCGGGCAGGCTGTAGCGGCCTTCGATCACCTCTGGATTGGGGTGGTAGAGCCGGCACGATAACATGAACTTGCCTGGAGGCGTGGGTAGCCAGTTGCTGGCATTGCCTTCCGGGGGCTCGCCTTGCAGCAAGATTTCGAGGCTGCCGTCCGCACCATATTCGAGCGCCGCGAAGTTTGAGCCGATGGCGTAGCGATCGATCGGATTGGCGACAAGGCGCATGCCCGGCATGGCATACAAGGTGATCGACCAGAATGCCCCGACTGGCGGGATGCCGCCCGGCGCGAAGTGGAGCCGATAGTTCTTGTCGCCGGTCAGCGGCGAACCATCCGCCGCATTGGCGGTGTTGGCATAGACCGCCTCGACCGCGCAATGAAACCCCGGCGCATAAAGGCTCATGCGCGCGCGCAGTTTGGGATCGAGTGGCCCGGCATCGCGAACATTGGTGTTGGTGATCCACTGGGTGCCGCACAGCGGAGCCATCGGGTTCAGGCTACTGACCTCTGCCACCGCCTCGCGCAAGGCCACTTGCAGATAGGGTGCCAGTTCCCGATTGCGCGAGGGTTGCAGTCCGGGGCCGATACCGATGTCAGCGAAACGCCGGAGCCGCGCCCGCTCGTCCGCCAGCCACGGTGGCTGGCCCACCAGGGCGTCGCACAGCCGGTCGAAATAGGCCGCTCCCATCGCCGCGAGATCGAGCGTCGGGAAGCGGCGGCTGGTTGCATCGGGCTCACCGAGCGGACCACTGCGTCCTTCGGGATAACCGGCCAGCGGGCCAAGCACGAGCCCGTCGATCAAGGCCATCGACAAGCCGACATCCACCGGATCCTGCGCGTCGCACACCTGCATGCGGCCCAGCACGAAAAGCAGGTTTGTCGGTGACTCGAAGCGAGTCATGCCCGCAGGCACTTGGCCGGACCAGCCCGGCCCGGTCAGCAGGAATGTCCTGGCCGCAGTGCCCGTGGTGCGGCTGCCGATGTAACCAATCGTTTGCAGATAGGCATCGATCATCTGCAGCGAATAATAGCGCTCGCCGGTGTCTGGCACATCCAGCACCTGGGCGCCGTCGGCGAGATCGATCCAGGCGAAGGCGTAGATCGTTTCGACGTTCGGGCCGTAGACTGCGCTTGCCGGCGTGGGCAGCACGCTGTCGAAATGGAAGCGGCCAGTTCTCACGCCCGTTTCCCGAGCGAGCCTGAAGTAGCCATCCGACAGGACCAGGGTCATACCCCAGATCGCGGCGTCCTTGAGGGCGTCAACCGTGGGTTTGCTGTTGAACATGGCGGATCGGCGTGCCTCCGGCTCCAAAGCTACAAATAGTTCGCAAAGCGCGCAGAATAATCCGCGAACTGCGGTGTCAGCGCTTCGGGGCTCAGGCCGAACTGCTCGAGATCATAGCTGTGCTTGCCGTACTTCTCGCGCGGGCGTTGTTCGAGATAGCCAAGTGTTGCGGCGCGCGCCTCAGCGGTGAAAGCCATCCCGCAATGCGTGAAAATGCGCGCCAGCGTGGTCGCGGGATCGCCCATGAAATCCTTGAATGCGACATCGCAGTAACGCGCCTCGTCAAAGGCATGGTCCCGCCGATAGTCGACCGCGCGCTGGATCACCTCGCCCACGTAAGCGACATCGCCCGGAGACTGCTCCTTGATCGGCACATGGTCCGACCAGGCACGGCGCAATGTTTCGGTAAGGCTGCAAAGCGAGCCGAGCGAGCGGACCGGATCGCGGTGGGTCTGGATCACCCGGGCATCGGGATAGGTCTCAAGCAGCGCGCCGAGAAACAGCGAATGCATCGGCGCCTTGAGCACCCAGCGCGCCCCGGGATTGCTCGCCTGGAGCAAGCGCAGCGCCCGGCGGTGCCACTGATAGGTTTCGCGGGCATCGTGGTTGAGGATGAATTCGCGATAGGTCGGCGCATGCAGGACGGTTGAAAACTGAACGGTGACCAGATCGATAACCAGCAGGCCCAGGCACTCCATTGGAATTTGCGCATCTTCGTAGTGGATGGCGGCATAGCCGGGCGCCAGTTGGTTCTTGCGGGCGATGGCCGCGTTGGCATCGCGGATGCCGACGTCGGACTGCGCATCGGTTGCCGGGCGCACCAACGACAAATCCCGGACTTCCCAGATCAGCGGCGTGCGCATGCCGGGCGCGGCCGCGAGGGTCTCATGGAGAATCGACGAGCCCGTGCGCGGCAGGCCGATGATCACTATGGGGGACTCGATCGGTGCCGCTGCCAGATCGGGATGGGCCTTTTCCCAGCCCACCACTGTCAGCCGGTTGGCCAGCGCGTTGACGATGCGCTCGCGCATCTCGCGCCAGCCGTTGGCATTGAGGTTCGCCTCGTGCTCCAGCGAATACAGCAGGACTTCGAGGCCGGCCAGATAGCTGTCCGAGCCGTAATCGCTGAAGCCGGCCTTGCGCTCGGCCGCCTCGCGCAGTTCATCGAGAGTAGGGGATTTCTCGGTCACTCGTAGTTTCCTCAACAGGTTCGAACGGGAGTTCCGGCACCAACGATCTCGAGCGGCGGCGGCAGATAGGTTCCATCGAGTATCGGCTTGTGCGGCTGGTAGGTCCGCAGCACCAGCTGGAAATCGTCGCGCGGCGCGGGAAGCCAGTTCGCCGGGCCTTCATCCGGCTCATCGGCCTGAACCAGCAGCTCGAGCGAGCCGTCGTTCCCATACCGTAACTGGGCATCGCGGTCGGTGATGCCGAAGCGATCGAGCGGCTTGCCGAACAGGAAGTAGTTCCGGTCGTACAAAGTGAGCGACCAGAACGCATCGACCGGGGGTAGTTGCCCTTTGGCGAAGCGCAGACGGTAGCGGTTCCGGCCACTCAGCACGCTGCCATCCGGGCCCTGGCGCTTGTTCCAGAAAACGGATTCGTCCGCTACCTGCGTGCCCGGCCCATAGAGATGGTTGGCTGCGCGCTGGAGCGGATCCTCGATGAATGCGGCGACGTTGGGGCGCCGGGACCAACCGTTGTCCGATCTCGTCTGGAGGGACTTTCCGATCAGTTCGATGGCAGCCGGAACTGCGGCCGCGAACGCACCCGCATGCTTGGCGGAGTCCCTGCCGTGAGCTGCGAAATCCGCGAGTCTGGCGGTGTCCGACGATGGCGGTGGATACATGTGAACCAGCTGGTCCAGATCGTCGAAATAGGTGGCACCAGCCCTGGCGATCTCGTCATGCGGCAGCGCCTTGCCGGTGCGGCGGCTGTCGGGCTGGAAGGCATCGAGTGCGTCTGGTGCGATTGTAGCCTTGTGCTGCCCGCCGGGAAAGTCAGCCAATGCGCCCAATGTGAAAGTGGCGTTGATGGCCTGCACGACCGGCAGGTCGGGCCGTCCGCGCACCAGCGTGCGGACAAAAGCCAGGACCTTGCTGGTCGGCGCCTCAATCCGGGTCACCCCCTCGGGCAGTCCGTCCGAGAAGCCAGGGGGAGTAATCGCGAACCAGCCCGCCTTCGTGCCGGTGGTCCGCCGCCCGATATAGGCAAACGAATTCATGTACATGTCTTGCAGTTGCACCGAATAGTAGCGGTCCGCCGTATCAGGTACGCCGATGATCTGCGGCCCCTCTGACAGGTCGAGCCAGGCACGCCCGTTGAGCGTATCGATGTTTGGACCCACGGCATGGGAAAGAGGTGTTGCTGTTTCGGTGTTCATGAAAAACCGGTTCAACGGCACGCCCGCAGCAATCGCGGCATCAAGATACCGGCCGAACAAGACCAGCGGCAGCCCCCAGATCACTTCGTCTCGCGCCAGGGCCATGCGGGCGAAGTCGGCATCGAACCGGTGTTCGCCGCTTACGGCCTCGCCTCCCATATCCGCTTCCCGTCGCAGCTTGGAGCCAGATGATATATGATTGTTACCAGTCAGAGGTAGAGTCTCGCTCCGTATGATCTGCACCCTGATCCTGGACCGACTTTGCGGCACGACCGCGTCCCCGACCAGCCGGGTACTAGGCTACGGAGACTTCGTCCGAGCTTCGCGCAGGCGCGGCATGGGCAGTCGCAGGCGTCAGCTCAACATAGAGCTCCGTCAGTCCACGGACGATGTAGCTTGGTTCGTAATCAAGGCGGCGGCTGCCAGCCGGGCCGTGCTGCGCCTGAGAAAGCGTCATGCCCGAGGCATGCTCGAAAAAACGATCGAACAGCACGCGCACTTCGGCGCGGGCAAGCGGGTTGCCAATGCAAGTGTGCGCACCCCGGCCAAATGCCAAGTGCTCTTTGACCCGCGGGCGATCAAGCTTGAAAGTGTCCGGATCTTCCCAACGGTGCGGATCGCGGTCGGCGCCGGCGAGGGATATCACGATCTTCTTGCCCGCTGGAATTTCCAGATCCCCGATGCGCGTGCTCTTGCGGGCAAGGCGGTGCGTGACCTTCGATGACCCTTCCAGCCGCAGCATCTCTTCCAGGAAGGGCGCTATCAGACTGCGGTCGGCGCGCAGCCGGTCCTGCAACTCGGGGTTCTCGGCGAGATGAAGCGCGGAATTGCCGATCAGCTTTGCGCTGGTGTCCTGCCCCGCAGCGAACAGAAAGATAGCGAGCATCACCAGTTCGCCGACCTCGGGCGTGGAGCCATCCGGAAATTTGGCGGTAGCCAGATCGGTCAGCACGTCCTCGCGCGGATTGGCCCGGCGATCCACGATGTAGGCGGCGAACATCCCGCCAACCAGTTCCGCCAGCGGAGCCAACGAAGCCCCGGCATCGGCGTCATCCACGCTGCCGGGTAGCGGCGCCGCAGCCAGGATGTCCGCGATTTTCTTTCGGTCTTCGTCGGGCACACCGAGCAGATCGGCAATCACATAGGTGACGTAGGGTGTGGCGAGCTCGTGCATCAACTCGCATCCGCCCTTGGCCACGGCATCCTCGACCAGGCGGTCAGCCAAGCCATGCATGTAGAGTTCGTTGGCCCGAAGGCGGGATGGCGTGAACAATCGACTGAGCAGCGCGCGCCGGGCGGAGTGCTGGGCTCCGTCAAAGGAAAGGAATGTTTCCGAGCCGACGAACTTGTGGTGATGGGCGGCGATCTGCCCGGTAATGTCATCCCCCTCCGGCTCGAACGGCAGCGGCGCTGTCGGGCCGGCGGCGGCGATGACCGATGAAAAATGCTCCCCATCGAGCAGCACGGCGGTGGCCTCCGCAAAGCCCGTGACCATCACAAAGTCGTGGCTTTTCATTTGGCGCACCGGCGATTGCGACCGGACCGCCTCCAGAGCTTCATAGGGATCGAGCAGGACCGAATGATCGGTGAAGAAATCCGGCTCTTGGAAACCTCCTGCCGTCATACCACTCTCCCAACTTTACGCGCCGACTTTCGACAGATGGACCAACCTATCTCATCTCAATGGCATCGCCAAATCCCGCCCTTGTCGATAAGCGAAGCCTTCGTCCGGCGCATCGAGTGCGGTCCGTACTCGATACGCCAATGCTGCGGCCAAACTCTCTGTCTTTAACCGCACCTGATGTTCGCATGCCGTCAAAATCCCCCAGAACTACACCTCTTTCGACCGCTCTTCTCACCGGTGATCCTCAAGGGAGTGTCACTCAGGACTGTTTGGTGCGGTCGAGAAGACTCGAACTTCCACGGGCTTTCGCCCACAACGACCTCAACGTTGCGCGTCTACCAGTTCCGCCACGACCGCTAAATCGACAAGGTAGCCTAGCTGCCTTGCGGGGTAGGAGCGGGCCCTTAGCAAAGCGGGCATGGTGCTGCAAGCGGCGAGCACGGGCACGCCAGTTCAGCCTGGGGCTTAGCCCGGTTTCCAGCCGATCTCGGCAATCTTGGCCGATTTGGGCACATCGGTGACGGCCTCGTTGATGCTGACACTCTCGCCGGGGGCCAGCTGGCGTTTGGCCGGAGCGACTTCCCAGCTATAGACGATTCGCTCGCGCCCATCGCGCAGTACAATCAGGATCGTCGGCACCGAGCGCCGCGAACGGCCGACATTGGTTACGGTGCCGCTGGCACCGAAGAACTCGGTGCCATTGGGCAGGGTGCGGCGATCCTGGCGGTTGGCCGGGAAATCGAGCACCAGATCGGGCTGCGCTTCGGCAAAGGTCTGGCGCGCCAGCGGCATCCAGTCGGGCAAGCCATACCAGGCGACCGCGCCGATCGCCGCCAGGGCCACTGCCGCAAACAGCGATGCCGCCCAGGTCCACAGCTTGAGCGTGTTGATACGCGACCGGAACGGCGGCTCATGGGCGAAGCTCGAATAGCTGTCCGAACCATCGTCCCAAGCCCGCTCGTCAGATTGCTCGTTCCATTGTGTGGTCGGCGGCGGTGCTTCCGCGACGAAGGCTGGCGGTGGTGGTGGTTCGGCAAGTCCAGCTGCTTCGCTGGCAGGCAGCGGTTCGGGGGCAGAGTCTGCGCCCGCGTCCGCGTCGGTATCCGAATCAGAGCCAGTGTCCGGAACATCGACTGCCACTTGCGGTTCAGGCACGACGGGTGGGGGCGGCGCGGGCGCGGGTGCCGGTGAACGAGCGGGCGCTGCTGGCGGCGGGGCAGCGGGCGGGGGCACTGGCTTATCTACTTGGGGCCGGTCCGCCTGGTTCGGCAGGGCCCCTTGCTGAAACCAGCTGTGACGGCACTTGGCGCAGCGCACGGTGCGGCCATCGACCCCGATCGCACTGTCGGGAACGACGTAACGCGTCGTACAAGCGGGGCAGGCGATGATCATGTCGCGCCCGTTAAGCATGATGCAGCGCCGCGCGGCAAGGCTTGGTGGGACGTAGCCGCGCTGCTATGCCCTTTTTTCCACATGGATTGGCGGCTATAGGTCCAGCCAGCACCCTGCCGGACCGGAATTGTAACCAAACCATGAGCAAATCATCCGACGGGGAAATCGTCCAGTTCGACAATGTCGGCTTGCGCTATGGCGCGGAGCGCGAAGTGCTGAGCGATATCAGCTTCACGCTTTATCCCGGCAGCTTCTATTTCATCACCGGGGCCAGCGGTGCGGGCAAGACCTCGCTGCTGCGCCTGCTCTATCTCGCCCAGCGGCCCTCGCGCGGCATGATTCGCATGTTCGGCGACGATGCCATCACCCTGCCGCGCGAGCGACTGCCGAACTTGCGCAGGCGGCTGGGCGTGGTGTTTCAGGATTTCCGTCTGGTGCCGCATCTCTCGGCCTTCGACAATGTCGCCCTGCCGCTCAGGATCGCGGGAGCTGCCGACAAGGACCTCGACAAGCCGGTGCGTGACATGCTTGACTGGGTTGGTCTCGCCGGGCGCATGGACGCCGCGCCCGCAGCGCTTTCGGGCGGCGAGCAACAGCGTGTCGCGATTGCCCGCGCGGTGATCGGACGCCCGGAGATACTGGTTGCCGACGAGCCGACCGGCAATGTCGATCCCGATATGGCAATCAAGTTGCTGCGGCTGTTCGAAGCGCTCAACCGGCTGGGAACCACGGTGCTGGTCGCCACCCACGATATGCATCTGCTGCAGAAAGTTCCCGATTCGATGATCATGCGGCTCGACAAGGGGCGGATGATGGACCCCACCGGGGCGCTACGCTATCCACCGCGCCGCCCGGCTCCAGGCCGACGGGGCGCGAAGTGAGCTGGATTCCGTTCATATCCTCCGGCCTGGCCAGTGGCTGGCGGCCGATTGCCGGTGGTGCGGAGGCGCGGCTGGTGCCGCAGGCGCGGCTGTCGGGGCCGATGCCCTGGGTGATTGCCATCATGGTGGCGCTGACCGTGATTGCCGCTGCCACCGGGCTGTCGCTGCGCAACACCGCCCAGGCGGCTGCTGCGGAGCTGTCGGGCGGGGTGACGGTCCAGATCGTCGAGCCCGAAGCGGGCGCGCGGGCGCGGCAGGCGCAGGCGAGCATCGCGCAATTGCGGGCGATGCCGGGCGTCGTTTCGGTGCGGCAGGTGCCGCAAGACGAAGTCGATGCCCTGATCGAACCCTGGCTGGGCCCAGGAGGCGATGGCGGCGACGAGGACGGTGGCAGCGATGCCGATACCGATGTCATTCCCGTCCCGGCGCTGATCGTTGTCAGGCTGACTGGCGCGGTAACTCCAGCCAAGCTGGCCTCCCTGCGTGCCGCACTGCGCACAGTCGCGCCTGCGGCGCGGGTCGATACGCAGTCAAGCTGGCTGCGCCCGGTGTTCGATGCGATCCAGTCGCTACAATGGCTGGCGCTGGCGCTGGTTGGCCTGCTGGCATTCGCCATGGCCTCGGCGGTGCTTCTGGCGGCGCGCTCCGCTCTCGGCGCCAATCGCGATACTATCGAGATCGTCCATCTGCTCGGCGGCACCGATGGCCAGATTGCACGGATCTTCCAGCGCTCGATCGGTATCGATGCGGCGGGCGGCGGCGTGCTCGGGCTGGCGCTGGGGATGGTCGCGGTGCTGTTTCTCGGTCGCCGCTTCGCTTCATTGGGTGCCGGACTGGTCGATAGCGGGGCGCTGCGCTGGAGCGATTGGCTGCTGCTCGGGCTGGTTCCGGTGATTGCCACGGTGCTGGCGATGCTTACGGCGCGGCTATCGGTGATACGCGCGCTGCGGCGGCTGCTATAGCGCGCGCGGCATGCTGAAACGCCTCACCTTGCTGTTGCTGCTGGCCTGGGCGCTGGGCTTTGCCTGGTTTGCGCTGGCTCTGCCGCAGCCGCATGCGGGCGGCAAGACCGATAGCGTGATTGTCCTGACCGGCGGCGAAGGACGCGTCGCGCGCGGGCTGGAGGCGCTGCGCAAGGGCTGGGCGCGGCAATTGCTGGTTTCCGGCGTCGACCGCGAGGTCAAGCCGCGCGAATTCGTCGCGATCTATCATATCGCGCCGAAGCAGATGGCCTGCTGCGTGACGCTGGGCTATGAATCGGTCGATACCCGCTCGAACGCCCGCGAGGCGGCGCGCTGGATTGCGGCCAACAAGTTCCGCTCGGTCCGGCTGGTCACCACCGACTGGCACATGCGCCGTGCGGCTTACGAGCTGGCACTGATGAATCCGCAAGGCGTCACCGTGATCCGCGATGCTGTCGCCTCGCAGCCATCGCTGGAAACCCTGTTCACCGAATATCACAAGCTGCTGGCGCGCTATATCTCCCGGCTTTGGGGCGGATGACGGCGATGCGCGCGGAAAACACCCCAAGCCTCGGTGACATGCTGCGCAGCCTCGCGTTCTATTCGGTGTTTTATGTCGGCTCGCTGGCGCTGGTCGCGGCGGCCGTCGCAGTATTGGGGGTAGCTCCCGCCCGATTTCGCGCGCTGGCCGACGGCTGGTCGGCCTGGCACCGGTTCTGCGTGCGCCATCTGCTCGGTATCCGCATCGAAGTGACAGGCGCGCTGCCCGCCGGGCCGCTGCTCGTCGCCTGCAAGCACGAAAGCTTTTTCGAGGCCATCGACATGCCCAATCTGGTCGCCAACCCGGCGGTCTTCGCCAAGGCTGAGCTGATGCGTATCCCGCTGTGGGGCCGGGCGGCTGCCGCCTATGGCCTGATCAGCGTCGCGCGGGAGGAAGGCGCCAAGACGCTGCGCGCAATGATCGCGGCGGCGCGCAAACTCTCTGCTGAAGGTCGCCCGCTGGTGATCCTTCCCGAAGGCACACGGGTGCCGCATGGCCAGAGCCCCCCGCTACAGGCCGGGTTTGCCGGTCTCTACAAAATGCTTGGCCTGCCGGTTGTCCCGATCGCGGTTCGCAGCGGCACGATTTACCACCGGCGCTGGAAGCGACGGGGAACCATCGACATCGTTATCGGCGATCCGATCCCGGCAGGCCTGCCGCGCGCGGAAATCGAAGCGCGAGTGCTGGCGGCGATTAATGTGCTGAATTCTGGCAATGCGCTGAATCCCGGGGAGGCCGAATGAACACCAAGCCGGGCCAAGGCGATGAATTGACCAAACGTCGCTCGATCTTCGACGTGCTCGGCCCCGGTCTGGTCACCGGCGCCGCCGATGACGATCCCAGCGGCATCGGCACCTACAGCCAGGTCGGCGCGCAATTCGGCTATGGCCTCGCCTGGACGATGTTCTTCGGTTTCCCGCTGCTCGCTTCGATTCAGGCGATCTGCGCCCAGATCGGCGCGACAACCGGCAAGGGCATCGCCCAGAACCTGCGCCAGTACTATCCGCGCGCGCTGTTGCAGGCCGTGGTTGTGCTGCTTTTGATCGCCAATGTCATCAATCTGGGGGCTGACCTTGGGGCTATGGCGGCATCGCTGGTGCTGCTCATGCCCGGGCCGTTGCTGCTCTATACCTTCCTGTTCGGTCTGTTCAGCGTCGCCCTGGAGACCTTCGTCAGTTACAACCGCTATGTCAGCGTGCTGAAATGGACGACGCTGTCGCTGTTTGCCTATGTCGCGGTGGTGTTTGTCGCTGGAGTGCCGCTGGGCGAGGCGGTGCACGACACGCTGGTGCCGACATTCACCTTCGACAAACCGCACACCATGGCGCTGGTCGCGATCTTCGGGACGACGATCAGCCCTTACCTGTTTTTCTGGCAGGCCGGGCAGGAGGTGGAAGAGCAGCACCGTCGCCACGTCAAACCGCTGTACGTTTCGCCGCGTAGCGCCGGGCGCGAACTGGCCCGGATTCGCACCGATACGCTGGTTGGCATGGCCTTCTCGCACCTCACCGCCCTGTTCATCATTGTCGCGACCGCAGCGACGCTGCATGCCCATGGCGTGACCGACATCACCAGCGCGGCGCAAGCGGCAGAGGCGCTGCGTCCGATCGCCGGGGACCTGGCATTCGGCCTCTTCGCACTGGGCATCATCGGCACCGGCCTGCTTGCTGTGCCAATCCTCGCCGGCTCCGCCGCCTATGCTGTCAGCGAGACCTTCGGCTGGACCGAAGGTCTCGACCGCAAGCCGCGCGAGGCCAAGGCCTTCTATGGGGTGATCGCGGTGGCAACGCTGGCAGGCGTCGCGCTCAACTTCCTGTCCATTGACCCGATGAAGGCGCTCTATTGGGCGGCAGTGGTCAACGGCTTGCTTGCCCCGCCGCTGATGGTGATCACCATGCTGATCGCCCGCAACCCGAAGGTGATGGGCGAACTGGTGATAACGAAGAAGCTGGCATTCGGCGGCTGGCTATCGACGCTGGTGATGGTTGCAGTCGCGGTGCTGTTCTTGTGGGTGTGAGCCGCTAGCCCATCCACTCGGCCAACCCCGCCTGCTGCGCCGCATCCAGCCGCAGCCCCAGCTTGCTGCGCCGCCAGAGCACATCTTCGGCAGTTTGCGCCCATTCTGCGCGGCGCAGATAATCCACCTCAGCCTCGCTAAGCCCGCCGCCGAAATTGCGTCCCAGAGCGTCCCAGCCTTCAGCCTCGCCCAGCCAGTCGAAGGCACGAGTGCCATAAGCCTTCTGGATACGTTCGGCATCGGCAGGGGAAAGAAAGGGATAGCGCGCGGCGATCTTCGATTTCAGCACCTCCGCTCCGTCAATCGGAAAATCGCCGCCGGGTAGCGGCCGGGATTCGGTCCAGGCCGGGCCACAGAGCGCGGGCAGGCGCTGGGCCAACAGGTCCACCGCCTCCTCGCCGAGATGCCGGTAGGTGGTGATCTTGCCGCCATAGACGCTGAGCAGCGGCGCGCCCTCTTCCAGCTCCGACAGTTCCAGCCGGTAGCCCCGCGTCGCCGCTTCCGGCCGGCCCGAACCATCGTCGATCAGCGGGCGCACCCCGGCATAGCTCCAGACGACATCTTCGGGCGTCACCGCGCGCGCGAAATAGCGGCTGGCGGCCTCGCAGAGATAGGCGATCTCGGCGAGGCTGGCTTGGACCCCGGACAGCGGCCCGGTGTGATCGGCATCGGTAGTGCCAATCAGGGTGAAGTCGCGCTCATAGGGAATCGCGAAAAAGATGCGTCCGTCGGGCAGCTGCAAAAAGTATGCGAAGCCGTGATCGAACAGCGCGGGCACAACGATATGGGACCCGCGCACCAACCGCATTGAATAATCAGGATTTTCGCCGGTTTTGCGCAGCACTTCGAGCACAGCGGGCCCGGCCGCATTGACCAGCGCGCGGGCGCGGAAGATGCCATGCGGTGTGGCAGCCAACCAGACACCTTCGTGCCGCCAAGCCGCCGTCAGCGGCGTCCGGGTGCGAATTTCAGCCCCATGCGCCGCCGCGTCCATCGCGTTGAGCACCACCAGCCGGGCATCGTCGACCCAGCCATCCGAATATTCGAAGCCGATCCTGAAGCCTGGCCGCAGCGGCCCGCCCGCCGGGTGTTTCCTCAGATCGACCGTATCGGTCGCCTGCAAGCGTTTCCGCCCGCCGATATGATCGTAGAGGAACAGCCCCAGCCGCAGCAGCCATGCCGGGCGCAGGCCCTTGGCATGGGGCAGCACGAAGCGCATCGGCCAGATGATATGCGGCGCGATCCGCCACAAAGCCTCGCGCTCGGCCAGCGCCTCGTGGACCAGCGCGAATTCGTAATGCTCGAGATAGCGCAGGCCCCCATGGATCAGCTTGGTCGATTTCGACGAGGTGCCCTGGGCCAGATCGCCTGCCTCGAGCAGCAGCACGCGTCCGCCCCGCCCCGCCGCATCGCGGGCAATCCCGGCACCGTTGATGCCGCCGCCGATGACTGCAAGGTCGAAGGTCTCGTTCACCCCGCCTTGAGCCAGATGACACAGGTTTGACCCACCGTGATTGCTCTGTGAGGCCCGCTGGCAAGGAGCGCTGCGCAGCGCGGGCCGGGAGCCCGTGCAAGCAACGCGACACAGCCAGCGGGCCTCACAGAGCAACCCCTCCGGGGCGGGCCGATTTTGGCCCATCGCTGCGTTGCTCGTCGGTCACTATGCTTTGGCATGGCTCTCTCCTCGCGCCTTGCGCTGGGCCAAAATCGGCTCCGTCCCGGCGGGTCAAACCTGTGTCATCTGGCTCGTAGCCGGATAATGCAGCCTGCGGAACAACCTTCCCTTCTCGCTGAACAGCACCGCCAGCAGAGTCACGGTTCCAGCGGCGAGCAGCGCCAGTGCCAGCGGCCGGGCCGATCCGTCATAGGCCTGGCCGATCAGCGCGCCGATGGTCGATGCGGTAATCATGCGCAGGAAGGTCTGCACCGAAGCCGCCGCCCCGGCAATCTCGCCGAAGGGTTGCAAGGAAATCGCCGTGAAATTGGCCCCGATGAAGCCCATCAGGCACATGTTCGATCCCATCAGCAGCAGGAATTGCCACATCGGCTGGTGCGGAGCAAAGGCCGCGAAGACTTGCAGGCTGCTGATCGCAATATAGGCGAGCAATGCCGTGTGCGACACGCGCCGCGCGCCGAAACGCTCGACGATCCGCGAATTGCAGAAATTGGCGATGCTCATGCTCAGCGCCAGACCTCCGAACACCAGCGGAAAGGCCTTCCCCGCGCCAAAATGCTCGGCAATCAGTTGCTGGCAGCTGTTGATGAAGCCCCACATCGCACTCATGACCAGCGCGCTGCCGATGACATAGCCGATGGCGGCGCGGGTGGTCAGCACCCGGCCCATGTTGGCAGCTATGGTGCGCGGGCGGATCGCCTGGCGGAACTCCGGATGCAGAGTTTCCGGCAAGCGCAGCCAGACCCAGACCAGCATCGCTATACCCAGCACCGTGATCACGACGAATATCCAGCGCCAGTCGGCGACGAGCAGCACCGCCTGGCCAAGGCTCGGCGCTAGCATCGGCACGACCATGAACACCACCGCGACCAGCGATTGCAGCCGCGCCATGCGGTCTCCCTCCAGCCGGTCGCGGATGATTGCGGGCGGCAGCACAGCCAGGCCGCCACTGCCGAAACCCTGCAGGAAACGCAGCGCGACCAGCCCCTCGAAATCGCGGATCAATATGCAGCCGATGGCGGTCATAATATAGAGCGCCAGGCTGGTCATCAGGACCGGACGCCGGCCGAAGCGGTCGGCCAGGGAGCCGGGAACCAGTGCCCCGAGTCCCGCACCCATCAGGAACACGCCGACTATCAGCTGGCGGTGATTGGGACCGCCCGCGCCAAGCTCAGCCGAGATTATGCCTAGCGCGGGCAGCATGACATCAATCGCCAGCGCTTGCAGCGCCTGGACCAGCGCCATCATCGCGACAAATTCGCGCTCACCGATGACGGGGCGGGGCGGGGAGTCGGGGATGGCGGCCATGTCGTGCCCATGGGGCAATGGCGCGCGGTTGGCTAGGGGGAGGATCGGGTTCCAGAGAAACGGCGGAAGTGCCGCGAGCACTGACAACAGGAAAGAATCGACAGGGCTTCGGTCAACTACGCTTCAGTTACAATCAATATGCTATTGGCTGTTCGACAATCACAATCCAATCAGCTGTTAATGCGTATTTTTCCGGAACGTAGATCGGCGGCAAATCGCTCCAGCGCCTCAGTGAACACGCGCCGGGCATTGGCTACAAAAGCCAGAAGATCATCGCGAATCTCCCGCTCTATCTCCTCCCACATTTCCCGAGAAATCCCCCCGTCCTGTCCCGTCGCAGTCAGTCCGAAAAGCTCCAATCCATGTTCATAGCGGGCGTGTGATGTAGCGATTTTCTTTTCCATCGCCGCATTCAGATTGCGCTCGGGACCAACATGCGGCAGCACCGGGCACCGTTTTACCGTTTCTTCGTCCTTGGCTAGCAGCATGACGTTCCACGCGTCATATGGGCAGAGTTCGAGTTGGGCGAAGAGGAAGGCTCCATGTTTTCCATCCCAGACAGGACCGTCGATCAACAGAAACGGAACAACTTGGCAATGACCGTAGCGCTCTTGATGTTCAGCGTTGAATTCGCGGACACGCAGGTCGAGTAATGCCTTCGCGCGGTCAAAATCAGCGCGATAGTCGTCCATTGTCTTGCGAATGTTGCGCGGATCATTGGGCATGTAGCCCATTCGTGTGAGAAAATTGCCGGTCTCCGGATCGTCCCACAGTTCCAGCGAAAGTGTTCGGACAACGCCATCACGATCGGGGGCGTTCCAATCGAGCTTTTTTAGCTCTTCGTAGCTGACCGGCTGCTTTTTGCCGAACATTGGTCGCGGCGCCATGTGTGCCATCGATTTTCTCCATTTTGACAAATGGATACCCGATCGAAGTAAAAATTGGGCTAATACCAACGGGCCTATGAGCTGACCCATATCCTTCGTCATTGCGAGCGCAGCGAAGCAATCCAGAGCCGCGCAAACCGCCCTGGATTGCTTCGCTGCGCTCGTAATGACGAGTCAAGGGATGGGGCGATTGGGCTAATTCATCGCTGCGCATCCGCGCGAACAAAACTTCCGCCTCAGCCAATTGGCGTTATCGTGGTTTCATGCTGCCCCCCGCCCCTCCCGAAGACGACCGCGAGGACACCCCCGGTCTGCGCAAAATCGTCCATATCGACATGGATGCCTTTTACGCCAGCGTCGAACAGCGCGACGATCCGTCGCTCAGGGGCAAGCCGGTCGCGGTCGGCGGCTCGGCCGAGCGCGGGGTCGTCGCGGCGGCGAGTTATGAGGCGCGGGTCTACGGGGTGCGCTCGGCGATGCCGTCGATGAAGGCGGCGCGGCTGTGCCCCGATCTGATATTCGTCCGCCCGCGTTTCGAGGCCTATCGCCAGGTCTCGCGGCAAATCCGCAGCATCTTCCGTGACTACACGCCGCATGTCGAACCGCTGGCGCTCGACGAGGCCTATCTCGACGTTACCGAAGACCTGCGCGGCATCGGCTCGGCCACCCGCATCGCCGAACTGATCCGGGCGCGCATAGTTTCGGAAACCGGCCTTACCGCCAGCGCGGGCGTCTCCTACAACAAGTTCCTCGCCAAGCTCGCCAGCGACCAGAACAAGCCCGATGGTCTCTGCGTCATCCGCCCGGGCGAAGGGGCTGAGTTCGTTGCGAAACTGCCAGTGCGGCGCTTCCACGGCGTCGGCCCGCGCGGCGCGGAGAAGATGGCCAGGCTGGGGATCGCGAGTGGAGCGGATTTGCGGGAGCGGGACATCGCCTTTCTGCGCGAGAATTTCGGTGCCCAAGCCGATTATCTCTACCGCGCTGCACGCGGCATCGACTTGCGCCGGGTGGATGCCAACCGACCGCGCAAATCGCTGGGAGCGGAGCGAACTTTCGAGCGCGATCTCTCCTCCGGCCCGGTGCTGCGCGAGGCGCTGGACAACATCATCGCCATTGTCTGGGAGGCGATCGCCAAGCACGCGGTAAAAGGGCACACAGTGACACTCAAACTGCGCACCGCAGATTTCAAGGGCATGACCAGGGCGAAATCGCTACCCCGGGCAGTGGCTGACCGGGAGGAGTTTGCTTCGCTGGGCCATGCCCTGCTCGACGAAGTGTTGCCGCTGCCCCAGCCGGTGCGGCTGATGGGGCTTACCCTGTCGGCGCTGGAGGGGGAGAAGGAACAGCCGCCGCATCCAGAAGACGGCCAGCTGTCGCTGCTGTGATCCATTCGGGGAGCTGGTCGCGCAATATTGGCGACATCGCTTCGGGCAAAGCGTGTAGCGCGAAGAAGCGGGCTTCGATAATCTCCCGGCCATCGGCAATCGGGCTGTCCAAAGTCAATCCGGCGACGATGTGGACGGCGTTGACGGCACCGGCCAGCTGCTCCTCGACCAGATCGAGTGGCACAGCGAATTCCAGCGTACAGCTGGTTTCCTCCAGCAACTCGCGTTGCCCGCCAGCCAGCGCGTCCTCCCCGCGCCGAAGCCCGCCGCCTGGTGTCATCCATTTGCCGGAACCATAAGCATGGCGCACCAGCAGCACGCGGCCCTCGCTGTCGAGCGCGAGTACCCGGCACCCGGCGAGACGCGGTTTGCGCAATCGCCACCAGCGCAGGCGCAGGCGATGGGCAAGGCGCAGGACAATCCGGTGGGCAGGAGCAGGGATCAGGTAAAGCATGTGACGGGCTGGCTCGCCGCGCGCAGCAGCCGCGCGATCGGCAGATCGTTCTCCCCCGCCGCCGCCGCTTCGAACAGTGCGCGCTTGGCCGCGCCGCGAATGACGAACAGCAAGGTGCCGCTGTCCAGCAGCGCCGGGATGGTCATGCTCAGCCGCTCGAACGGGGCTTCGGGCGGCAGCGGATCGGGGGTCAGGCGGCGCAGCATCAGGGGGTCGTCGGCTTGCGGATCGGCACCCGGAAACAGCGAGGCAATATGCCCGTCCTCGCCCATGCCGAGCCAGGCCAGCGCGAAATGCGGTGGGCAGGCACCCTCGGCCAGCGGCACGATCCGCGCGCCCGCAGGCTCCAGAGCCGCGCGGATGCGGCCGGCGTTGCTGGCGGGGTGGCCCTCCGGCACGATCCGGTCGTCGCCCGGCCAGACGGCAATCCGCCGCCAATCGAGCGGACGTCGGGCCAGTTCGGCGAGGATCGGGAAGGGCGTCGCGCCGCCGGGCACGGTGATCGCGACTTCGCCGGGCGATTCGGCCAGCGCCGCCCCCAGCCGCGCCTCCAGCCAATCGGCGATGGCGGCGTCATTGGCGTCCGAGATGATCCGAAGACTCATGATCGCCTTGAGCCTGATGAGGTTAGGTTGATGCATCGGGACGGAGCCAATTTTGGCCCAGTGCAAGGAACGAGGAGGGAGCCATGCCATCGCATAGTGACCGACGAGAGACGCCGCAATGGGCCAAAAGCGGCCCGCCCCGGAGGGGTTGTCTTGGGAAGCCCGCCGGACAGCGTCGCATCGCTGGCACGGGCCACCAGCCCGCGCTGCGCGACGCTCCTTGCCAGCGAACTTCCCAAGACAATCATGATGTATCAACCTAACCTCATCAGGCTCTAGATATATCCCATCACGCGCAGACCCAGATAGAGTGCGAGGACCAGCATGAGCGCGCCGAGACCCCGCCGGATCCAGCGCAGGCGTTGCCAGGAGAACAATTCGGGCGCGGCCCAGGCAGAGCCAAGCAGCAGCACCCCGGCGACCCCTCCGCCCAGTGTCGCGGGCATCCGCGCATCTGCGGCCAGGGCGATGCCAAAGATCAGAAACCGCGCGGCGTCGGTCAGCTGGTGGGCCAGCAGCACGATGGTCAGCGCGCCGAGCGAATGAGTCGCCTCCTGCGCATCGCGTGTCGGCGACAGCAACAGCGCCTCGCCCCCGGCGAAACCCAGTGCCAGCGCCGCGACAAACAGCCGCGCCGGTGCTGAAAGCAAAGGCGCAACCAGCTCCGCCGCCCAGCCGGCAAAGGCGGCGGTGGCACAGCACACGGCAATCGCGGAAATCAGCGTGCCCGACCGCAGGCCGATGCTTCGCGACAGCGACGCTACGGTCAACTGATCGCGCGCGCCCAGGCCGGAGATCAACACCGCGACCAGCGCAAGGATAAAGCCAGTCAAGCGGCAGTGCTCAATGCGCGAGCCAGGCGGGTGCCGGATGCCCGGTGGAACTTGCGCCGGTTGATCGTGGGGGGACCAAACATGCGCGCGACCATAGGCTCCAGTCCTCAAGCTTCAATATGCCGATCATCGAAAAGGCGGGATCAGGCAAGCTTTCCCGGTCAGTTCGCCCGGAAGCCAGAATCCCGCGCGCTTTACGCCGCGGCATGCGAACGATAGGCAGCGCATGTCACCAATGGGGGAAGCAATGAGCGCGAAGCATGACAAGTCTGACCGGCGGATGGGGCCGCCGGGGTCCGACAACTGGCATGCGATGCTCGATGGCGCCGAGGCGGTGCTGCGCGAGGAGGGCCATGCCGCGCTGACCTCGCGGCGGATCGCCGAACGGATCGGGGTCAAACAGCGGCTGGTCTATTACTATTTTTCGACGATGGACGATCTGGTCATCGATCTGTTCCACCGCTTGTCGGTTCGCGAACTGGAGCGGCTGCGCGAGGCTGCCGACTCAAGCCTGCCGCTGCGCGAAATCTGGGAAGTCTGCATCAACACCACCGACGCGCGGCTGATCTCCCAGTTCATGGCACTGGCGAACCGGATCGAGGGATTGCGCAAGGAAGTTATTCATTTCATCGAGGAATCCCGGGCCATTCAGGTCGACGCGATTGCCAAAGCCTTGCAACGGGTGCCGCAGGCCGCCGGGCTCGATCCCGGCGCCATTGCCATTATCGCAACCAGCGTGGCGCTGACTTTGACGCGCGAACGGCAGTTGGGCACTGAGTCCGGTCACCAGGCGGTTATCGGGCTGTTCGAGAAATTCCTCGCCAGTATCGAACCTGCCTGAAGCTAAGCCTACTCAGTGCGGAAGTGCGGCATCACTTCCTTGGCGAAGAGCCGCAGCTCCTCGATTTGCTGACCGGGATCGGGAACACCGGTCGGGGTGATGAACAGCCATTCCGGATCGATAATGTCGCGGATGCGTTCCATCTGCATCAGCTGGGAAGCCGGGCTTGAAGTCGTCGCGCCGATGGACGACCATCCGGATTCGCCGTGGCATGACAAGCTCGTGCTGTGGGAGCGCATGGCCGGTGAGGCGATGAACACCAACATCATCCTCGGCGACATCGACTATGCCGACGATGTCATTCCCTTCGGGGATGCGTGAGCGGACGCCGACGTTTCGGATAGACCGATTGACGAGCACAGGCTCGCCATAGCAGGCGCATGCTCCAATCCGGCTGGAGCGGGTGAAGGGAATCGAACCCTCGTATTCAGCTTGGGAAGCTGCTGCTCTGCCATTGAGCTACACCCGCATACCCGCCGTGCTCAAAGGTCGCGCCTGCGACCGGCCTTGCGGCGATGCGCGCTGCCACTGCCACGACAGTCCGGGCGGCGTCAACCGCGATGCAGGGCCTGACTCTCGCTGGCGCTGCAATTCACCTCCAACATGAGGGGTTTACCTGGCTGCGCGAATAATGGTACAGTATCGTTCCATTATTCTGGACATAGCCAAATGCCGGACATAGCCAAATGACAGAGAGTGAGTCTGCCGTCGGGGAGGGCAGGAAGGCCGTGTCGCCGCTGGTCAGGCGGATAGGGCTGCTGGTCATGTTGATCGCGCTGGCTGTCGGCGTGTCCTACTACCTGCATTATCGCAGCACCGGGCGCTATCTCCAGGAAACCAATGACGCGACGATCCAGGCGGATCAGGTGGCGATTGCCGCCAAGCTGGGCGGTTATGTCCGCTTGGTCGCGGTCGCAGATAATCAGTCGGTCGCGGCAGGCGCGCTGCTGGCCGAGATCGATCCGGTCGACATTCAGACCAAGCTGGCGGCGGCGGATGCTGGCATTGCCTCGGCGCTGGCGGCGCAGAATGCCTCGCGGGCATCGCGGGCCGAGGCCGAGGCGGGCATTGCCCAGGCGCGGGCCGCGCTGCAAGCCGCCGAGGCCGGGCTGGCGCTGGCGGCACGCGAAGTGGCGCGTTATCGTCCGCTGGTGGCAGCGGGCGCGGAACCGGCCGAGCACCTCTCGCAGCTCACCGCAAATCGCGACAAGGCAGTCGCCGATGCCGCCGCCGCGCGCGCCGCGCTGGTGCAGACGCAGCGGCGGGTCGAAAGCATTTCCGCCGATACGCTGCGGCTTGGCGCGCAGGTCGGGGCCGCGCAGGTCGGGCGGCTGGCGGCAGCCAACGATCTTGCCGCGACAAGGCTCACTGCGCCGATTGCCGGGCGGGTGGCTAACCGCACCGTGCGCAGCGGCCAGTTCGTCCAGCCGGGGATGCGGTTGATGACGATCGTGCCGAGCCAGGACATCTATGTCCTTGCCAATTTCAAGGAAACCCAGCTCGGGCTGATGCGGCCGGGCCAACCGGCGACAATCCGCGCCGATGCGCTGCCGGGGGTCACTTTCACCGGCAGTGTCGAGAGTGTCACGCCCGGCACCGGTGCCAATTTTTCGATGATCCCGCCGCAGAATGCGACCGGCAATTTTACCAAAATTGTCCAGCGCGTGCCGGTGCGCATCCGCATCCTCGCGGGACCGGCGGCGCGGCGGGTGCTGGTGCCGGGGCTGTCGCTCAATGTCGAAGTCGATACCCGCGCGGCCAAGGGCGAGCTTGATGCGATCCGCTCCGAGCAGGAGCGTGGCGGCAAGTGAGCGGCGGCAGTGCTCCCCCCGTCTCGGCATCCACACCCGTGCGCGCCGACCTGGCGGCGTGGCTTGCCGTCGCGGCAGGCACGCTGGGTGCGTTCATGGCCATGCTCGACACCTCGATTGTCAGTGCATCGCTGCCTGTCATCCAGGGAGAAATCGGGGCGACGCCAAGCGAGGGAACCTGGCTCAACACATCATACCTTCTGGCCGAGGTAGTGGTCATTCCGCTGGTCGTCTGGCTCGAACGGATGCTGAGCCTGCGACGCCTGTTGCTGATTGCCGCCGTGGGTTTTACCGGGTTTTCAGTGCTCTGCGGCTTTGCTGTTGATCTGACAACGATGATTGCCGGTCGTTTTGGCCAGGGGCTGGCGGGCGGCGCCCTGATCCCGACGGCCCTGACGATCGTCGCCACGCGGCTGCCGCCAAGCCAGCAATCGCTGGGCATCGCGATGTTCGCTGCGACGGCGTTGCTTGGCCCGGTGCTGGGGCCACTGGCCGGCGGCTGGCTCACCGAGAATTTCAGCTGGCACTTCGCCTTCTTCATCAATGTTCCGATTTGCCTGGGCCTGATCGTCCTGCTGTTCGCCAGCCTGCCCAAGGCGCCTGGCGATTGGCACGAGTTGCGCAATGCCGACTGGTTCGGTGTCGCCGGAATGGTGGTGGGGCTGGGATCGATCACGGTGCTGCTGGAGAAAGGGCACCGCGAGCGCTGGTTTGAATCCGCGCTGATCCGGCAGCTGGCGATTGCCAGCGCGATCGGCTTCATCATGATCGCCATCGGTCAGCTGCGGCCAGGCAGGCCGGTGCTCAAGCTGTCGCTGCTGCTCAATCCGACGCTGGCGGCGGCGATTGTGCTGATGACGCTGATGGGGGTGTTGCTGTTCGGTAGCATGTTCTCCATTCCGCAGTTTCTCGCCGCCGTGGCCGGATACAATGCCATTCAGTCGGGGCAGGTGCTGTTCACTTGCGGTGTTGCCGCCGTGGTCTCGTCGCTCCTCTATCCCTTGCTGATCTCGCGGGTCGATATCCGGATCGTGGTTGCCGTAGCCTTTCTGGTTGCGGTGACGGCAACACTGTCCGCCAGCAATCTGACCTCGCAGTCTGCGGGCAGCGCCTTTTTTGTCATGACGATTTTTCTGGGCGTGGGCATGACCCTGTCGGGCATCCCCTTGCAGCAGGTGGCGATTTCGGCAGTCGCCCCCGAAGATGCCGGCGAATCGACCTGCCTGTTCGTCATCTCGCGCAATCTCGGCGGCTCGATCGGGCTGGCCGGGATGGCCAGCTTCCAGGACCAGCGAATGGAATTCCATCACTGGCAAATGCAGGCCTCGCTTGGTGCCAACGACCCGGCGCTGCAGCAGCAGCTTTCGGATATGGCGACACAAATGGGCGGCGGCACGGCAGGCGCGGAGGCCGCCTACCGGATGCTGGACGGACGGGTGATGCTCGAAGCGCTGGTTATGTCGTTCAACGATCTGTTTCAGGTGCTGGCGCTGGTGACATTGGCGGTTTCGCCGCTGGTCCTGTTCATTCGTCCGCCGCCGCCGGGCAGCCCGACGATGGCGATGCATTGATGACGGGGTTGCGTCTCCTCGCGCTGACTTTGGCCATTGCGCTCGCGGCATGCCGCGCCGGGCCCGACTATGCGCCGCCGCCCGCGCCAGCATCGAAGGCGCTCATCTCGGGGGCCTTCCTGCGCGGGGGCGATGCGGTGAGCACACCTGCTCCGGCGCGCTGGTGGGAGGGGCTTGGCGATGCGCAGCTCGATGCACTGGTCGCGAAGGGTTTGGCGCAGGCGCCAGGGCTTGCTGCTGCCGAAGCCCGGCTGCGGCAGGCGCGTGCCGGGCTCGCGGCGACGCGTTCCGGCTTGCTGCCGTCGGGTGGTGCGTCGCTGCTTTATGCCCATGCCGACCTTCCGGATGGCGCGATTGGCGGCGCTAGCAGTGGCAGCAACATCGATCTGTTCAACGCCGGCTTCGACGCGCAGTGGGAGGCCGATATCTGGGGCGGCAAACGCCGCGACATCGAACGCGCCGATGCCGAAGCCGAGGCGGCGCAGGCGCGGCTGGCCGATGCGCAAGTAGCGCTGTCGGCGGAGATTGCCCGCAGCTATGTCGCGCTGCGCGCGCGGCAGGCGAGACTGGCCTTGCTGGGCGAGCGCCATGCGATTGAGGCAAAGCTCGACACCATTGCCCGCCAGCGCCTCGCTGGTGGCACCGCGCCGCGTCAGGCAGTCGAGGCCGCGACGGCGCAAGTAGAGCGCAGCGAGGCCGAGCAGGCCGGGGTGGCAGCGGAGATCGCCGTGCTCGGCGACGCCCTGGCAGTGCTGACCGGCCAGGCCCCCGGCGAACTGGGCGAGCTACCCGCAGGCACCATTCCGCTGCCACCCGCCAGCGTCGCCATCGGCGATCCGGCAGCCCTGCTCGCGCGCCGCCCCGACATTCGCGCAGCCGAGCGCCAGCTGGCGGCGGCCTCCGCCAAAATCGGCATGGAAAAGGCGAAACGCTTCCCCAGCGTCTCGTTCATGGGGCTGATCGGCATCGGCGGGGCCAGCGCGGGCGACATCTTCGATGCGTCCAAGCTCTCGACCATCGCGCTGCCGCGGCTGAGCTGGAACTTCCTCGACTTCGGTCGCGGCGCGGCAGCAGTGCGAGGTGCCGAGGCCGGGCGCGATGCCGCGCTGGGCGACTACCGGGCGCAGGTACTTAGCGCGTTGCAGGACGCCGAATCTGCGCTCGCCCGCTATGGCGCGGCGCGTGTCGCGCTCGCCCGTTCGGCCAGCGGGGCGGACCACGCAGGCGAAATTGCCCGGTTGCAGAGGCTACGCGGCAGAGCCGGAACCGTGCCCCCCTCCGAAGCGCTCGAAGCCCAGCGGCAAGCGATTGACGCGCGCCTCGCCGAGACTGCCGCCCGTGCCGATCTGACCCAGGCCTATGTCGCGCTGGCCAAGGCGTTGGGGCTGGGCTGGCAAAATGCCTGAACTCCGTGCCGCGCGCGGTCGTCCTGCGGCGAGCGCGGCCCCGCTGATCGCCGGGCGGATTGTCGATGCCGCCTGGACGGTGTTGCTCGAAACCGGCCCCGAGCAATTCTCGCTCGACCGGGTGGCCAGCGCTGCCCATGCCAGCAAGCAGACGATCTATGCGCGGTTCTCCGGCAAGCTGGACCTGTTGCAGGCGGTGCTCGCCGCGCGCACCGGTCTGATTTTTGCCTCCTTCACCGAAGTTACGGAAAGCGGCGATATCGAGGCGGTGATTGCCGAGATGACCCGGCGTTCGGCGACGATCCTGAGCGGGCCCGAAGTGCTGATGCTGGATCGGCTGGTCGACTGGATCGACACAGTGCAGACCGGCGGACAGGGCGCACCGATGCGCGAGGCGCTTTACCGGGAAATGCAGACCCTGCTGCGCGGCTGTCTCGAAAAGGCGATTGCACAGGGGCAACTGTCGATCGAGGATATCGAAGGCGCAGCCAGCTTCTGGGGCGACGGGCTGATCGGCCATGTCCGCGGCGTGCCGAGGGGCGGTGCGCAGCTGGAGCAATGGGCGCGGACGTTTGCGCGGCTGTTCCTCAGGGCAGTGAGCGGGCGGGGAGTTATTTATCCTCAAACCGCCGCCGATACCCTGCTTCGCGCGCGGTAATCTGCTCATGCCGGCCAATCGCATCGATCCGCTTGACGCCCTTCGGCAGCTCCCGCTCCAGATCGGCGAACTTCACCAGCCGCGCGGTTATCCACGGTTCAGGGTTCTCAGCCCCCCGGGCAAACGCCTGCCAGCGCTGGCCAAACTGGGTGCGGTGCACGCCGCAATTGTCGAGCCAGTTGTGGATGCCGGGATCGCGCTGTGAGACGACGAAGGTGAAGTCGCCATCCTCGTCAGCTACCATCTGGTCCATGTTGAGGCTGGAGGTGCGCCGCCAATAGTCGATCGAGATGTGGAAGGCGTCGGTCAGCACCAGATTGCGGAAGGCTGCCCCCGCCGCGTTGGAGCGCACGATCAGTGCCTGATCCTCGTCCAGCGCGAGATTGCCCTTGGAGCCCCACTGCGTCGGCATGCCGCCGAACGCCCCGGCGGACATCGGCTGGCGCAGTTCGTTGGGGCCGGTGCCATTGCCCGAGTGGGTGATATAGAAGCTGTAATAGACGCCATCGACCGCGATCTTTGCCAGATGCCCGGCCATATCCTCATCGCTCTTTGGCCCGGCATCGGGGTTGAGCCTGGTCACGCTGAGCGCATTGGCCGACTGGTTCAGCCAGTCGCCGAAGGCATCGCGCACCATGATGAAATCGGCACCCGGTTTGGTCTGGATGTGGTTCTTGCGGCCCTCGGCGGGGGTGTCGTCGACGGTGATGACGAAGCTGCCGTCACCGGCGAAGTGCATGTCGAGGCTGTCGAGGATCGCCTGGGTCACTGGCGCGGCGGAATTGTTGTCCATCAGCGAATAGTTGACCGTCGGGGCGAGTTTGCAGCTCTGGAGCCCGTGAATCTCATAGCGCCCGCCATGCGCAATCGGGATCGTGCGGTAGATGAAATCGGGGCTGTCCCCGGCCCAGCGCGAGCCCGGCACGTCGCGGTCAAACCAGCGGTGCGGCGGGGCCATGAAGCGGGTCGCTTGCGGATGATTGGCGTCGCCGTTCGCCGCGCGCATCGCGTGGTGGAACATATATTCGTCGATCATCGGCGCGAAGCGGTCACGCTGGTCGCGCGAGGGCCAGGCGGTGGCGTTGTTCCACAGCAGGGTGACAATGGAACGGATGCGCTCCATTTCGGGGCGGCGGAGCAGGGCCAGCGCGCGGTCTTCGACCATGTGTTGGGCGGAAGTGGCGAGGGGGTTTTGCGAGGGCATGTTCATACTCCAGTGCACTCCTCTCCTCTTGCGGGAGAGGAGCAAGTTGATTCATAAATCGCGCGCCGCTCAAGAGCGGGCAGCATGAAATCTGAATCATGCTGCCCGATCTATTTATTTGTTATTACATAGTTTTTCGAAAAACCGGTTCCCACTTTTTCGCACGATGCCCTAATCGGCGAATTCGAGGATCTGCGGTACCAGCTGCGGATAGAGATCGAACACCACGCCCGGCACCCGGCCAGTCATCACCGCCATGAACTCCTCCCCGCTCCATGGGCTAGGCACCAGCGTCGCGCCCGGTATTGACGCTGCCAGCGCCTGCGACGCCTCCGCCGGGTGGATGTCGTCATTGCCCTCGATGATCAGCGTGGGCATCCGGATCGAGGCGAGATCGCCCTCGATCCCGGCAAGCGCTTCGCCTTCGCGCGGGTAGAAGCTCTCGTTCCAGTGCTTCATCACCGCGATGAAGCGGTCCGCATCGAACGACAGCAGATAGTCGCGGTTGCGCGCATTGCCGGCGATACGCCCGGCGAAGAACGGGGTCTCGGCGACCGCCGCCATGCCGCCGCGCTGCGCCGCGAGGATATAGGGCACATGATAGTTGTGGCCGAGGAACTGCGCGCCATAGGCCCCGCCCGAGGCCGACCACAGCACCAGCCCGCGCGCGATCGACGGATCATGCAGCACGGCATTGAGCGACACCCGGCAACCCGCCGAGCCGCCGGCGATCCAGGCTGGGGCCAAGTCCAGCGCATGCGCCAGCTCGGCAAGGTCCGCCGCCCAGATTGCCTGTTCGGAGCGGGTCTCGTCGAAGGTGAGGTCGCTTGTCCCGGTGTTGCGCCGGTCCCAGGTGAGCAGACGGAAGTGTTTCGACAGTTCCGCAGTCAACGCATCGAGCACCCGCCGCCCTTCCCGCCCGCCCGGAGTAAGCACCATCGGTGGGCCGGAACCGGTCAACTCGTAATGGAGGAGGCATCCGTCGCTTGTGGTGAAAACGGGCATGGCCGCTAACTCCTGACTTGTCAGTGCAGGCAGGTGACCTATGGTAAAAGCCAATTTGCCTCTTCCATGCCGATCATGGTTGCGGCAGACTATGATCCATACGGTCCCGTATCGCAACGGGAAGGCTGAGGTAAAAGCCGCAGCCCGGAAAGGATTACCGCCATGCAGACTCTCGCCGAACTCGACCTGCCGCATCTGGCAATGGATGAGCCCAGCTTCGGGCAGAACCCGCTGCCGCGCTTCGCCGAGGCGCGCAAGCAGCATCCCTGGCTCGCCACTTCGTCGCTCGGCATCGTCATTACCGAACACAAGGCGATGCGCGAGCTGTTCGGCCGCGACGACGAGCTGCGCCCGCCCTACAAGGATGTCGTCGCCCTGCTCGGGCAGGAGGGAACGACCTGGGGGCGTTTCACCGAGGAGCAGTTGATCTCACTGCCGGTCGACAAACACAAATTCCTGCGCGACACCTTCGCCGCCAAGTTCACCCCGCGTTTCGCCAACCAGATGCGCCCGCTGATGCAGGCTACCATCTCGCGCCTGCTCGACGAGTGGGTGCCCAAGGGCAGCTTCGACTTCGAGCTCTTCGCCTCGCACTTCCCGATCTCGGTGATGTTCGCGCTGGTCGGCGCGCCGCAGGAGGGGATTGCGCTGCTGCGCGACGATCTTGAAGTGATCGGCCTCGCCCATTCCTATCAGCTCGACCTGTTCCCGCGCATTCAGGAAGGCATGGTGCGGATCGACGAATTCGTCCAGCGCATCATCGCCGATCGCCGCGCCAACCCGCACGACGGGATCGAGGACATGCTCGATCTGCTGATCGACACCAGCGATACCGGCAATGTCGATCATCGCCAGCTGGTCGATCTGATCATGTTCTTCTTCCTTGCCGGTTACGACACTTCGAAGAACGTGCTGACCTACACGATGTACACTTTGCTCGATTATCCCGAGATTTACGAGCGTTGCGCCGAAGATTACGACTATTGCCGCAAGGTGATCGAAGAGGGGCTGCGCTGGTTCAATCCGAGCACGGTGGCGCGCTTCGTCGACAAGGAATTCGAATACCGGGGCGTGACTTTCCCCAAGGATCAGATGCTGTTCTTCCCGCTGAGCATCTCGGGCCGCGATCCGGGCTCGTTCCCCGACGCCGACACATTCAACCCCGACCGCGTCGTCGACCCCAACAACCGCCAGCTCGCCTTCGCGCTCGGCAAGCACATGTGCCTCGGCCAATACATCGCCCGCGCCCAGTTGCAGGAGGCGCTGCACCAGGTCGCCCGGCGGATCAAGAATCCGAAGCGGGTCGGGGAGGTTGGTTGGCGGCCGTTCTTCGGCGCATGGGGTCTGAAGGGGCTGCCGATTGCGTTTGAGGGGGCCTAACCGGGAATATGCGGTTTGCGCCTGTTCACCAGCGGGCGCTGATACGAAGGATCGCTGCGGTCTTTTGACGGCAGGCCGTTCAGCTCGAGGTCAACGATCTCGCCCAGCGGATTGCCCATGGCGGGCACGACGCTGGTCCATTCGACGAAATTGTTGCGCATGACCATGCCCCAGACGCCGTCGCGCTTTTCGAACCGGTCGATGTAGCGCCCGCCCGCCAGCAGGTTGGTCTCGCCGCCGTGCAGGCAGCCGACGAAAAAATAGTAGGTTTCGGTATGCGCGGTATCGCCGTCGATGTCGCAGCTCTGTTGCATCAGCTTGTGGAAGGTGGAGGAATAGGTCTTGGCCTGGAAATCCTCCGCCCAGTCAACGAGGTCTTGCGGTCCGCCGACGAAGGGCCCGGCGGCGATCACCGCGTCGGGGTGGAAGCCACTGAGGAACAGCTCGCGGTCGCCGCGATCCGAGGCGCGGCTCTGCCGCACCAGGCATTCGTAAATGTCCTGCTTGTCGAGCAGTTCCTCGAGCCGGGCGAGCCTATCCGGAGCTGGTTTCCCTTCTCCTCTCACACCGGCCCCCAAAGCGGCGAGCCGCGGCTGTCGCGGGCGGAGGGAATGACCCTGCCGTCGATGTCGGTCACGCCATAGTCCATCGCCACTTCGGTGGTGATGAAGGTGCCCCCCGAGCGCTTCATGATCTCGGGGTCCGCTGCCATTGCCGCGATCACCCGGCCCGGGTGTTCGACCGAGCTGCCGGTCATGCTGGTGACCGATGAGGTCAATTTCTCTTTCGACTGGGCGAGATTGTAATGCGCCTTTTCGGTCAGGGTCAGCCCCTGCCACAGCGATATCGAGGCGACATTGTGGGGCTTGAGCTCGATTGCCATGTCGCGCGCCATGCGGTCGACTGCGGTCTTGGCGGTGCCGAAGACCACGCCGAAGGTGTAGGTGACGCCGACAAAGCCCGAGATCGCGACGATCAGCCCGGACTTGTTCGGCACCATGAGCTGGGCCGCATGCCAGGCCGCGACGAAACTCGACTTCACTCCGACTTCCCACATCTCGAGATTCGTGAGCGGCTTTTCCCAGAAGGGCTCGGGCTCGATGAGGTCGTCGGAAAGCTGGAAAGCGTTGTTGACGAGGATGTCAAGCCGACCCTCGTCACGTTTCACCTGCGCGAACAGCGCGGCGACTTGCTCGTCATTGGCATGATCGCAGACGACTGCCACTCCCTTGCCGCCACTCTCTTTGCCGCGCGCGGTGCATTCGGCGGCAGTCTCGCCGACCGTGCCGGGCAGGTAATATTCGCCCGGGGTCACCGTGCGACCAGTGACATAGACTGTCGCCCCCTGCCCGGCGAGAACCAGGGCGATGCCCTTGCCGATCCCCCGGCTGGCACCAGTAACAATCGCGACCTTGCCCGTCAGCTCACCCATGACATTCCCTCCCAACTGCGGCGAATCCGCTCTGGTTCCGGCTAGGTCGGCTAGCCCGCCGCGTCAAACAGGATGAGAAGCCGATGCCGGCCCTTGTCTAAACCGCCCGGCCCTTGTCTAAACCGCCCGGCCCTTGTCTAAACCGCAAGTCCCCAGCGCCGTCCTGCCCACATGAGCAGCAAATAGCCCGCCATTGCGGCCAGCGTCCCGGCGAGCAGCGCGGGCGCAAACCCTGCATTCTTCCTGAGCAGTGCGGCGATCACCGCAAAGGCCGGGAGTGCGGCAATGACGTAGAGCGCGGTCCCGGCGATGAAATCGGCGGCGCGCACGGGATCATGCGTGTCGCGCCACAGCCAGATCAGCGCCAGCAGGCTGGTCAGAGGCAGCGAGGCAATCAGGCCGCCCCAGCCGGGATTGCGCCGGGCGACTTCGGAAGCAGCAGCGATCAAGATGCCGGAAACCAGCGCCTTGATCGCCAGGTGCAGCCACATTTGGAGTTCAGGCCTCAACGTAGCGGTTGACTTCGCCGATCTTCTTGCCGTCCTCGAAATAGCCGAGGCCATAGTCGCCGCGAATGGTCGAGCGGATGGTGCGGCGCTCATATTTGGCGTCGGAGCCTTCGACTGCATGGAGCATGCGGGAGTTGTCCCAGATCACCATGTCGGTCGGCTTCCACTCATGCCAATAGGCGCTGGTGCCCTTGCCGAGGCGATTGAGCGTATGGCAAATTTCATCGAACAGCGCGTCGCCTTCAGGGGTTTCGTCGTGTTCGATACCGACTGCCATCCACGGGGCCAGGTGGAACACCTTTTCACCGGTCTTCCTGGTCCACACCGCCGGATGCATCGCGCGCGGGAAGATGGCGACTTCCTTGAGCAGATCCTTGGTCAAATAATTGTCGCTGATGTACTTGAAATTAACCCCGAAGCGCATTTTCTTGAGCCGCGTGTCGAGCGTGTAGACAATATTCTTGCCCTCGATCTTGTCGCGAAGTTCCTTGGGAAACTGGCGGTAGGTCTCGATCCCGTCCATGAAGCCGGTGCGGCCGCCGGTCGGGGCGTTGATCGGGCAGCGCAGAATGCCGGCGTAGTTCAGCTCGTCGTTGTAGCAATGGTCGAAATGCCAGGGCGAAAAGCGTGCGAGCCGCTTGCCGTCGACCTCGACAATGCCCTCGTCCTTATCGGGATCGTTGGTGGGCACATAGTGCATGTCGATTACGCCGTGAGCTTCTTCGTCGGCAGTGCGCACTGTCGTCTTGGTCGGATGGTCCTTGAGCGGTCCGAACACCTTGCTGAGCTCGACATGCATCTTGTTCGACTGTTCGACATTTTCGAAAACGATCATGCCGCGGTCTTCGAACAGCGAGCGCAGCTTGGCGCGAACGGCCTCGTCCTGGAGGTTGTCCAGGGTCACGCCTTCGACTCTGGCGCCGAAGGAAAGATCGTCCTGCAGATTGCGGATTTTGAGGTCTGTCATGGTTCCAGCTCCTGTTATGCAGCCTCTACGCGCGGGATTTCCGTCGGCGCGGGCTCGATTATGGGATTATCTAAGTGCCCTGAAAGCGCGCAAGTCAATGGCAGAATGCAGGCAAATGGTGCTTTATCGTCCAGACGGCTTGCTTTCGCCGCCTGCCTCGGCTGGTATCGGCAGCGAAATGACCGATGCACAATACCTCGCCGGACGGCTGCTGCTGGCCATGCCGGGAATGGGCGACCCGCGTTTCGCACGCGCGGCGATCGCGCTCTACATGCATGACGAAAACGGCGCATTCGGCGTCGGTATCGGCCATCTTCGCAGCGGCGTCACCCTGCACGGGCTGCTCGCAGAACTGGACATCGAACCCGGCGTCGCGCCCGATTGCCCGATCCACCACGGCGGGCCGGTCGAGCCGGGACGCGGTTTTGTGCTGCATTCGCCCGACTGGGGCGGAGACGACACACTCCGGGTCGGGCCGCTGGGCGGTCTTTCCGCTTCGCTCGATATCTTGCGCGCCATCGCCGCAGGGCAGGGGCCGGACAAATGGCTGATCGCACTCGGCTATGCCGGCTGGGGGCCGGGCCAGCTCGATATGGAAATGCGCCACCACGGCTGGTATGCCGCCGCAGGCCGCAGCGACATCTTGTTCGAACGTCCGGCGGAAACACGCTGGACCGCAGCCTGGCGGGCCGAGGGGATCGATCCCTCGTTGCTGGCAAGTGAAACCGGGAGAGCATGATGGGAGAGACTAATGTGCGGATTCCGCCGCTGGCCGTGGCGGAATTCAGCGAGGAGCAGGCCAAGCTGGTGGGGGACTGGACCCATCTCAATTTTTCCCGCGTCATCGTCCGCAATCCGGGGCTTTACCGGACCTTCGTGCCCTATATCGCCCAGGTGATCGCCGGATCGACCCTGCCCCCGCGCGACCGCGAGGTGCTGGTGGTGCGCGTGCTGGCGCTGGGCGGCGATGTCTATGAGGCGCACCATCATGTTCAGATCGCGCACAAGGCGGGCATGAGCGATGCCGATATTGCGGCGGTCAAGGCAGGCGACGCCAGCCTGTCGCAATGGGACCAGACGCTGGTCCGCGCCGCCGGCGAACTGGTCCGCAGCCAGCAGTTGAGCGATGCCAGCTGGGCGGCGCTGGGCGAGCGCTATTCCGACGCGCAGCGGATGGAAGTGGTCTTCCTCACCGGCTGCTATAATGTCATGGCGATGCTGACCAACAGCTTCGGCATCGAGGTTGAAAGCGATCCGGAAACGGACGAGAAGCTAAAGGCAATGCGCCAGTACACCTGAGTCTATCGCCACCACTGGCGCACCCCCGGCTCCTCCCGCTTGCGGGAGGGGAGACGAGTATTGCGCGGTGCGTCTGGCGGCGATACCCAAGCGCCCATAACAAAGATTTGAGAGAGAGGATCACCCATGCCCCAGCCCACGCCGCGCTATATCGCCCCGCCCGCCACGCTTGCCGAGGGCTGGACACTATCCCGCCTCACCCCGCCAAGCCGCCTGTTCGGCGCAAACGGCCTGCGCACCGGCAAGGACGGGCGCATCTATGTGGCGCAGGTTTGCGGCAGTCAGGTCAGCGCGATCGATCCCGACACTGGCGACATCGAAACGATCAGCCCGATGGGCGGTGGCATCACCGGGCCCGACGATCTTGCCTTTGATGACGACGGCAATCTCTATTGCACCGAGATCACCACCAACCGCCTCAGCGTTTTGCATCCCGATGGCACCACCCGGGTGCTCAACGGCGACGTCCCCGTCGCCAATCCGGTGACCGTTTACCAGAATCGTGTCATCGCCGGGGAACTGCGCATGGGCGCGAATATCCGCGAGTTTGACCGCAGCACCGGCGAAGCGCGGGTGATCCTGGCCGATGTGCCGATGCCCAATGCCTTCGAGGTCGGGCCGGACGGCAAGCTCTATTTCCCCGCCATGGGTGCCAATGAGATCTGGCGCGTCAGCCTCGATGGCGGCGCGCCGGAAGTGGTGGCGAAGGATCTGGGTAGTCCCGATTCGGTCAAGTTCGACGCGCAGGGCTTTATCGTCTCGACCCAGGTCGGCAGCGGCCAGGTACTGCGGATCGATCCGCGCACTGGCGAAAAGACAGTACTCGCCGACATCGGCCCGGGGCTCGATAATTGCACTTTCGTTGGCGAGAGGCTGTTCGCATCGCATATCACCGGCGGGGTCTTCGAGATATTCGGCGGCGGCAAGTGGAAGCCGCTGATCGAACGCGGGTTCCAGTGGCCGATGGGCATTGGGGTGAATGAGGCGGGAACGGTTTACGTCGCCGATGGCATGTTCGCCTACAGCATTGCGCCGGGCACGGAGCGGCAGCAGGTCGGCAATCTGTTCGGCGACAATTTCCCCGGCTTCCTGCGCGGCGTCGCATCGTCGGGCGCACACCAGTGGGTGGTGACCACCGCCAATGGCACAGTCGCGCGCTGGACGCCGGGCAGCGAGCCGGAATTGCTCGCCAGCGGCTTCGAGAGGTTGATGGGGGTTGCCGAGGGTCCGAGCGGAGCGGTGGCTTTCGCCGACCAGGATACCGGGCACGTCATGCTCGCCGAGCGCGGCGAGGTGCTTGAGCTGGCGGGTGGCCTCGACAAGCCGATGGGCGTCGCGATTGCGGCGGACGGCACGGTCTATGTCGCCGAATCCGGCGCGGGCCGCGTCTCGAAGCTCACCGGCGGCAGAGCGGAGGCGGTGATCGACGGCCTCGGCGAGCCGCAGGGCATCGCTATCGCGGGGCACAAGCTCTTCGTCCTCGACGTCGCGGCCAAGGAAGTGATCGAGTGCGATCTGACGGGCGGCGCGCGCAAGACAATCGCCGCGCGCCTGCCGGTCGGAGCCCCCCCGGGCGTGATCGCCAAGCCACTCGGCGGGGTGGGCGACATGTGCGGGCCGATGACGTCTTTTGCCGGGCTGGCGGTAGGGGCGGACGGGACGCTCTATCTGTCGGGCGATGCCGAGGGGAGCGTGCTGGCGCTGCGGGCTGGGTGAGGCGGGATTGCCTGTTGACATTTGTAAACAGATTGGCTAAAGGGGCGTCATCGAATGGCAAGGCCGCGCCATCCGAACAAGGAAATCGAGTCTGCCGTTGCCTTTGCCGAAACGCTTGGCTGGCGGGTGGTGCCGATCAGCGGTCATGCCTGGGGGCGGCTTTACTGTCCTTGGGCTGATCGCGACGGCTGTATGGTATCGGTGTGGAGCACGCCGCGAAACGCTGAAAACCATGCGCGGGCGATCAGGCGCGATGTGGCGCGTTGCCCGCATTCGGGCGCGGAGTGAGGCGATGAAGACGCACGAATTCACGATTATCGCCTCCGGCCTCGATCCCGAGACGGAAGGCTATGAGGATCGCTTCTTCGAGGCGGGCTGCGACGATTCGACCCTGTCATTCCAGAAGGGCGTGATCATCGTCGAGTTCAGCCGCGAGGCGGTATCCTTCTCCAAGGCGGTGTCATCGGCCTATGAAGATGTGTCGCGCGCCGGGGCTAAGGTCGAGCGGGTCGAGCCCGACCATCTGGTGAGCCTCAGCGATATTGCCGAACGGTCTGGCCTCACCCGTCAGGCAATCTCGCTCTACACCCGCGCCGAACGCAGCTCAGGCTTCCCCAATCCGGTCGCGCGGGTCACCTCCAACAGCCCGCTGTGGGATTGGCTCGAAGTCACCGAATGGCTCCACGCCCACGCGAAGATCGACCGCGAGGCGGTGGTCAACGCGCGCATCGTCAAGGAAGCCAACCGCTTTCTGGAACTGCACGATGGGCAGGCGGATAATTTCACGCGGCGGCTGGAGATGCTGGAGGCGGCTTGAGAACGAAGCTAGCTGAGAAGCCGCATAAATTCGAATGGGCTATGGCCAAAAAGCATTGATTGCTTCAAGCGAAGGTTCGCCAATCTCTGCTTTTGTAGGGAACTCAAATCTGCCTTCCATGAGTCCTTCATCGTGGCAGATGACTCGGCCGTCCGCTTGATACGAAGCTTGTAAGTCATCTTCGCGGTTTGCCCAGTTACACAATTCCTCGATCCAGCCGTCATCCAAATTTGAAAGTGCCAATTTATGAATTGCTGCTGCATCGGCCAGATGCTGCCGGCCACGGCGCAAGTGACTAAATGCCTTGGCTAAACTCTTACTGTCAGTCC